>NZ_BAAANO010000025.1:0-6366 GCF_039529845.1 Brevibacterium samyangense | reverse complement strand
AGGTCGATGATCACGGTGACGTACTTGTCACCGCGCCGGGTGTGCCGCCACACGTGCTCATCGACCCCGACGACCTTGACACCGTCCAGGCGGGTCGGGTCCTCGATGAGCAGACGCCGGTGGCTTCCGCCCCGTCCTACACACTCAAAGGCGATGAGCCGGTAATGGCAGTATCAGTTATATGGACACGATGCCGATGATGGTGCAGCCCGAGCTGAGTGCAGCTCTTCCTTTGCATCCGCTCGAAGACGGGCGCCTTGGTCTCTACGCTTGGCAGGAAGAAGCATTTTGAATTGGCCTGGTTCTTGTTCCGACCGGTTTCCCTGTCAGCCGGTCGGTGACAGAAGCGTCTCGGTTTCAGCGTAGTACGCCTGTTCGACCTCGATCGGAGTACGCATATCGAGTTCCCCGTGGAGCCGCTCATGGTTCCACCACCACACGTATTCGAGGGTCGCAAGCTCGACCTGCTCGACCGTCCGCCAGGGCCTTGCTGACGGATCAGTTCGGTCTTGTAGACCTTCATGGCGCCCAGCAGATCAACCAAGAAGCGACTCACAGCACCCAAGTAGCTGGTGAGCCACAGAGAAGAGCTCTGAGCACGACTTGATCTAGGTCAAGGCTGAGGATCTGTCAACACAATAGTCTGGGTCGTGAAGGCCAGGAACCTCCTGGTCGATCCCCGTTTCGGGGTGAAGCGAAAGGACTCATCATGGCGAACGCTACTGACACCACCCACACTCTGCTGCGCGCCGAGGGTTTCTCGTGCCCGTCGTGCGTGACCAAGATCGAGAAGCAGGTCGGCAAGCTCGATGGCGTCGAGAACGTGACGGTGCACTTCGCCTCGGGTCGCGTTGAGATCGACCACGATGAGACAAGAAGTTCCGTCGACGATCTCATTGCTGCTGTCGATAAGGCCGGCTATAAGTCGAAGGCCTCCGCGTTCTAGCCAAACGGCCCCTAACGCACTAAGTTCACCAATTCGAAAGGCGGCACATTCGTGAGCGCGTTCCGTAAGTGGCGGTATGGCAACTGGTTCATTCCCGTTGTCTCGGGCCTCCTCATTCTCGTGTCGTTCGGCGTCGAAAAGCTCTTCGGCGGCAGCTGGAACGTCACGGTCGGTCCGCAATGGTGGATCGACGCTGGCGAACACGCCCACGGTTCTGGTCATGTGTTTACCCTTGCGAACGCGTTCATGCTCGCCGCGGCAATTGTCGCGGGGTACGGAATCGTCGTGAAGGCCGTCCGGGCACTGCTCGTAAAGTTCATCAGTATCGACCTGCTCGTATCGATTGCAGCGCGATCGGCGCGACACTCATCGGCAACTTCTGGGAAGCTGCCGCCGTGACGTTCCTCTTCGCGATCGGTCACGCTCTCGAAGCCGGCACGATGAACAAGACCCGTGCAGCGCTCGCTGAGTTGGTCGCGGTGGCCCCCGACGTTGCAGTCGTGATGCGCGACGGTGAGCAGGTCGAGATCGCCGCACATCAGGTGCGCATGGGCGAGATCGTGCTCGTAAAGAACGGAGCGAAAGTTCCCGTCGACGGGCAGGTCGTGTCAGGCACTGGAGCGATCGACGAGGCATCGATCACGGGTGAGTCGATCCCGGTCGAAAAGACGAAGTCAGATCACGTGTTTGCGGGCACGATCTCGCGGGGCGGATTCATACAGGTCATGGCGACCGGCATCGGAGCCGACACGACGCTCGCGCGCATCATTCACCGTGTCGAAGAAGCGCAGGATGCGAAAGCGAAAACGCAGGCATTCATCGACCGATTCTCGAAGTGGTACACGCCCGCGGTGATGGTACTCGCGCTTGCGGCGGGCCTCATCACTGGTGACGTAGTGCTCGGCCTCACGTTGCTCGTGATCGGTTGCCCGGGCGCGCTCGTCATCTCGATTCCCGTGGCGATCGTAGGGGGAATCGGCCGCTCGGCCCGCAACGGGATTCTCATCAAGGGCGGCGAATACCTCGAAACCTCGGCCAAAATCTCCGCTGTCGCAGTTGATAAGACAGGCACGCTGACCGAGGGCCGCCCGGTACTCACCGACATCGTTGTGCTCAATCCTGGAGCGGATCGGCGCGAGGTGCTTCGCTGGGCAGCCGCCGCAGAAGCAGGGTCCGAGCACCCACTTGCCCGCCCGATCCTCGACACCGCACGAGAAGAAGGAGTGGCCCCCGAGGGCCTTCCGGGATCGGTCACACCGGTCGTGGGCAAGGGGATCGTGGCCGACGCTCACGACAAGCGGGTACTCATCGGTAACGTGCCGCTGCTCGAACAGTACGGGATCGTGAACGACGCGGGGGCGGCTGTGGCTGCGAAGAAACTGGCGGCGGCAGGCAAGACCCCGATGATTGTCGCGGTCGATGAGAGCGTGCTTGGCGTAATCGGTGTCGCAGATACGATCCGCGAGGATGCCCCCGAGATGATCAGGCGCTTGCACGCTAGCGGGGTGCAGAAGGTGGTGATGCTCACCGGAGATACGCGCCTTGTCGCCGAAGCCATCGGTGAGGCGGTCGGCATCGATGAGATCCATGCTTCGTTGCTACCCGAGGACAAGCTCGACGCTGTCGCGTGGTTGCAGCGCGAGGGGCACACGGTCGCGATGGTGGGCGACGGCGTGAACGACGCCCCGGCCCTCGCGACCGCCGACATTGGTGTTGCCATGGGTGCAGCGGGCTCAGCGGTGGCCGTGGAGACGGCAGACATTGCCCTGATGGGCGACAACCTCTTGAAACTGCCCGAAGCAATCAGCCTCGCCAAACGCACCGTGAACGTCATGCGCCAGAACATCTGGATCGCGCTTATCACCGTTGTCGTGCTGCTCGTCGGGGTCTTCGCAGGGGGTGTCACGATGGCTATCGGCATGCTCGTGCACGAGGGATCGGTGCTCATCGTAATCCTCAACGCGATGCGCCTGCTGCGCAACACCCAGGGAGCCACTGCGTTGTCGAGGAGTGAACGCGCCCGAGCCGCACATGAAACAGGCCGCCCGGTCGAACCAGCCACGGCCCAGAGTTCATCCGAACTTCCATCTTAAGAAAGGATCACACACATGAGTGAGAACCAGTTCAGCGTCGGCGAGAAGGCGACGCACTTCATCATCGACGAGGTCGCGAAAGCAAACACGAATTTTCGTCAGGTGCTCTGGACGGGAAAGCACTCCCAACTCGTTGCGATGACGATTCCGGTGGGCGGGGAGATCGGCGACGAGGTGCATGACACCACCGATCAGTTGCTGAGTTTTGTGTCGGGCAGCGGAGAGGCCGACCTTGACGACGAGACGCACACCGTTGATGCCGGCGACCTGTGCGCTGTTCCGGCCGGTACTCGCCACAACTTCCGCAACACTGGCGATGAGCCTTTGGTGCTCTACACCGTCTATTCACCTCCGGAGCACGCAATTGACGCGGAGTATGCCACGAAGGAACTCGCTGATGCGGCAGAGGCTTCGGGTGAAGACGCTCCGCCACAGGCAACCACGTAAGTGTCACTCACCTGGAGAATGAGGAGAAGTCAATAATGTCGAAAGCGCTGGTCTTCGCCGCCTATGGCGGCCCCGAGACGCAGGAACTCGTTGAACGCCCCGCTCCGGCGCCTGGGCCTGGAGAGCTCGCGATCGAGGTGAAAGCGGCCGGGGTGAACCCTGCTGACTGGAAGATCCGTGCGGGGCAGATGGGCTCCCACTGGCCGCTTCCCGCACCGATGGGCCGAGAGGCCTCCGGTGTCGTCACCGCCGTAGGCGCAGAGGTCGAGAACTTCGCTGTCGGTGACATGGTGCTCGGCCTCGCGGCCAAAGGACAGGGAACGTTCGCGAAGCACACGGTGTTGGATGCGGCACAAACCGTCCAGAAGCCCGAAGAGCTTTCCTTTGCTGACGCTGCAGCACTGCCTGTCGCAGGGGCGACTGCGTATGACGTGACGCATCAGATCGAGCTGGAACCTGGTCAGACGATGCTGATTCTTGGCGCCGGAGGTGGGGTCGGGCTGATGGCGGCGCAGATCGGAAATGTGCACAAGTTCACGGTCATCGGTGTGGCCAGTGCAGCGAAGCAGGAACTGGTGGAGTCGACCGGTGCGACGTTCGTTGCCTCCGGGGAGGGTGCGGCTGACCGGGTGCGTGCCATCGCGCCGGAGGGTGTTGATGTGCTCATCGACCTGGTCGGTGGGCAGGCGCTTCGTGATCTCGCGGTCGTCGCCAAAGACCCGAGCGTCATCATCAGTACCGCAGACCCGACCACCGTGCAGCAACTCGGTGGCGTAGCGGTGGTGCGCACGCGTGAAGGGCTCGAGAAGGTCACCGGCGTTGCCCAGTACGGTCTCGTCGACCCGCAGGTGACGGACCGGTACAGTCTCGATCGGGCTGCGGAAGCCGTCGCCAGGGTGGAGGCCGGGCACACTGCCGGCAAAGTGATCATCGAACCATGACCCAGCTGCCTGAGGCACCGACGGACGCCGTATTCACAGCAGCACGGACGTCTGATCCTGTGGCCTCAATAAACCGGGTGGCCGATGCATACGGGTCGCCTGAGGTTGATATCGAGGGCATTCTCGGTGCCGAGATCTCACCGGATGACCCTGATCGTGCGGTCATCGAGCCGTGGGCCGCGGCAGTCGATGGCCCCATTCTCGATGTCGGCGCGGGTACCGGGCGTTGGACCGGTCACCTCGCACGCCTCGGACACACGGTGGAAGGGCTCGAGCCATCGGATCGCCTCATCACGATTGCCCGAGCCAGACATCCCGCGGTTGTGTTCCATCACGATTCCATCGAAGATCTCGCCCGTTGCGAGACCCGCTGGGGCGGGATCCTCGCCTGGTATTCGACCATTCACATGAGCTCAGAAGAGCTCCTACACGCGCTCGCAACACTGCGCACTCGGCTGGGTGACAGCGGATCGCTGCTGATGTCCTTTTTCGCGGGGCCGCGGCGGGAGGCATTCGACCATCCGATCGCCGCCGCATACCGGTGGCCGATGAACAATATGATCGAAGCCCTCACCTACGCCGGGTTCGAGGTGATCGGGCAGCGCTCGAACCCGCGGACGCCACACGCGTACATCACTGCACGCGCCACCCCTGGCTTCAGCTGAAGCGCGTGTGTTGTGCCACGAGTCGCCATACTAGAAGGGAAGGGAAGGATGCCGTTGGCTGTTTCAACCGATGTGGATGCTGATCCAGCAAATGATCTCTGCGTGGCCCGTGTACCGCTGTTTCAAGGGCTCACACATGCGCAGCAAGTGGAAGTTGCGGGATTTGCACGTACCGTCCGATTAGACGCTGTCGAGCAGGCGTATTCAGCAGGCTCGGATATGTCGCAGTTGATGGTGGTGCACACCGGTCAGGTGAAGATCGCTCGTACAAGTGCGGCCGGGCACGAGCAGGTGATCCGGGTCCTCGGTCCGGGCGACTTCATCGGAGAATCCGCGTTTCTCACCGGCACGAGACCCGATCACGCAGCAGAAGCGCTCGTGCGTACCGAACTGTGCGTGTTCCGTCATGCCGATCTCGGGCGTCTCGTCGAGAAGCATCCGAGCATCGGGCTGCGCATGCTGCAAGGAGTGAGTCAGCGCTTGGATGATACTGAGGCGCGGCTGGCTTCTGTCATCTTCGGAAACGTGAGCTCTCGTCTCGCCGATTACCTGCTCTCGCTCCCTGCGACGCCAGGGCCGCGAGGAGCCATCGACGTGACGCTGCCGCTCGCAAAGAAGGACATCGCTTCGCTCCTGTCCACGACACCAGAGTCCCTCAGTCGGCAACTTCGCAAACTCACCGACACCGGGGTGATCTCACAACAGGAACAGGGGCGGATCACGATCACTGATGTGACCGCGCTCACCGCACTCTCAACCCTCTCGAAGAGAGGCTGAGAACAGCACCGTGCCAGCCCAGACCATCGCCCCACGTACCTCGGAAGCGTCACACGCAATGTCATCGACAGGGGAATTTCTTCGCAACCGCAAGCTCATGATGTTCGTGCTCGTCGGTTTGGCGACCGGGGTTATGCGGCTCATCGCATTTGAGTGTGTAGGACGGGGCGGAAGCTACCGGCCTCCAGCAGCGACCGTGCGATGTAATTCGTAAGATTCCGGAACCCCAACGCGGACCCACGTAAGTGCTCCAACCGCCCATTGATCGCCTCGGTCGGACCGTTACTACTGCCGGGATGATCGAAGAACGCGACGACGTCCTCACACCGACGCTTCAACGTCCGCCCCAAAGTGATCACCTCACGCAGGTCGCTCGGAACCCCGGACGCCACGTCCGTGATCACCGCGCTCATCTTCACCTTCCCGACCTTCTTGTTCGTATCCCGGTATGCGTCCACGATCCGCTGGTACACACCCCAGGTCGCCTCCACGAGCAC
>NZ_BAAANO010000024.1:18488-27557 GCF_039529845.1 Brevibacterium samyangense | reverse complement strand
GGATGGTTCGGGTGGTTCAGCTCTGGACTACACCCCCAACTGCGAAGAGCCGGATTTTCTCGTGTGTGCAGCGGTTGCGGCCACAACAGCGCGGAATTGCGAATTCGATGCGAGGGCCGGAGGGGTGGACACCCGAGGTGGGTTGCACGAGCCCCGGACACACGACGGTGCCGCCACGGAGAACCGTGGCGGCACCGGCGTCTGCGGGGATGCAGGTACTGCGGGGAGAACGACCCGCGCCCGCACCGTACTCGGGGTACAGAACGGGCGCAGGAGTCCGAGGGGCGGATCGCCCGGGGATCCGTCAGGCCTTGTAGCCGTCGTCCATGACGTTGAACCTCGGGGCGAGCATGCCGCCGACGGCCGTGATCGCACCGATGATCATGAGCATGATCGCGGCAGGGACCCAGGAGCCGGAGAACGCCGCGGTGAGGGCGGTCGCGATCATCGGCACGAAGCCGGAGATCACGGCGGACAGGTTGCAGGAGATCGACACACCGGAGGTGCGGTACTCGGGCTTGAAGAGTGCCGTGAGCACGGAGGCGTTGACGCCGTAGGCCATCGAGAGGGCCTGCATGCCGATGACGACCGCGAGGATGACGAGCCACACGTTGCCGGTGTTCACCATGAGCCAGACGGGGAAGGCGACGAGAACGGTGGCGATTCCGGAGATCACGGTGATCCGGTTCGCACCGATCTTCTTCGCCCAGGTGCCGACCCAGAGGATCGTGAAGATCTCGACCGCGGCGCCGACGAGGGTCGCGGCGAGCATCTGGTTCTTCGACATCCCGAGGTTGTTGACGCCGTAGGACACGACGTACGTGGTGACGAGGAAGAATGCGGCGAGGCCGAGGAGGTTGCACATGAAGCCGACGATGACCTCGCGCCAGGAGTTCTTGAAGAGCTGGACGATCGGGACTTCCTTCGCCACGTCCTCGCCCTCGACGGCCGCCTTGAAGACCGGGGACTCCTCGAGCGTGTTGCGGACGTAGACCGCGAGGCCGAGCAGCGGAATCGCGAGGACGAAGGGCACACGCCAGCCCCAGGCGTCGAACGCCTCGGTCGAGACGGTGAGGCCGAGGATGAAGAAGCCGCCCGAGGAGAGCAGGGTGCCGATCGGGGAACCGATCTGGGGGAGAGCGGCCCAGAACGAGCGGCTCTCCGGCGGTGCTGCCTCGGCGGCGGCGGTCGCGGCGCCACCCCATTCGCCGCCCACGCACAGGCCCTGGCCGATGCGGAGGATGATGAGCATGATCGGTGCCCAGACGCCGATGGTGTTCGCGTTCGGCAGGAGACCGATGAGACCGGTGACGAGGCCGATGCCGATGATCGTGATCATCAGGACCTTCTTGCGACCGATGCGGTCACCGATGTGTCCGAAGACGATGCCGCCGATGGGGCGGGCGACGAAGCCGACGGCCATCGTGCCGAAGGAGTAGATCGTCGCGAGAGCGAGGTCCTCCGTCTGGAAGTACTGGACGTTGAAAACGATCGCCGAGGCGGTCGTGAAGAGGAAGAAGTCGTACCACTCCATGGCGGTGCCGACGAGGGCGGCGATGGCGGTGCGCTTCGCGAAGGCCTCCGTCACCTGGGGGCGCTGGGTGGGCGCCGCGGTTGACGCGGTCATTGATGCTCCTATGGTCTGGATCATGCTGAAACTATGTGATCCGAAGCATAATTTCACCGGCGGTTACCGTGTTGTTTCCGGCAGGGTGACTTGGCTCACACGCGGCCTGTAATCGCCGTCACCTCGGCGATCGTGGACGCGTGTGTGACGCCTCACATGCCGCGTTCGCGCGTCAGAGCAGCTCCGCCGCGAGGAGTTCGAGAGTGCGGACCCGCATCGGGATCTCCGTGAGCGGATCCTCGGGGTACGCGCCCGCGACGGGGTGGATCATGATCTCGTCCACGCCGAACCGCTCCGCGGCCTCCCGCGCCCTGTCCGCCGCCTGCTGCGGGTCGCCGATGATCCACGACTTCGTCATCGCCTCGCCGAGGTGTCGGTCGCCGTCCGTCATCACCGAGCGGACGTCCTCGCCGACGAGGCGCATCGGTTCGGGGGTGCGCCCGATCCGCAGACCGGCCATCGAGTGGATATGTGGTTCGGCGAGGAGTCGGGCCTCCTCCTCGGTCGGTGCGACGACCGCGTTCATCGTGAGGAAGGTGCGGGATTCGGCGAGGGACGTCCCGCCGTGACGCGCGCTGTGCTCCGTCGGTTCGAAGGAGTTCCGGTAGAGGTTCAGCGCGGATTCCGTGCCGGTTCCCGCGAAGTGGTGGGCGAAGACGTAGGGGAGCCCGAGCATGGCCGCGAGCTGGGCGGAGTACCCGCTCGACCCGAGCAGCCACACCTGTGCTGCGTGTTCGGAGGCCGGCGTCGCGTGCAGCACGTGCTCCCGGTCGTTCATGAGCGGGACACGTGCGCCCTCCGGGGTGAGGAGGGCGAGGACGTCCATGACGTGCTGGGGGAAGTTCTCGACGGGATCGATCCGCACACCGGAGCGGTCGACGAGGTGTGCGTCCCCGAGGTGCCCGCGCATCGCGGCCGAGGTGATCGGGTCGGTGCCCGGCGCGCGTCCGATCCCGAGGTCGATCCGGTCGCCGTACACCGCGCTCAGGAGGGCGAACTGCTCGGCGATCGCGAGCGGCGCGTGGTTCGGCAGCATGACCCCGCCGGATCCGAGGCGGATCCGCTGCGTGTCCCGTCCGAGGTACATGAGTTCGACACCGGGTTCGGTCGAGGCGACCGAGGGCATGTTGTGGTGTTCGGCCACCCAGTACCGGGTGAACCCGAGGCGGTCGGCGGTGTCGACGAGGGACTTCGAGGCCCGCAGCGCCTGACCGGTGGTCTGGCCGCGGCGCACGGACACGAGATCGAGTACGGAGAGCTTCACCGTTTCAGCCTAGCCGCGTTGCCACCCGTCGTATCCGCCGGCGAGGTGGCGCAGCCGTCCCTCCCTGTCCGTCCAGGCCGGGCGCAACGCGGCGAGGGCCTGCGCCGAGCGCACCCCGCCCTGGCAGTAGAGGACGACCTCGTCGCCCGCCGGCAGGGCCCCGACGCCGTGCTCGAGCACGGTGTGCAGCGGGACATTCACGGATCCGGGCAGAGCCCCCGCTGCGAACTCCCAGGGTTCACGGACGTCGACGAGCACGGGAACGGGTCCGCCGGCAGCCGCCGCATCCAGGATCTCCCGGAGTGCCGCAGGATCGACGGTCTCCTGGGGGCCGGGTGCGCCTGCAGTGCAGAGCGCACTGCCGGGGAACGGCCCGATCTCCGCCGCCCGGGTCCGCGTGGGGTCCGGTGCGGTCAGCAGCGTGCGGCTCGTGCTCGTCGCCTCGTCCCAGACGAGGAGTCGACCGATGAGTGGGGACCCGGTCCCGGTGACGAGGAGGAGTACCTGAGTGGCCATGACGGTGCCGATGACCCCCGGCAGGGTGCCGAGCACACCCGCCTGCGCGCAGGAAGGAGCCTCGGCCGGTCCCGGCGGCTCGGGGAACACATCACGATAGTGCGCTCCGCGGCCGGGCCAGAACACGCTCACGTGCCCACTGCGCCGCAGGACCGCTCCCCAGACGACCGGGACTCCGGTGATCTCGCTCGCATCGGCCACGAGGTATCGCGTGGCGAAGTTGTCCGAGCCGTCGACGATCACATCGTGTCCCTGCACGAGGTCGAGGACGTTCTCCGCGCTCACTCGCGCATTCACCGGCTGCACCCGGATCGACGGGTCGAGGCGGGCCACCGCCCGCGCCGCCGACTCCGCTTTCGGCTCACCGAGGGTGTCGACTCCGTGGATCACCTGCCGATGGAGGTTCGAGAGGTCGACGGCATCGTCGTCGACGATCGTGAGAGACCCGACCCCGCACCCGGCGAGGTAATGGACGACCGGCGATCCGAGCCCGCCCGCGCCGATGACGAGAACCGAGGCGGACCGGATCCGGCGTTGGCCGACTGCTCCGATGTGGGGGAGAGTGATCTGGCGTCGATACCGCTCGACGAGCTCCGGAGGGAGTTCCGGTCCGGGCTCGACGAGTGGAGGGAACCCGGCGGACGGTCGCTCCGCGTTCACAGCGACTCCGATTCACGGTCGCCGTCGGCGAACTCGATCCGTCCGTCGAACGTCGACGAGGCACGCGCCAGTCGGCGCCGCGGGATCCGGCCGGCACCGGCCGCGGCGCGCCCGGCCCGGACCGCGAGCGCCATGGCCCGCGCCATGGCGACCGGGTCCTGCGCGCGGGTGACGGCGCTCGCCACGAGGACTGCATCGCACCCGAGCTCGAGTGCGAGTGCGGCGTCGGAGGCAGTGCCGATCCCCGCGTCGAGCACGACCGGGACCCCGGCACGGTCGGCGATGAGTTCGATGTTGTGCGGGTTGAGGATCCCCAGGCCGGTGCCGATCGGGGCGCCGAGCGGCATGACGGCCGCTGCACCGGCTTCCTCGAGCTGCCTGGCGAGCACGGGGTCGTCCGTCGTGTAGGGGAGGACGACGAATCCGCGACGGACGAGGTCCTCGGTGGCCTCGAGGAGTTGGACGCCGTCGGGCAGCAGAGTGTGCTCGTCCGCGATCACCTCGAGTTTCACCCAGTCGGTCTCGAGTGCTTCGCGGGCGAGTTCGGCGGTGAGTACCGCGTCACGGACGCCGTAGCACCCTGCGGTGTTCGGGAGCGCGGTGATCCCGAGGCGTCGCAGGAGTGCGAACACCGAGGTGCCGACCTCGGCCGAGTACCGCCTCACGGCGACGGTGGTGAGTTCGGTGCCGGAAGCGACGAGAGCACGCTCGAGGGCCTTGAGGTCGGTGGCGCCCCCGGTGCCCATGACGAGCCGGGAACCGATGGACCGTCCGGCGATGACGAGGGCGTCGCCGGGTTCCTCGGACGTGGCGGCCGGACCGGAGTGCGGGATCGCGGAATCGGTGGTCATGGTCATCCTCCCTGGACCGCAGTGACGAACTCGCAGCGAGCTCCCGGGGCGAGGACGGTGCTCGCCCAGCGGCTGCGCGGTACGACGCGGTCGTCGACGGCGACGGCGATCCCGAGCGGGGCCCCGTCGAGAGCGCGACCGTCGTCGCCGACGGGACGGCCGAGGCGGTCCGCCACGAGCACGCGGACGGTGCCGGGGTCCGGGAGGGACACGGCTTCGCCATTCACGGTCACTGTTACCGACATGAGTTCTCCTCCGAGGGCTGGGGATGGGGCTGGGTCTGGGTGAAACGAGCGGGATCGACCGCCGCAGGCAGGGCCGAGGGGTGTCCGTCGACGATGTCCGCGGCGCGACGTGCGGCCCAGGCGGACAGGAGTATCCCGTGACGGTGGTAACCGGTCGACACGACGACGTGTGGATGGCCGGGGACGGGACCGAGGAGTGGGAGGTCGTCCGGTGTGCCGGGGCGGGCCCGTGTCGTGACCTCGCGGAGTTCGGTCTCCCTGATCGACGGCAGGATCTGCGCCGCGTCCTGGAGGAGCTGGAGCACTGCACCGGTCGAGGTGCCAGCAAGGGGATCCTCCCGGCTACTGGCGCCGAGTACGAGTCCGCCGTCGGTTCGTGGGACGAGGTAGACCGGGCGTCCGGACACGAGGGCTCGGACCGTACCGCCGAGCAGATGGTCCTCCCCGGGAAGGAGGAGGGACCTGGGTACGTGAAGACGCAGGATGTCCCCGTGGGCCGGGCGCAGGGCGAGATCGAGATCCCGATGGGGACCGTCGATCCGCGCGGCACCGAGGCCCGCGGCCACGACGATCCGGTCCGCAGCGATCCCGTCGAGCGAGCGGACGGCGCCCGTGACCACCGGTACTCCGTGCCCGCGCAGGATCCGGAGGGCCGTCGCGGCGAGTCGGCGCGGATCCACCTGGTGGTCCCGTGCGATGCGGACCCCACCGGCGATGTTCCGGGCGAGTGAGGGCTCGAGAGCGCGGATCCGACGGGGCAGGAGCTCGGTGACCTCGGCACCGGTGGTGCGCTGGAGAACAGCGAGATCCTGCAGCGCCGCGAGGTCGGCCCGGTCGCGGGCGACCACGAGCGTCGCGTCGGCGCGATATCCCGCGGACTCGGCTGTTGCGGAGGAGGGTAGTCCTGCGGAGAGGGAGGGGAGGCGGGACGCGAGATCGCGGTGGGCTGCGGCGGCCTCCTGCATGATCGCCCAGAGCGGACCCTGCCCGACCTGGATCTCGGAGGTCGGAGCGAGCATTCCGGCGGCGGCGAAGGTTGCTCCCTCGGCGATTCCGGCGGTGCGCACCTCGACCGAGTGGCCGCGGGCGTGCACCTCGAGAGCGGTGAGGAGACCGACGATCCCCGCGCCGATGACGACGACATGCATACGTGCATTCCTCCTGCCGGCGGTATGAACCGCGTCCAGTTCTGGTGGTCGGCACCCTGCGGTCGATGACCGAAGTGCCCTCTCAGCCCGTTACGCGGACTCCCACGGAATGCGACCGAGTGTACCTGTGCGAACCTGTGTGCATGACCGACGTTCGCACCCCGTCCTCCGTCCCGATGATTCCCCCGGATTCCACGTCCTGTCGGGACCGGATCCGCGCTCGCCTCGCCGCTGCACGCCTCTACGTGTGCGTCGATCTCGCCCGCGGCCTGCCCGGGTTGCTCGACTTCGCGGAGGCCGCATTCTCCGGGGGCGTCGACATCCTTCAGGTGCGGGACAAAGCAGCCGAGGCACGGGCCGAGGTCGAGGCGCTGCGGGCCCTCAGGGGGATCGCCGACCGGCACGGTGCTCTGCTCGCCGCGAACGACCGGGCCGATGTCGCCGTGCTCGCCGGTGTCGACGTCCTCCATCTCGGGCAGGGGGATCTCACGACGCCCGATGCCCGCGCCCTCGTCGGCTCCGACATCGCGATCGGTCGTTCGACCCGTACCGAGGCGCAGATGCGTGAGGCGCACGACGATCCCGGGATCGACTACTTCTGCACCGGACCGGTGTGGGCCACGCCCACGAAACCGGGCCGGGCGGCAGTCGGGCTCGAGCTTCCGCGGGCCGCCGCGGCGTACGCGGCGGAACGGAACTCGGACAAGCCGTGGTTCGCGATCGGCGGCGTGGATGCTCTCCGGGTTCCGGAGCTCCGGTCGGCCGGTGCCCGGCGGATCGTGGTCGTCCGCGCGGTGACCGAAGCTGCGGACCCGGAGGCCGCAGCGCGCGAACTCGCGGGCGTGATGGACGCTTTCTGAGCGGGGTCGCGTCGCGGAACACTCCGACGTCCGAGCAACTGTTCCTGTCCAACAGCTGTTCCGCATTTCGGTACACGGATGTCACAAGTGCTGCGCATCACGCTTACGGTTGTCCCCATGAACACCGAGAACGGAGCAGCGACGCCAACGACGGCGCCAGGCTCCCCCACATCCGCCTCCCCTCGACCGACCGACCCGCAGAAGGCCCCCGGTGCCCCCTCACGCGTCGAGAACCTCGCGACCACCGCGTTCCCCGTCCTCGTGATCCTCGGTGGGATCGTCGGCTTCTTCGCGCCCGCCCCGGTCCTCGCGTTCAAGGAGGTCGTGCCGACGACGATCCTCCTCGGCATCGTGATGTTCTGCATGGGTGTCACCCTCACGCTCCCGGACTTCGCGCGGATCGCGAAGCGCCCGTGGATCACCGTCCTCGCCGCGCTCATGCAGTACGGCATCATGCCGTTCCTCGCCTGGGTCATCGCACTCGTGCTTCAGCTGCCGACCGAGCTCATGATCGGCCTCGTCCTCGTCGGCTGTGTGCCCGGCGGTACCGCCTCGAACGTCATCACCTACCTCGCGAAGGGCGATGTGGCCCTCTCGGTGACGGCGACCTCGGTCTCCACGCTCCTCGCCCCGCTCATGACCCCGATGCTCCTGCTGTGGATCGCCGGATCCGAGCTCGAGGTGGGCTTCATGGCGATGTTCACGTCGATCCTCCAGACGGTGCTCCTGCCGGTCGTCGCCGGCGTCGTCGTCCGCATGCTGCTGAGCCGCGTCGTCGATGCGATCACTCCGGCGCTGCCGTGGGCGTCCGCGCTCGTCATCGCTCTCATCCTCGCGACCGTCGTCGCCGGTTCGAAGGAGACGATCCTGTCCGCCGGCCTCCTCGTCCTCCTCGCCGTGTTCTTCCACAACGCGCTCGGCATGGCCCTCGGGTGGGGTGTCTCGAAACTCGTCGGGCTCTCGGCCCCCGAGCGGCGTGCGCTCGCCTTCGAAGTGGGTCTGCAGAACTCCGGACTCGCCGCGACCCTCGCGACGACGTTCATCTCGCCGCTCGCGGCCCTGCCCGGCGCGGTGACCGCGTTCTGGGCGAACATCGCGGCCTCGTTGCTCGCGACCTTCTGGTCGAAGACGGAACCGAAGGACTGACCCACGGCGGCCGCCGGCCGCACGAACGCCGAGGCGCCCCGCCGGTGAGGAGATCTCCTCACCGGCGGGGCGCCTCGGCGTCTGTGGTACCCACCGCTCAGCTGCGGGTCTGCAGGCGGATCGCACGGACGACCTCGTCGCGCTGTTCGACGAGGAGCCTGCGCTGCGCCGCGGGTGCGTCCGGGTGCGTGTCGAGCCATGCATCGGTGCGGCCGACCACGGCGTCGAGGCGGGTCGCCCAGTGCGGGTACAGCCCGAGGAGCATCCGCTTCGCGATCTCCATCGAACGGTCGCTCCACACCGTGTCGAGCATCGTGAAGTACGCGTCCACGTAGGTCTCGAGCATCGGGTGGCCCGCGAGGGAGGTGAACCCGGAGATCCGGGCGGACAGCATGTCGTTCGACAGCGTGCGGTCCTCCGTCATCTGCGCCCAGGTCCGCATCTTCACGATCGGCAGCGGGCGCGCGGCATAGGCGGTCGCCGCGTGGAGGGCACCCGAGCCGGTGTTGTCCGCGTGCCGTTCGTTCGCGATGTCCTCGACGTCCGCCCATCCGAGCGTGACGAGCGCCGTGAGTGCCTTCCACCGCAGCGCGTGATCGACGACGAGGCCGCGCGCCGGTTCGCCGAGTGTGCCACCGACGGGCACCTCGAGGATCCCGGCGGCGAAATCACGCCCGGAGACCACCGCGGAACTGCGGAATCCGGTCCCGGTCCGGCGGACGAGCGCGAGCACCGTGTCCGCGAGGTCGAGC
>NZ_BAAANO010000024.1:0-18458 GCF_039529845.1 Brevibacterium samyangense | reverse complement strand
GCGAGTCCGTCGAGCGCCTCGCCGAGGACGTCGGAGACCGCGGCGTCGCGCGGGGCCGGGGCGATCCAGCGGTCGATCGCGGTGAGCATCTGGGCCCGGAGCGACCCGGCGATGCCGGGGTGGTCCTCCTTGCCGAGAACGCGGCTGTACGCCTTGAGGTAGTCCTCGACGGGAAGCAGCCCGTCGCGCATCGCGTTCCCGAGCGCCGACCACACGAGGGCCCGGTCCATCGGATCCGCGAATCGTTCGATGTTCCGCAGCGCCGTCTGCGTCGAGGCCTCGTCGAGGCGGATCTTCACGAAGTCGTGGTCGCCGTGATTGAGGAGGAGGACGTCCGGCACCGGGCGCCCGACGAGTTCGGGTACCTCCCGGGTGGCCCCGGTGAGGTCGAGCGGCCAGGTGCCGACGGCCTCGAACGCGGCGCCGTTCCGGACGAACCCGGTGAGGTCGAGGCGGTGCGGGCGCAGTGTGCCCGGGTTCTCGCCCGTGGCGTCGGAATTGCGCTGGGAGAGCGTCGCGGCGGAGACGACCGGGCCCTCACCCCCGCCGACCCGCGGGCCGGTCTCCACCTCGAGGGAGACCTCGGAGACCCCGGTCGTCCCGAGCCACGCCTCGGCCCAGCCGGCGACGTCCCGATCGGGAGCCGCGGACTCGAGCGCGGTGAGGAAGTCCGCGAGGGTCGTGTTCGCGTACGCGTGATCGCGGAAGTACCGGCGGCTGCCCTCCATGAAGGCGTCCCGTCCGACGAACGCGACGAGCTGTTTGAGGACGGACGCGCCCTTGGCATAGGTGATGCCGTCGAAGTTGAGGCGGGCCGCCTCGACGTCGGGGATGTCCGCGACGATCGGGTGGGTCGTCGGGTACTGGTCCTGCCGGTACGCCCAGTCCTTCCGGCGCAGAGCGAAGGTCACCCAGCCGTCGGTGAACTCGGTCGCCTCGGCGAGGGCGAGGCCGCCCATGTAGTCCGCGAAGGACTCCTTGAGCCACAGGTCGTCCCACCACTTCATCGTGACGAGATCCCCGAACCACATGTGTGCCATCTCGTGGAGGATCACGTTCGCGCGGGCCTCGCGCATCGTGCGGGTGACCTTGTCGCGGAAGATGTACGAGTCCGTGAAGGTGACGAGGCCGGGGTTCTCCATCGCCCCGAGGTTGTACTCGGGCACGAACACCTGGTCGTACTTGCCCCACGGGTACGGCACCTCGAACTGCCGGTGGAAGAAGTCGAGTCCCTGCTTCGTCACCTCGAAGATCGACTCCGCCTCCATGTGATCGGCGAGGGAGGCGCGGGTGAGGACCCGGAGTGCGATCTCCTGGCCCGTGACCGCGTCGACGTACGTGTCCTCCGCGCTCGCGTAGTGGCCGGCGACGACGCACGTGATGTACGAGGACTGCACCCGGGTCGGAGCGAACTCGTGGCGGAGTGAGGACGGGTCGTCCGGGAGGGGTTCGGGGGCGGTACCGGGGGAGTTCGAGAGCACCGTGAGGTCGGAGGGCGCGTCGACGGCGAACTCGAAGACGGCCTTGAGGTCGGGCTGGTCGAAGTTCGCGAACATGCGTCGGGCATCCGTCGGTTCGAACTGCGAGTACAGGTAGACGCGGTCGTCCGCGGGGTCGAAGAAGCGGTGGAGACCCTCACCGCTGCGCGAGTACGCCATCCGGGCGGTGATCTCGAGGACGTTCTTCCCCGCCGTGACCGGGAACGTCACCCGGGCGCCGTCGAACCGCCCCGCGGTGTCGAGCGCGACCCCGTCGATTTCCACTGCGAGGAGTTCCTCGGCGATGAGGTCGATGAACGTCTCCCCGGCCGCGGCCGCCGTGAACTCGACGCGGGACACGGACACGTAGGAATCCGCGTCGCGGTCCGTCGCGGTGCGCAGATCGAGGTGCACGCGGTACCGGGAGACCTCCAGCAGTTCCGCGCGGGCCCGGGCCTCGGCACGGGTGAGATTGGTCGTCATCGATACCTCCGCAGATCACGTGTACGCAGTGCGCACCAAGCATGTCACGGCTTCCGGAGCGGAGGTTTCGCATCCGTTTCCGCCCACCGGTGTCGGTCGTCCCGGGCGCTCACTAGACTTCCTGGTGAGCGGTGTGACAGAGAGGGAATCCGATGGACACGAGGCAGTGGCCCCGGCGGGCCGGTGTGGTCGCGGTGAACCGGGTCCGCCTGGGAGCCCGCCGGATCCGCACGAACTTCTCCCAGATCGTCCAGGTCGTCGGCGGCGCGACGCTCGCCTACGCGTTCTGCCATTTCGTCCTCGGTCACGAGTACCCGTTCCTCGCCGCGGTCGCCGCGGCGGTCGGCACCGGGGTCACGGTCGACCGACGCCTCCGCCGGGCGCTCGAGTTCGGGTTCGGGGCGACCGCCGGAGTGCTCTTCGGTGAACTCATGCTCCACCTCTTCGGTGGCGGGATCTGGCAGCTCGCCACCGTGATGTTCGTCGGCATCCTCCTCGGCATGATGCTCAACTCCGGTGGGCTCTTCACGATGCAGATCGGGATCCAGTCGATCTACGTCGTCACGGTGCCCCCGGGGCTCTCGGCGCAACCCTTCGACCGGACGACGGACGCGCTCATCGGGGCCGGGGTCGCCCTCGCGATGGCGCTCCTCGTCCCCAACGATGCCCGCAAGGCGCCCCGGGACCGGGCGGCGACGCTCCTGCAGGAGATCGCCGAGGTCCTCGCGCTGTGCGGGAAGGCCCTGCGCAATGCGGACTCCGACATGGCCGAGGACGCGCTCGCCCGGGCGCGGGACACCCAGAATCTCGTCGACTCGTGGCGCACCTCGATGACGATCTCCCTCGAGTCCACGCGCATCAACGCGCGCAATCGACGGTACGCACGGGAGATCCGGCGGATCGCGGAGTCCCTCGAGTACTCCGATCGTGCGATGCGCTTGGTGCGCGTCATCTGCCGTCGTGCCGCCTCGATGGCGGACCTCGGGGTGGACCGCCCACAGGTGGCGACGATGCTCGACCAACTCGGGCAGGGGGCCGAGGGCATCCGGGCCGCGGTCGCGCAGGGAGTCTCCCGCGCCTCGGCGCTCGACGTCCTCGTCGACGTCGCTCGCACCCTCGACCCCCGTCGCTCGGACCTCATCGACCTCAACGACGAGGCGTTCGTCCTCCTCCTGCGGCCCCTCGCCGTCGACCTCATGCAGGCCGGCGGTGCCACGGAGGACCGGGCGCAGGACGCCCTGCCCCCGTTGCCCGTCCCGCTCGCCTACACCGACCTCCTCGACCTCGTTCCCGAGGAGGACACGGAGAGCGCGCCCGAGGAAGCGGATCCCGGAGCCGAGGCGGTCCGCCCGGACCCGAAGACCCAGGAACCTCCCCGGCGCGATTGCTAGGCTGATCGGCATGATGTCGACCCTCGCCTCGGTCCAGAGCCTCGTCCTCACGGTGCTCATGATCGCGATCTTCGTGTTCTCCGTCGTCGCGTTCATCGACTCGCTCCGGTACTCCGGAGAGGTGTACCGCGCCGCGGACAAGAAGTCGAAGGGCCTGTGGTGCGGGATCCTCGGGGCGGCGGCCCTCGTGAGTTTCGTCGGGATGCCACCGATGAACGCGATGCCGATGTTCCTCTCCCTTCTCGCGGTCGTCGCCGCTGCCGTGTACTTCGTGGACGTCCGCAAGGCCCTCCGTTCCGTCGACCCCCGGTACCGGAACCGGTGAGCTCCTCGGAACCGGTGAGCGCACAGGGCACTCCCGTCCGCCGGGACCCGAACCGCCCCGGCCCGGACACGCACTACCTCTCCTCCTTCGGATCCGGCGACCCGGTCACGGTGTTCGCCCACGGGTTCTCCGGAGCGATCCGCGACACCCGCCCCTTCGCCTCGGGGATCGCCGGCACCCGGGTGCTCGTCAACCTCGGCGGGCACGGCGGCAGGCCCTCACCCGGACCGGACTGGACCTATACGACGGTGGCCACGCAACTCGCGGACGCCCTCGAACGCTCCCGTGCCACCCGGGCCCTCGGGGTCTCGATGAGCGCCGGTGGTCTCGCCCGCCTCGTGACGGACCGGCACCCGTCCGCCGGCTCCCTCGAACGCATCGCCTTCGTGCTCCCGGCGTCCTGGGCCGGATTCCCCGCCCAGGACGCCGAGCGCAACGCTGCCTACACCCGTACGGTGCGGGCCCGTCTGGCCGCCGGTGACCGGGAGGGTCTCCTCGCGGACCTCCTCGCCCGCGAACCCGCGAACGTCGCCGAGCTGCCGCCGGCCGTCTCGTGGGCCCGGGCGAAGGTCGACGCCCTCTTCGACACCGACATGGTCGACGGTGCGGGACTGAGCGAATGCGTCGCCGTCGAGGACCCGGCCGCCGCCGCGGACTTCGCCGGTGAGGTCCTCGTCCTCACCCAGGAGGACGACGCCGCGCACCCCGTGGAGATCGCCCGGGCCTACGCCTCCGCGTTCGCGAACGCGCACCTCGAGGTCCTCCCGGCCGGCAGCATCCTGTGGCACGGGCGGTCCCGCGTCCGGGAGATCCTCACCGCCTTCTTCGACGGCTGAGGCTCCTACATCGGACCGCTGACGGCTCCTACATCGGACTGCTGAAGGCTCCTCAGGGCGCCACGTGTTCCCACTCCACCGTGATCTCGCCGAGGCGCCACCGGGCTGGTGCGTGCGTCACCGGGACACCGGCGTCCCGGACGCTGCGGGCCATCGTCACCCAGCGCTGCCGCGCGGAGAGCGCGCCGAGGGAGGCCGCCCGGTCCCACCACCGATCGAGTTCCCGCAGGTACGCGTGGATCCGCTCCCCGGGCACGTTGTGGTGGATGAGCGCCTTCGGGAGGCGGTCCGCGACGTCCGAGGGGCGGTCGATGAAGCCGGTGTCGACACTGATCGTGAGGCTCTCGGGCGTCACCGCCGGGGGCGCGGCGTGCGCGAGGCGCTCGCCGAGGCCGGCCGCCGCGGGCCGGATCGTCACGAACACCTGCTTCCGACCGATCTCGTCGCACGTGCCCTCGACAAGCACTCCGTCCGGCGCGAGTCGGGCCGCCATGAGCGCCCACGCGGCCGCCACCTCGGACTCCTCGTACTGTCGCAGGACGTTCGAGGCGCGGATCGCGAGTGGACGCTCCCCGGCGGTGGTGCCCGACGGCACGGTGCCGGCCACGGGGACCTCGAACCCTCCGAGGGCGAACCCGAGGCCGGGGGCGACCCACGCCTCGGCCCCGGCCACCCGATCGGGATGGATCTCGAGGCCGAGCGTGCGCACCTGCGGGAAGTCGCGCCGCAGGCGGTCGTGGAGTTCGCGGGGCGTCACCCCGGTGGCGCCGTAACCGAGGTCGACGACGAGCCGGTCCGGATCCTGCCGGAGGACGGGGGAGAGGAGATGGAGCAGCCAGCGATCGACGCGACGCAGACGGTTCGGGTTCGTCGTCCCCCGGGTGATCGTTCCGGTCGGGGAGGTGGCACGGGGGCGGGCTGGCACCCCTCAAGGATACCGAGCGTACAATCGGACCTCGTGCGCATCGCTGTCCTGTCGCTCCACACCTCGCCCGCCGCGCAACCCGGCGCGGGCGACGCCGGTGGACTCAACGTGTACGTGGCCGCGACGACCGAAGCACTCCGGCGGGCCGGTCACGAGGTCGTCGTGTTCACGACGGCGCCGGAGATCCTCGAACCCCGCACCGAGCACCTGCCGTCGGGAATCCCCGTCCACGTCCTGCCGCGACACGCGGAGGACAAGGTGGCCCTCCACCGCGAGGTGCCCGCGCTCGCCCGTGCGATCGCCGCACACCCGGACTTCCGGGACACGGACCTCGTGTGGGCGCACTACTGGATCTCCGCCCTCGCGGCACTCGACATCCGCGACGGTTCCGCGACACCCGGCACCCCGCAGGTCGCCGTCACCTTCCACACGATCGGTGCGGTGAAGGACCGGGACACCGGTACCCCGGCCGAACCGCAGGTGCGGCTCGACGCCGAGGCGCGGATCGCCTCGGCCGCGGACGTCCTCGTGGCGAACACGCCCGCCGAGGCCGCGGACATGCACCTCCTCCTCGGAGCGGACCCGGACCGCACGCTCGTCGCCCCGCCCGGGGTCGACCTCCACACCTTCACCCCCGGGCCCATGCAGACGGCCCGTGCGGACCTCGGCCGCACCGCCGACGACCTCCTCGTCCTCTGCGTGGGCCGGATGCAGTACGTCAAGGGCACCGACGTCGCGATCGATGCGCTCGCCGCCCTGCGTTCCGACGACCCGGCGCTGGCCGCGCGGGTGCGTCTCGTCGTCCTCGGCGGAGCGTCCGGCGGTGTCGACGCGGCGGCGTTCGCGGAACTCGCCGGCGACATGGGCATCGCCGACCTCGTCGAGTTCCTCCCGCCCGTGCCCCCGCACGAGCTCGCCCGCTGGTACCGCGCCGCGGACCTCGTCGTCGTCCCGTCGCGCAGTGAGTCCTTCGGATTCGTTGCCGCCGAGGCGCAGGCCGCCGGTGTTCCCGTCCTCGCCACCGCCGTCGGTGGGTTGCCGCACGTGGTCGAGGCCGGCCGCACGGGACTCCTCGTCGAGGGCACCGATCCCCACGTCTGGGCGCAGGCGCTCGCGGCCCTGTTGCGGGATCCTGCGCAAAGGGCCAGGATGGGCGCCGCAGCACACGCCCATGCGGCCGTGTTCGACTGGACCACCTGTGTGGACCGTGTCCTCACCCGCATCGGCATCCGCGCACCCGAGAGCACCCGGAACGGAGAACCTCGTGACCGACACCACGCGCAAAGCTGAGTCGTCCGCGGCAGGAAAGAGCGCGGCGTCGACGCCGCTCACCCGCGGTGACGTCGACGTCCTGCCGGTGTGTGCCCGGCTCGTCGACTGGGCACAGGAACAGGACCTCGAGGTCGACGTGCTCGACCGCAATCAGGTCGTCGTCACGCTGCCGGGGGAGCGCAAGCTCAGGACGACGGTGTCGGTGCGGTTCGGTGAGCACGAGGCCGAACTCCAGGCCTTCGTCATCCGTCGGCCCGACGAGAATCTCGAACGGTTCTACGCGTGGCTGCTCCACAAGAACTCGAATCTCCACGGGCTCGCCTTCGCGATCGACGGCCTCGGCGACGTCTACCTCGAGGCGGCCGTTCCGCTCGCGGCGTGGAACGACGCCCTCGTCGACTCGCTCATGGGGCGGTTCCTCAGTGCCGCGGACGAGAGCTTCAACGAACTCCTCGTGCTCGGCTTCCTCACCTCGATGAAGAAGGAATGGGCGTGGCGGATCGCCCGCGGGGAGTCCACCCGGAACCTCGCGGCGTTCGAGAAGCTCCTCTCCGGCGAGGACAACGAGTTCCTCGGCACGTACTGACCCGTACGGTGGGAGCCGCCGCGCTCCGGGACATCTGCCAGAATGTGCCCATGACCTACAACCTCATCCTGCTCCGCCACGGCGAGAGCGAGTGGAACCAGAAGAACCTGTTCACCGGCTGGGTCGACGTCCCGCTCACCGACAAGGGCCGCGCCGAGGGCGCACGGGCAGGCGAGCTGCTCGCGCAGGCGGACCTCCTCCCGGACGTCCTCCACACCTCGCGCCTCAAGCGGGCGATCCTCACCGCGAACCTCGCCCTCGAGACCGCGGACCGTTCGTGGATCGACGTGAAGCGGTCGTGGCGCCTCAACGAGCGTCACTACGGTGCGCTCCAGGGCAAGAACAAGAAGGAGATCCGCGAGGAGTTCGGTGAGGACCAGTTCATGACCTGGCGCCGGTCCTTCGACACCCCGCCGCCGGAGCTCGACGACTCCTCCGAGTGGTCGCAGGCGAACGATCCCCGCTACGCGAACCTCGGTGACGCACTGCCGCGCACCGAGTGCCTCAAGGACGTCATCGTCCGCATGCTGCCCTACTGGTACGACGCGATCGTCCCGGACCTGCAACTCGGCCGCACCGTCCTCGTGACCGCGCACGGCAACTCGCTGCGCGCGCTCGTCAAGCACCTCGACGGGATCTCCGACGAGGACATCGCCGGCCTCAACATCCCGACCGGTATCCCGCTCCACTACGAGATCGGTGAGGACCTCATGCCGACCGGTCCGGGGAAGTACCTCGACCCGGAGGCCGCGGAGGCCGCGATCGGGCAGGTCGCGAACCAGGGTCGCTGAGCGCCGGAACCGCGTCGTCCGGCGTCGCACCGGAACACCGAACGGCCCCGACATCCTCGTGATGTCGGGGCCGTTCGGTGTGCGCGGCGGAAGGGTCAGGCCGTCTTCGTGGTCTGTGCTCCCGCGGTGCCCTCGTCCTTCGCGGAGAGCTCGGGCGAGAACGAACCGGTGAGGAGGTACTCGACCTTCTGGGAGACGTTGACGGCCTGGTCGCCGAAACGCTCGTAGTAGCGGGCGAGCAGCGTGACGTCCGCGATCTGCGAGGGCGTCACCACGGACATGTCGGCCTCCGCGATGAGCGTGAACACCCGGAGGTGGAGCTCGTCGAGTTCCTGATCGATGTTCGAGATCATCGGCACGGCGCCGAGGCCCGGGTTCTCCAGGAGCTGGACCATCGACACCGCGATGCGGTGCGCGGACCGGCCGAACTGGAGGAAGACGTCCTCGAAGGGGGCCGGAAGGGCCGGCTTGGGGTGGCGGATCCGGACCTGCGAGGAGATGTGACGGGCGAGGTCGCCCATCCGCTCCATCGCGACGCTCATCTTGAGCGCGGCGATGACGACACGGAGGTCGACGGCGACCGGGGCCTGGAGGGCGAGGAAGGTCGCGGCCTCCTTGTCGATCTCCGCGACGAGGATGTCGATGACCGAGTCGGCATCGATCACCTTCTCGGCGAGTTCGAGATCGTTGTTCTGGAGCGACTCGTTGGCATTGTCGATCGCCTCGAGGACCTTGTTCGCCAGAGCGATGAGATCGGCGGAGATGGTGTCGAGTTCGTTCTTGAAGACTTCACGCATGACACGTCAGTCCTTTCGCGAGTGCGGGCGTGGAGGCAGTTCGCCCCCACGGTTCCAGTACCGGGTGAATCGTTCCTGTCCATCGAGTGAACACTTGCGCAAACTCTATGTCGTCCCGCCAATTTCCGTACTATGGCGGTTCGCGCCCCGTTTAGAGTTGATCCGTGGATCTGTTGGTCGTCGCCGTACTCACGGGAGTCATCGGGCTCGGACTCGGGATCGCGGGAATTCTCGCATACCGGTTCTCCGAGCGCAGTCGCGACTCCGCGGACTTCCACTCCGAGGGGGATCTGCCGGACGGGATCGCCGAGGTCCTCGCGGTCCTCCCGAGCGCCGCCATCGTCATCGACGCCGGCAACGACGTCGTCAAGGCCTCGCCCGCCGCGTACACCTACGGGCTCGTGCGCGGCCACATGCTCTCCTCGACGGATCTGTCCGAGGTCGTCGAGCGCGTGCGCGTGCGCGGCCTCATCGAGGAGGTCCACTTCGAGCAGAAGCGCGGCGCGGACGCCCGCCACACCCGCTACCTCCATGCGCGGGTCGCCCCGCTGGGCACGACGTTCGTCCTCGTCCTCTGCGACGACCAGACGGAGGCGCGGCGGCTCAACGCCGTCCGGCGTGACTTCGTCGCGAACGTGTCCCACGAACTCAAGACACCGATCGGTGCGATCTCCCTCCTCGCGGAGGCCGTCACGGACTTCGCCGACGATCCGGAGGCCGTCGAACGCTTCGGTGGTCGCATGCAGCAGGAGTCCAAGCGTCTCTCGCAGCTCGTCCAGGAGATCATCGATCTCTCCCGCGTTCAGGACCACGAGGCGCCCGGGAACACGGAGACCGTGCTCATCTCGTCCGTCATCGAGGACGCCGTCGACCGCGCCCGCACCCAGGCGGAGGCGAAGAACATCACCGTCCAGGTCGCCACGGGCGGCGACTGGTACGTCGAGGGCAGCTACGAACTCCTCGTGAACGCGGTCCGCAATCTCGTCGACAACGCGATCAACTACTCGAACGAGGGCACGCAGGTGGGGATCGGCGCGAAGCTCGACGACGAGCGCATCGCGATCGCCGTGACGGACCAGGGGATCGGCCTCAGCACGGAGGACACCGAACGCGTCTTCGAGCGGTTCTACCGGGTCGACCCCGCCCGCTCCCGGGTCACCGGCGGCACCGGCCTCGGGCTCTCGATCGTCAAACACATCGTCGCCACCCACGGCGGGGACGTGCGGGTGTGGAGCAAACTGGGTCAGGGTTCCACGTTCACCATCGTGCTCCCGCTCGCCCGCCCCGACCACGTCGACGCACCGCACGACGCCGCACTCGAGGCGGCCGCGCAGTCGGGCATCCTGCTCGACGGGCCGGCCCACGAGGCGACGGGCGCACCCGCTCCGGACCGCCTCGGCGAGGCGCCGGAGACCACCGACTCGACCATCCCGACCGAAGAACAAAGGAAGCAGACGACGTGACACGCATTCTTCTCGTCGAAGACGAGGATTCGATCTCGGACCCGCTCTCGTACCTGCTGGGCAAGGAGGGCTACGAGGTCACCATCGCCCCCGACGGTGTCGAGGCCCTCGCCGAGTTCGACCGCGCCGGCAGCGACCTCGTCCTCCTCGACCTCATGCTTCCGGGCGTCCCCGGTACCGAGGTGTGCCGGCAGATCCGCGCGAAGTCGAACGTGCCGATCATCATGCTCACCGCGAAGGACTCGGAGATCGACAAGGTCGTGGGCCTCGAACTCGGTGCCGACGACTACGTGACGAAGCCGTACTCCTCCCGTGAGCTCCTCGCCCGGATCCGGGCCGTCATGCGGCGCAATGCGGAGCCCGAGGGTCTCATGGAATCGATCATCGAGGCCGGTGGCGTCCGGATCGACGTCGACCGCCACGTCGCCTCGGTGCGCGGCGAGGAGCTCCAGTTGCCGCTCAAGGAGTTCGAGCTCCTCGAGATGCTCGTGCGGAACGCCGGTCGCGTCATGACCCGCGGCCAGCTCATCGACCGGATCTGGGGGCAGGACTACGTGGGCGACACGAAGACCCTCGACGTCCACATCAAACGCCTGCGGGCCAAGGTGGAGGTCGAGCCCTCGGAGCCCGTCCTGCTCGTCACCGTGCGCGGCCTCGGATACAAGTTCGAGGCCTGAGCGGGGCACGCACACTCCCCGTACCTCACTCGGACACGAGGAAGGCCCCCGGCACGAGCCGGGGGCCTTCCTCGTGGGGCCGCGCGATGAGCGCGGTGTTGCGTGGGTCCGTCGTCAGTGACCGGCCTCGGCAGACTCCTCCGCGTGGGCGTCCTCCGTGGTGGCCTCCGCGCTCGGGGTCTCCTCCGGGACGGTCGACTCCGGCTCGAGCTCCTCGTAGTAGGGGAGGGCGCCGTTGAGCACCTGCGTCTTCACGACCTCCGAGGTGCCGTTCACGGTGACGTCGACGTCGACCTGCGAACCGACGATGCCGTCGTAGTCGGTGACGACGAGCGGCTCGGTCGACCGGGAGTTCTCGTTCTCCGGGTTCTGCACGACGGTCTCACCCGCGGCGACCTGGAAGGACTCGTCCGCGCTGCCGACGGAGATCTCGACCTGTGCCGGCTCCGGAGAGTTGTTCGTGACGGAGTAGAAGAACTGGGCCTCGTCGTTGTTGTTCGCGATGAGGAGGAGACCGCGGACGTCCACGTCGTCGATCGTCGTCCACGCACCGTCGCCACCGTTGTACTGGTATTCGTGGGTCTGCTGTGCGGAGAGCAGCGCCGCACAACCGCTCATGGGGATTGCAAGAGCGACTGCGGTGGCAGCGAGTGCGAGACGCGAAAGCCGTTTCACGGTGAAGGCTCCTCGGAGTGGCTAGACAGAAAAAGTACAGATTCCCCGGTTATGTTACCCGTTTTTCCACCGCCCGTAGAACCGATCCCGGAGGCCCCGGTCCGTCGCCGGAGAGGTGCCCGTCCGTCGCCGGAGAGGTGCCCGGAGCGCCTCGTGATCGACCAGGTCGGGGTCGGCGGACGGGTGCGGCGCTGCGTGGGGGTGCTCACGCAAGGCGCATCACAGTCCGGGTCGGATCCGCGAGATCTCGCGTCATATCACGTCGTGCACGCGAAACCTACGGTCTCCTGTGGCGTGGCTCATGGTAAACTGGAGATCCGCGAAAGGGGTTCAGGAGAATATGAGTTTTCAGGTCGGCGACACCGTTGTTTATCCCCATCACGGGGCGGCTACCGTGCAGGAGATCAAGACCCGCACCATCAAGGGTGAGGACAAGCTCTATCTCAAGCTTCAGGTCTCGCACGGCGATCTGACAATCGAGGTGCCCGCCGAGAACTGCGACCTCGTGGGAGTCCGCGACGTCGTCGGCGAAGAAGGCCTCGAGAAGGTCTTCCAGGTTCTCCGTGCCGAGAACTGCGAGGAGCCCACCAACTGGTCGCGCCGGTACAAGGCGAACCTCGAGAAGTTCCAGTCCGGCGATGTCATCAAGGTCGCCGAGGTCGTGCGTGACCTCTGGCGCCGCGAGCAGGACCGCGGCCTCTCCACCGGTGAGAAGCGGATGCTCGCGAAGGCCCGCCAGGTCCTCGTCTCCGAACTCGCTCTCGCGGAGAAGAAGGCCGAGGAAGAGGCCGAAGCCCTGCTCGACGAGGTCCTCGCGTCCTGAGTACTTGCGTCGTCGTCCCGGCCGCAGGGTCGGGGACCCGCCTGGGTGCCTCGGTGCCCAAGGCATTCGTTCCACTCTCCGGGGAACCTCTGCTCTCACACTGCATCTCCGGAACACTCGCCTCGGGTGTGGCCACACGGATCGTCGTGGCCGTCCCCGAGGCGCTCGTGCGTGAGGCCCGGGTACTCGCCGATCGGGCGGCCCGGGAATCCGACGCGGATCCGGCACTCGTCGACATCGTCGTCGGCGGTGCGGATCGCATCGAGTCCACCGCGCGCGCTCTGGCCCGAGTCCCCGAGTGCGAACACGTGCTCGTGCACGACGCGGCCCGCGCTCTCACCCCACCGGCGGTGTTCCACCGCGTCGTCGCCGCACTCGAGGCCGGCGCCGCAGCCGTCGTCCCCACCCTCCCGGTCACCGACACCGTGAAGCGCGTCCGCACAGGACGGGGTGCAGACGCACAGGTGGACCCGGGCACCGCCGGCGAGGAGCTCGTCGGCGACCTCGACCGGAACCTGTTGCGCCGCATCCAGACACCCCAGGGGTTCGCTCGTGCGGTCCTCGAGGAGGCCCACGCACTGCAGCGCCGCGATCCCGACCCGGCCGCGACCGACGACGCCGGGCTCGTCGAACGCGCCGGTCACACGGTCGTCGGCGTACCGGGCGACGAGCGGGCCCTCAAGATCACGTACCCGATCGATCTCGCCATTGCTGCGTTCCACCTCGAGGAGGAGCCTGTATGACCGCCGGAGCATCCACCCCGTCCGAGGCGGGAGTGCAGCACCCGTCGGTGCCGTTGCCGCAGGTGGGGATCGGTGTCGACGTCCACGGATTCTCCCCGGACCCCGAACGCCCCATGTGGCTCGCGGGTCTGCTGTGGGACGGCGCCGTGGGACTCGACGGCCATTCGGACTCCGACGTCGTCGCACACGCGTGCTGCGACGCCCTGTTCTCCGCGGCCGGGATCGGTGACCTCGGTGCGCACTTCGGGACGGACCGGCCGGAGCTCGCCGGCGCCTCGGGGGCCACGCTCCTCGCGGAGGCCGCGCGCCTCGTCCGGGAAGCGGGATTCACGATCGGGAACATCGCCGTCCAGGCGGTGTGCAACACCCCGAAGATCGGCACGCGCCGCACCGAGGCCCAGGAGGTACTGAGCGCCGCCGCCGGAGCCCCCGTCATGCTCTCCGGCACGACGACCGACGGGCTCGGGCTCACCGGCCGGGGCGAGGGAGTGTCCGCGATCGCGACCGCCCTCGTGTACCCCACGGCGTGAACGAGAGAAACGGAACGCACGATGGCGAAGAAGAAGTCCGGGCGCGGTGCGCCCCAGGTGGTCGACGAGTTCGCGCTCGGGGACAAACAGTTCCGGGTGACGAGGTCGGGGGACACCTACGCATACGAGTGGACGAATCACCCCGAGAAGCTCGGCTTCGAGTCCGCCGGTGCGATGAAGGGCAAGGTGGACCACCGCATGGTGGTGCGCGCGTTCCTCTCGATGCTCGATCCGGAGACCGAGCAACTCCGGCGGGACGAACTCTGACGGGCCACCCCGGCCGGCTCTCGTGGGCCCTGTGTGCCCGCGTAATCCCCGGGAAACCTCCCGTCCCTAGGGTGCTTCCATGGTGACCATCGAACCCATGGCGGACCGACACGCCGGCGACGTGCTCCGCATCTACGGCCAGGGAATCGCCGGCGGCACGGCGACCTTCGAGACCGAGGTCCCCTCCTGGGAGGACTTCCGCGGCAAGAGGATCCCCGAGCTCGGATTCGTCGCGATGGGCGACGAGGCGGTCCTCGGGTGGGTCGCTGCTTCTCCGACCTCCACCCGCCCGGCCTACCGGGGTGTTGTCGAGCACTCGGTGTACGTCGACACGGCGGCCCACGGCCGAGGTGTCGGCCGGCTTCTCATGAACCACTTCCTCGCGCAGGCGGATGCCCTCGGTTACTGGACCGTGCAGAGCTCCCTCTTCCCGGAGAACGAGGCGTCCCGAGCGCTCCACCTCGCCACGGGTTTCCGCGAGGTCGGGCGGCGCGAACGCATCGCGCGGCACGGCGGCACCTGGCGCGACACGATCCTCGTGGAACGCCGCTCGCCTGCCGTCGACTGAGGGCGGGCGAGCGGCTGCGGTGCTCTCGGGTGCCGCCGTCGGTGCCGGAAGGCGGACCGGGGATGCTGCCGGGTCCGGTGGGGCGCCTCGGCGGCGGTATCGGTCATTCCGGGCGGTGCGGCAGGATGACCTCGTCGAAGACCCGCTCGGCATAGGGGCGGAAGTCGATGTCGCCAGGGGCGTACCACTCGTCGAAGTCCTCGAGCGTGCCGCCGTCGGTGATGCCGAGGTCCTCCTGGACGATGCCCTCCCACTTGTCCGAGAGCGCGGTCATCTGCTCGATGACGTCCTCCGGCAGACGGCCCTCGTCGATGAGGTCCTGGACGAGCTGGTCCTGCACCTCGGAGATCGTCCGCTCGGCCTCGGGGTCGAACTCCGTGATCGTGCCGCCGGAGCTCTTCGCGTCCACGACCGCCTGGAGTCCGGCGTCGACCGTGTTGAGGATGTTGCCCTCGAACTCGTCGAGCGAGGCGTCGAAGATGATCTGCTGGTACGCGAGCGGCAGGGTCTCCCACTTCGACCCGAGGAGGTGCGCGGCCGTCGCCGACCCCGTCATTCGCGCGTTCGCGAAGTGGGCGAGGTGCGGGGCCGCGGTCATGATCCCGGTCGACCCGGCGACCTGGGGCTGGACGAAGGTGCAGTCGACGGTGCTGCGTTCGAGCGCTTCGAAGGTCTCCGGGTACTCGAGGGAGACCGGTGAGGCACCGAGTGCCGGAACGATCGCCGCGTGGGCGGAACCGGCGATCCGTATGATGCGCCCGCTCCAGTCGTCGAGCGAGGAACCGGGGCTCGTGCAGGCCGTCCAGTAGTCACCGGAGACCATGAGGGCCGAGAGCGGAGTGAGGCCCTTGGACTCGAACTCCTCGAGGAGTTCCTCGCTGTTCCACCCCCACTCGGCCATGATCGCCTGGTTGATCGCCTCGCCGGCCATCGGTGAGGCGGGGGAGTACTGGGTGATCTTGTTGTACGCATCCATCACCGGGAACTCCTCGGGGAAATAGACCGCCGCCTCGAAAGCGAGGTCGATGCGCCCGTCGACGAGTGCGTCCTCGACCTCTGCATGCGGTGCGATCGACTGTCCCCATGCGGGTTGGACGTCGATCTTGCCGCCCGAACGCGTCTCGATCGCCTCGATGAGTTTGTTCGCGTTCTGCGCGGTCGGGGAGTTCGGGCCCGAGGCCCCCGGTTGGAAGACGAGCGTGACGGGTTCGAGATCGGCGATGAGCGCATCGACCTCCTCCTGGGGCGCGCCGAAAGCGAAACCCTCACCGCCGGACTGGCCACCACCGCCGGCGCCGCCGCCGGCACTTCCGGCGCAGCCGACGAGGAGGAGAGCGAGAGCTGCCGAGGCGCCCACGCCGAGGACGGAACGGAGCCGTCGGGGTCCGTGCGTGGGGGAGGGCGATGCAGGGTGTTCGGATGTGCTGCGCACGTGATTCTCTGGGGACATCACTGGGCTCCTACGTCATTGTGGAAGGCCGGGCGATCGGACGTCCTTGTCCGATTGAAGGCGACCTTAACGAACGTTCGGCGCAAAGTGAATGCGTGATTCCGCACCCCGGGAATCGCTCACCCCGGAGCGAGGCGGCTCACGGCTTCCTGAGTGCGCAGTCGTTCGAGGCGCGCCGCCTCGAGATCGAGCAGCATGTCGTACGAGGCGCTGCCGATGACGACCCGGTGCGGCACCTCGGCGGTCGCGCCGGCGTCCGCCGCGGCGAGGACGGCCTCGGCCGCGGTCTCCGGCGCCGGCCCGGCCTCGTCACCCCACATCCCGGCGAGCTGTCGGGCAGACCGACCCGGACGTCGATCCGGGCCTCCTGCAGGACATGCTCCTGGGCCCCTTCTTCCGCCGGCGGTTGCTCCGGACCGGCCCGCTCGACGAGTCGTTCGTCGACGGGCTCGTCGACGCGGCGCTGCAAGCGGAGGGAGCGGTCGGTCCCGGAGGTGAGCCCTCGCCCCGCCGGTCGGGACGGTGACACGAGTGCTCCGGGCGGACCCGGGGCGGACCGCTCAGGTGAGCGCGTCGATGCCGCGGCGGGAGGCGAGGACGCCGAGCCCGTAGAGGACCGCGGTGAGGGCGAAGGTGAGGAGCATCTGCGTGCGGATCGCCGGCACCGTCATGCCGAGCACGACGACCGCGGCGACGCAGGCGAGCGTGAACCACGACACGTACGGGAAGAACCACATCCGCACCGGCAGCTCGGTGCCCTCCCTGCGTGCCCGGTAGTGCAGCACGAGGTGGGAGACGATCGTGCACACCCACGTGACGATGAGCGTCGAACCGACGACGCTGAGCAGCATGCCGAGGACCGCCTCGCCCCAGAAGTAGTTGAGCAGCACGGCAACGAACCCGAATGCCGAGGTGCCGAGCACGGAGACGACCGGGACGCCTCGGGTATTGGTCCCGGCGAACAGACGGGACGCGCGGCCGCGGCCGACGAGCCCGCGCTCGGCGAGCGAGAACACCATGCGGGAACCGCCGTAGAGATTCGCGTTGAGCGAGGAGAGCAGCGCGAGCACGATGACGAGCCCGAGGGTGGCGGCGACCGCGGGCAGTCCCGCGACGTTGAGAACGGCGACGAAGGGCGCCGAGTGCAGATCGGGGTCGTCCCAGGGCATCGCGAGCACCATGATCGCCACAGACCCCATGTAGAAGAGCACGATCCGCCAGACGATGGCCCGCGTGGCCTTCGCGACCGAGTGGGCCGGCCGGGAGGTCTCGGCCGCGGCGATCGCGACGATCTCCACCCCGCCGAACGCGAACGCGACGATGAGCAGTGCCGCAGCGACGCCACTGACGCCGGTCGGCATGAACGGGGTTTCGGTGAGGTGGGTGAGGCCGGGGGAGTCGCCGGGGGTGAGCCCGAGGAGGAAGAGGACACCGAGAACGAGGAAGACGACGACGAAGCCCACCTTCACGAGGGAGAACCAGAACTCGAACTCCCCGAATTCGCCGACGGCGGCGAGGTTGATCCCGGTGAAGAGCAGCATGAAGGAGAGGGCGAACACCCAACTGGGGACGATCGGCACGAGCTCCGAGAGGATCTGGGCGGCGGCGATCGCCTCGGCTGCGACGACGAGGCACATCTGGATCCACCACAACCAGCCGGTGGCGAACGCGGCTGGTGCACCAAGTGCCTTGCCCGCGTAGTAGGAGAACGCCCCGGGGTTCGGGTCGGCGGCCACCATCTCCGCGAGCATCCGCATGACGCAGATGACGATGAAGCCCGCGATGACATAGGCGAGGAGTGCTGCCGGGCCGGCGGCGGCGATGACACCGCCCGTTCCGACGAAAAGCCCTGTACCGATCGCCGAGCCCAGGCGCATCATGACGAGATGCCGGGGCTTCATCGAAGCCTGGAGCGATGTGTGGCCGGGATCAGACATGTGGCAACCTTCCTCGAACGCGAACGGATGCGCCGGGAGCACGGACGGCTCCGACGGGTTGCATGCGGAGAGCGCGCGGTACGGGAGAGCCCGGAGCAATGCTCGAGCGCGGGCCCGCAGCACGCAACCGTGCCATCCTAGGCCCCGGCGTTCGCCCCTGCCGCGGGACGTGGTGGAACGGGCCGCACGATTCCGCTCGGGCCCGGGGACGGGATGCTTTTCGGAAGAGTGGTGGGCGTCACGATGAAAAGTGCCCCTTTCGAGTTGCGGGGCTGTTTCACCGTGGTCTAGAGTAGTTACTCGTTCGCCCCGCGCCGGGGAGAACGACAACAACAGCCTCAACCAGGCAACCGGCAGGGTGTTTCTGCTGGTGAGAAGGTTGATGAGCGTCTGTTCTTTGAGAACTCAATAGCGTGATCATTGATCGTGATGATGCCGTTT
>NZ_BAAANO010000023.1:0-48797 GCF_039529845.1 Brevibacterium samyangense | reverse complement strand
GGGATTATCTGCGGAATCAGGCGCAGGTGGTGGTGACGGTCCCGTACCTGAGCGTGTTCGGGAACCTCAACGGCGACAGTAACGGCAGCGGCGAAGGGGACGGAACCGGTCACCGGAACGGTGACGGGTACGGCCGCAGCGGCAGTCCAGGCGATGGGAACGGCCTTGGCGGCGGACTTCTGCCGGGCACTTTCCCGGATGGTTCCCCGGTCCCGGCGGAAGTCGCGAGAACCCTCGCCGGTTACTCGAGAACCCTGGTCCGGGTGCTCACGGACCCGGCAACAGGCACCCCGATCGATGCGAGAGCGAAGAAGTACGCGATTCCACCGGATGTACGAGCGGCCCTCATCCAGCAGTGGAGATACTGCACCGCACCGGGGTGCACGAGGCAGGCTGCGAAATCGGAAATGGACCACATACAGGAGTACAACCACGAGAACCCGGATGCGGGTGGGTTGACCGTGCTCGAGAACCTGCACCCGTTGTGTAAACGTCATCATCAGGCGAAGACCGACAGGAGACTCCGCGTATTCAAGACCCCTGATGGGGGTGTGCGGTGGGTGCTGCCCTACGGGAACGAGGTCACGGTGTTTCCTCCGGGGGATCCGGTGGAAGTGATGCACGCGGAGCAGTTCCGACGCCTGACCGACGGCGGTGACGACTCCGACGGTGATTCCGGCGGCGGTGGCGGTTCCGACGGTGATTCCGGCGGCGGTGGGGGTTCCGACTGCGGGGGTGGCGCTCCAGGGAACGGCGGTGCCGGTCGTGGTCCTGCAGGCCTCTCCGCACCGAGAGGTCCCAGCACGCCTGAAGGCCCGAGTGCGCCCGGAGGAGCACGTGTTCGCGATGTCCTCGGCCCCGTCGGCACTGTCGCCGCGGTAGAACGCACCTCTATCGCCGATCTCGGCAGCGACGCCGGTCGCGGAGTCGACCGTGGAAGCTCATCGGCTGCCGCCGCGGTCTGGCACACCGGCGGACTCGACGACCCGCCGCCCTTCTGAATTCCGAGCGGAACCCGAGGTTCGAGTCTGCGTACTACGTCGCATAATCGAGCTTAGCCCGCAAGGTGCGTGTCGGCTCCACCGCAGGGCGAGTCGTCCAGGGCGGGTGAGGCGAGCCAGGCCGGCCACCGCCGGTCGGGTGGGGCGGTCAGCCGCAGTCGGGGCCGTCGGGGTTCTCGATGCAGTTCTCCTCGACGAGGTACTTGTGGAAGCGGAAGACCTCGAAGGGGAGGGGTTCGCTGTCGACGGAGGCGGTGCCTTCGATGATGATCCAGTTGCCGCCGGCGATGGAGAACATTCCGGAGTACACGGTGGTGAGGCGGACGGTGACGGGGCCGGGTTCGGTGTAGCTGTGGGTGATGGTGGCTTCGTCGACGGTCTCGGGTGTGCCGCCGGTGTTGGTGGTGGAGTAGGTGGTGCCGTCGCCGAAGTCCCATTCGTATCGGACGGGTGTGGCGCGGACCTGGACGGGGAAGCCGAGGAGTTCGAGGTCGATGTAGCGGGTGCTGCCGTCTGCGTAGAAGCCGGTTTCGCGGTTGGTGACGGCCCAGGCCGCGGGGACGGCGTGGAAGTCGCTGGCGGGGATATCGAAGGACTGGAAGTCGGCGGTGGTGACCCAGGGGAGAACGACGGGTTCGGGTGGTTCGTCGGAGGAGGGTTCCTCTGGCGCTGGAAAGGCGCAAATGTACGCGGGCCGACCTTGCCCAAGGAGATTCACTAACCCGGCGGGAACACTGTTCTCACCAGAACCTGCTGAAATCGAGACGCCACAACCCGCGCTGCGTTTTCCAATGAAGCCGCAGCCGCCGGTAGCGGCAAATGCTGGTCCCGTCATCGCGAGCATGAACAGAAGTATGACTGTCGCGGCGACTGCGGAAATTGCTTTCAATTCGGCCTTCATGAGCAGTAGTTGCTCACGAGATTCTGCTCAGATACGAGCCACTGTTCGTCGTAGTTTCCGATGACGTACTCAAAGGTCGGGTCGTTCGGTGCTGGAGTACCTACCGCGTCACCGTGAGTGTCCACGAGCGAGAAAGCGGATTCGGAGTAACACGCTTGAAGTCGCACATAACTGATAGGCGACTCGGCACCTTCCTTGAGGTCGACTTCCGTCACGTCATACCCGTAATTCGTGATGCCTCCGTCGAACCTCCAGCCCTCGGACTCGAGTTGTCCGGCGTCGGCTTGCGACTGAAGGAGTACCGCATCACTTGCGACGTCCTTGAACTTCTCGGCTCCTTCGCCGCCGGCGCTGAATACCTCGTTCGACACCGCGATGTATTCCTCGAGGGCGGCCACTGCTGCGTCGGCAGCTTCCTTTTCCTTCACCGAGAGCGCGAGGTCGGTCGTGTAGTCGGGCGGGCCCGGGATTCCCTCGTCGGTCGCGCCGCTGTCGGAGCTGTCCTCGCTCTCCCGATCATGATCACCGCCGGTTCCAGCTGGAGCGGTGCCCGGGGGCCTGGGTCGTGTCGTCCTCCGTGGGTGATGTCGAATCGTCGCCGGGCGTCGGTGCCCCGGCGGCAGCTTCGGTCGCCGTCGGTGTGACGAGTTCGTGCGGCTCGCCGTCGTCGGTGCCGCACGCTGCGAGTGCGAGCGCGACAGTGAGGCTCGCTGCGAGCGCGAAGGCAGGACGACACGGACGCCGACGGGCCGCAACTCCGGGAGTCGAGGCAGAGATACCGGATGCGGCATGCGAACGAGGGGAGCGCGGCGGGGTCATGTTTCCGACACTATCGACGGGCCTCGAGCAGGAACAGATGCCATTCGTAAATTGTGGAAAAGTTGGAGACCGCGGATCTCGCGCGAGAGCCGGCTCTGCCCACGGAGCGAATCCAGCACTTTGCCCTCCGTGCACCAGGTCGATTCCTGTTTCACGGAGCAAACTGCTGCCGTGGGCGAAGTGAGCGTTCAACCCGGCCCCGAACACTCTCCCCGGCGGCTTCCTTGGCGGCTTCCCGCCGCCTGGCCTGACGGTGCCTACCCGACGGCGACCACGACGACGATCATGAGCAGCGTCGCGAGGAATCCGACGACGTAATTGAGCCGGATGAAGAGCTTCCACCCGCGGTTCGTACCGGCACTCGTGTCGTCGGTGACGTTCCAGAATCGGCCGGTGTTCCACACGTACGGGACCGCGAGCAATCCGGCCACGGCCACGGGCCACCCGGCGAACCCGCCACCGAACACCCCACCCGGTCCGAACAGCCCACCAGCAACGAGCACGACCCCGGCGACGACGAACGTCATCGTCGACAATCGCACCGTGGCCCGCGCACCGAAAGCCGTGGCGATCGAGCGCAGACCGCCGGCCCGATCGGGGAGGACGTCCTGGACGGCGCCGAACGCGTGCGCGGCGCAGCCCCACAGGAAGAATGCGAGAAGGACGAGCCACCCGGCTGGCGTCGGCAACGCCTCCGCCGCCCCATGTCCGAGCACCGTCACCGCGCCCGAGGTCGCGACATCCGCGAGGTCCTCGCTGCGTCCGTCCGCCGCCGCCAGCGCCACCCCGAGCCACGCCGGCGCGGAGAAATGCGTCGAGCTCGTGAGGGAATCGAGCACCGGGATCTCCTTGAACCGGAGGCCCCGCACGCTGTACGCGACCACGGCGAAGAGTGCGAGCACGAGGATCGCGTTCGACACCCACGACCCCACGACGAGGAGGAACAGGACGAACGGCAGACAGATCGCCGCCGACGCCCACAGGATCCGCGGATGCACGACCGCCGCGACCTCCCTCGACACGAGCCCACCCTCGACCCCGCCCTTGCGCGGGTTCCGGAGGTCCGACTCGTAGTCGAAGACGTCGTTGATCCCGTACATCGCGAGGTTGTACGGCACGAGGAAGAACAGGCATCCGAGCACGAACACGAGGTCGACCGGGGCACCCGCCAACAGGTACGCCGCGCCGAACGGGAACGCGGTGTTCACCCAGGAGATCGGCCGGGAGGCGAGCAGCAGCTCACGCATCATGGTCTCCTGCGGCGCGGGGCGCCTCGGGCGTGGAGGACCGCCGCCGAGGCGCCCCGGACTCCCGGCGCTCCGGCGCCGGGGTGCCGGACAGGGCTGCGCTCCGGTTCCCGAGCACGGTCCACAGGGCCGGGAGCGCGAGGACCGCGAACACGGTGTACGCGAGGTCCTCGACCGGCATGACACCGATCCGGATGCCCGAGGTCTGTGCATGCCCGTAGTCGACGAAACCCGCGGCGATCATGAGGTTGTTGAACACGAGGGTGAGGACGACGAGGAGCACCGCGGTGACGAGGAGAGCGACACCGGACACCCCGGCGGTTCCCGAGGTGTCCGCACGGAAGGAGGTGCGCGATACCCGGATCGCGGCCACGAGCAACCCCACCGCGACCGCGAGGAACACGAGATTCACGAGTGTGTACGTCATGCCGTCCCCCTCTGCTCGGTTCGCTCGGACGTGGCTGGCCGCTCGGACGCGGCTGGCCGCTCGGTCGTGTCGGATCGCTCGGGCGCGCCGGATCGCGCGGGCGCATCGGCGGGATTCGGCTCCGATGCCGTGCGCGAGCCCGCTCTCCCGCCCCGCGCCCGCGAGACGAGCCGTGCGCTGCCGCAGTACACGTTCATCGTGATCCAGCACAGGAAGAAAAGGAAGAAGGGTTCCTCGAGCGACATCTCGGGGGCGAGGGAGATGCCCGAGAAGTAGGGCGAGTCGCCCTGGGAGAAGCTCCCCGTGAGGATCCCTGCGACATCCCACAGGAGGAATACGAGCACACCGAAGCCGTGGACGAGTGCGGCGCGACGCCAGTGCGCGAACCAGAAGAGCCGGTAGCGCAGGTCGAGCATGCACATGCCGAACGTCGAGAACAGGAGACACCCGAGGTAGAGCCACTTCACGACGGCCCCCGCGCGCCGGTGTCGTGCACCCACCCGCCCGAGGTGTCGCCGCGGACGGCCTTGAGCACGTTCTCCGCGCCGATGAGGCACATCGGCAGTCCGACGCCGGGCGCACTGAACGCACCCGCGTGCAAGAGGTTGCCGACCTTCGGGTTCTGCGGCCTGCCGCGGAACCAGACGCTCTGGAACAGAGTGTGTGCCGGCCCGAGCACCGTTCCCCGCCACGCATGGAACTCGGTGACGAAATCGCCCGGTCCCATCGTCCGTCGGGAGACGACCCGGCTGCGGAGGCCCGGCACTCCTGCCCAGGCCCCGACCTGGTCGACGATCCGGTCACAGGCGGCCTCGAACGCGGGATCTCCGGCACGGGCGGATACATCGGTGGGCATCGGGACGAGGACGAAGAGGTTCTCGCGACCGGTCGGCGCGACCGTCGGGTCCGTCCGCGAGGGCGCACACACGTACACCGAGGCGGGGGTCGGGATCGCGGAAGGTGTGCCGCGGCGGCGCTCCCGCGGGCCGCCGCCGGGCCGAGCCGCCTTCCCGCTCTGACCGTTCGTCCCACCGAACACCGCATCGAAGTTCGCGTCCCAGTCGCGGGTGAAGAAGAGATTGTGGTGCTCGAGCTCCGGCACCCGGCCCTCGACTCCGAGCATCATGACGAGGCCGCCCATTCCTGGGTTCTTCCGCCGCCATGCCCGTGCAGGGATCGATCGGAAACGGGCGGGGAGCAGCTGCGTCTCCACGTGGTGGAGATCGGCGGTCGTGACGACGATGTCGGGGGTGAACACCTCGAGCCCGTCCGGAGTGCGGGCGACGACCTCGGTGACCCTTCCCGGTCCCGCACCCCTCACCCTGCGAGCGATGCCGGATCTCCGGACGTGCAACGCCGTCACCTCGGTGTTCGTGTGGATCCGCACGCCGGCGTCCACCGCAATGCGCGCGATCGCGTCGATGACGGTCCGCATCCCGCCGCGGGGGTAGTCGACCCCGTCGACGAGGTCGAGCCGACTCATGAGCTGGTAGATCCCCGGGGTCCGGTCCGGGCGGTTCGCGAGGAACACCGCCGGGTACCCGAGCATCTGCCGGAGCACCGGGTGCTGCACCGTCGCCTCGATCCGCTCCGCCAGCGAGGTGCCGAGCAGCGTCATGAGCGTGCCCGCACGCCGCACGACCTCCGGGTGCGCGAGCCTCGTGAGGTCCGCGAAAGTCGTGTAGAGGAAGTGCCGCAGCGCGAGGTCGTACGCCTCCGAGGCCGTGTCGAGATACGCGTTCACCCGCGGCGTGCACCCGGGTTCGAGCCGTTCGAACAGCTCGAGGACCCGGGCCCGGCCCCGGGGGACGTCGATCGGGAGTGCCCGAGGCGCCTCGTGAGTGGGGAGACCGAGCCGGGTGGGGAGACCGAGCCGGGTGGGGAGACCGGCGCCACCGGGAGACGGGACGGGTTCGGGGAACACCCGGTAGCCGGGGTCGAGGGGCACGAGGTCGAGTTGTTCGGCGCTCGAGGTGCCGAAGAGGCGGAAGAAGTGGTCGAAGACCTCGGGCATGAGGTACCAGCTCGGCCCGGTGTCGAAACGGAAACCGCCATCGACGTGGAGGCCCGCGCGGCCGCCCACCTCGGCGCCCCGTTCGAGGAGATCGACAGAGTGGCCCTCACGGGCGAGGAGCGCAGCGGTCGCGAGCCCGGCGATGCCGCCGCCGACGACGACCGTGTGCGGTGACGCCGTGTGCGGGCCGGCGGCAGCGCCTGTCATGCGCGTGCCCCGGTGGAAGCCCTGCCCGAGACAGCCCTACCCGAGAAAGCCCTGCCGGCGATGAGGAGTTTGCGGGCATCGGGCACCCGGACACGGCGGGTGAGGAGTTCGTGGGCGGGCGTCCGGCCGATCCGGGCGTTGAGCTCGGCGAAGATCCCGTGCGCGGTACGGACAGCGGGGCGGACCCCGGCCGGGAGGAGGTCGATCGTGGAGGCTGCGAGGTCGAGCTCCGCGGCGATCTCCGCGACGAACGCGGTCTTCGTGTCGTCGCTGAAACCGCCCGTGGAGCCAGTGACCGTGGAGCCTGTAACCGTGGGGTCGGTAGCGGAGCCGGGCGTGATGTCTGCGCCCAGGTACGTGCGTTCGAGGACCGCCGAATCGACCCCGAGGTCCCGCAGGAAGTTCACCTTCTGGAACGCCGACCCGAGGGCGTGGGCACCGGCGACGATCCGGGCACGGACCTCGGCGCGGACAGGGTCGAAATCGCCGTCGAAGAACGCGAGGACGCACATCTCGCCGACGACCTCGGCGGACCCGTGGACGTACCGGGAGAGGGACTCGCGGTCGTGCGGCTGCGGGTCGACGTCCTCGAGCATCGACGCGAAGAACGGGTCCCAGTGGGCCGGCCCGATCCCGGTGGCGCGCGCGGTGAGCGCGAAGGCATGGACGCACGGGTCGGTGGAGAAGCCCGCGTCGACGGCTCGGGCGACGCGGTGTCGGTAGTCGTGGAGCGCCTCGGCGGTGGCCTCCGGGGAGGCGGTGGGCCAGGCGCCGTCGACGATCTCGTCGGCAACGCGGACGACGGCGTAGATCGCCGCGATGTGCATGCGCACGCGGCGCGGCAGGGTGCGCGCGGCGAGGGAGAACGACGTGGAATACTGGTGGAGGACCTGGGCGGCCGCAGCGTACGCGGTCCGGTTCCACTCGGCTTCGGAGGTCATCCCTCAAGGGTAACCGGGCGGCCGCGGGCGCCACGAATACGGTGAGGGGCGCCACGGGAAGGTGGACGCGAAGAAACCCGGCACACGCCACGACCCCGGGTCGTGCAGCGGGAACGTTTACGCTCGGAACACACGCCCTCGTCCACACGTGCAAGGAGCCCTCCGATGGCCGAACTCACCGTTCTCTTCGACGGGTACTGCGGGATGTGCACCCGCAGCATGGAAGCCGTGAAACGCGTCGACCGGGCGGACCGGATCGAGCTCGTGGCGAACCAGGTGCCGGAGGTCCGCGAGAAGTACGGCCTCACGAAGGAGATGGTCGACTACCAGGTGTGGGCGATCGATGCCGCGGGGCGGAGGATCGGCGGCGCGCAGGCGATCGCGGCGATCGTCGACGTACTGCTCGGGCAGCGATCGGGCGTGCGCGGAGTGCTCGCGCGGACGACCTCGGTCCCGGGGATCGCGCACGCGATCGACGCGCTCTACCAGTGGGTCGCACGCAACCGGCGTCACTTCCCGGGGACGACCCCGTGGTGCGAGCGCCACGCGGGGGAGTGCCGCTGAGATGTGAGCGAGGTCCGACGACCGGAGCGACGTTGCGGATAGTGTGAGCAGCGAAGAGACCGACGACCCGAAAGGCCGTCCATGACCGCTCCGACCTCGTCCTCCCGTCCTTCGAAGCTCCTCGGCGCGTTCTCCCGGACCGCGGAACCGGCCCGCACCTGCCCTCGACCGAACCCCGGCGCCCTCGCGCTCGCCGGGACCGCCGCACTCCTCGGCGGTGCCGCGCTCGCCGCCGGCGGGTTCGCGCTCCACACCACGACCTACGCCGCGCTCGACCGGTGGCGTGCCGAACGTGCGGGATTCCGGACCGCCCACACCCTCGTGAACGGGTACGACCTCCACTTCGCGGAAGGCCCCGACAACGGCCCGGCACTCCTCCTCGTCCCCGGCCAGGGCAGCGATCTGTGGAACTACGCGCGGGCCATGCGCGAACTCGCCGCCGACTTCCACGTCTTCGCGATCGACCTGCCCGGACACGGGGAGTCCGAGTTCGACCCCGACCTCTACCACGGACCGGTCCTCGGGGAACTCGTCGCGGACTTCGCGGAGGGTGTCATCGGTGAGCAGGTCGTCGTGGCCGGGCACTCCTCGGGCGGGCTCGTCGCCGCGTGGATGGCGGCCTCCCGACCGGATGTCGTGGCCGCGGTGATCCTCGAGGACCCGCCGTTCTTCTCCTCCGAACACCCGCGCGCCCTGCGGACGTGGAACCACGTCGACCTCGCGAGCGCCGCCCATGCGTTCGTCTCACAACCGCAGGATGCCGACGAGGGCGAGAACACGGACCCGGAGTGGACCGACGACTTCGTGGAGTTCTACCTGGAGCACGGTGCGTTCTTCGCCCTCTTCGAGGGCCTCGAACCGACACTGCGGGCCTCCGGCCTGCGGAAGCGGGAGGCGAACCCCGAGGCGCCCGTCACCTGGCCGTGGATGCCGCCGGCCATGAACGAACTCATGCGCGGCCTCGACTCCTACGACCCGGCCTTCGGTGAGGCGTTCTACACCGGTGCCTTCCACGAGCACTTCGACCACGAGCTCACCCTCGCGGCGATCGGGGTGCCCGCCCTCCTCGTCGCATGCGACTGGGAGTACTCGGACGACGGGATCCTCCGCGCGGCGATGGACGCGGACGATGCGGACCGTGCCGCCGACCTCATCCCCGATGTCGAGTTCGTCCGGGTGAAGTCCGGGCACAACTTCCACTTCGCACACCCGCGTGAGTACGCCGCCGCGGTGCGTGACTTCCTGTCCGAGGCGATCGACGAGGTCGAGGTGTTCGCATGATGACGACGGTGTTCGCATGATGACGACGCAGGCAGAGCGCGCCGCCGTGAAGATGGAGGAGCATGCCCGGGCGATGCCCGGTGTGCACACGGTGCGGCGACCCGTCGTCGACGACGGTGTCGGGCGCCTCAGCGCGGACGAGGACGTCTTCGACCTCACGTACGTGCGGAACCGGGCGACAGCTTCCGGACCGCTCGTCGACCCCGGCACCTCCGTGCCGATCGTCGTGGTCCCCGGTGGGCCGGGACTGGCGTCCGTGCTCATGTACGCGCGGTTCCGGGAGGCGGCCGTGAAGCGGGGCCTCGACGTCGTCATGATGGATCACCGCGGTACCGGGTTGTCGCGGGTGCGCCCGGACGGCACGCTCCTGCCGCGTGAGGCGATGCGGTCGCGTTTCGTCGTCGACGACCTCGCGGCGATCCTCGACGCCGAGGGGATCGATCGGGCCGTCGTCGTCGGCTCCTCGTACGGCACCTATGTCGCGCAGGCGTTCGCCGTGGTCCACCCCGACCGGGTTGCGGGGCTCGTCCTCGACTCGCCGATGCTCGAGGTGTCGCCGACTGCCGCTCAACCCGCCGCTCAATCCGCCGCACAGCCTGCCGCACCTTCTGACAGAGAGACTGTCGCGCGGTACGCGGCCGCGGTGCTCGACACCCCGAAGTTCCGGTCCCTCGTGGAGGATGGCCCGATCGCGGGCGCGTCCGCCGGAACCCCGATTCCCGAAGCCGAACTCGGTGAACACGCGCGGATCCTCCACGAGTTCGCCGGCCCCGAGGTGCTCGATGCGTACCTCAACCAGCTGCGGCTCGGGAAGGCGCGGCGGACCCGGGAGTTCCTGACCTCCCTCGGTGGCAAGGATTTCGAATCGGACCGGCCGATGGTGTTCGCGGTCGACCTCGTGAACGAGATCGCGTACCGGGAACTCGGGTACGGGGTCGTCCCGGACAGCCCCTTCTCCGCCGCGGACCGGTTCCGTGAGGCCGCCGCGGGCTACTCCCCGTTCGAAGGACCCGATGTCGACATCGCCGCCGCGCTGCCGGAGTATCCCGGCCCCATCGCGGTGGTGAGCGGACGGCGAGACCTGCGGACGCCTCGGCCGGTGGCGGAGGCGATCGTCGAGCAGGCGCAGCACGGGGTGCTCGTCGACGTGCCGGACCACGGGCACAGCGCTCTCGACGCCCACCAGAGCGTGCTCCTCGCGGTCGCCGAGGCGGTCGTCGCCGGTCGCACGGACGAACTCGCGTGGAACCCCGGTCGCTGGGCGGGCATTCCGAGGTCGGGCACCGGCAATCACCTCATGGGGAAGGTGTTCCGCGCCGCGCTCGCCTGGGACCGCCTCACGAGCTGAGGCAGGTGCTCACTGGTCGACCCGTTCGTCGGCTCGTAGAGTCGAAGCATGAGCGAATCGGGTGGGCCGCCGTCACACGCTCTGCGGGAGCACGCGAACGAGGTACGCGCGATCCTTGCCGCCGTCGGAGCGCGGAATCCCCGCGTCTTCGGTTCCACGGCGCGCGGTGAGGACACTGCGTCGTCCGACATCGATCTGCTCGTGGACATGGACCCTGGCGCCGATGCATTCAGTCTGGCCGGAGCGCGACGTCTACTGAAGGACCTGTTGGGGTACGAGGTCGATCTCGTCAATGCCGGTTCGATTCCGTCTCGAAAGCGGAAGATGCTCGACGAGTCAGTGGGCCTGGGGACTTTTGCAGTCGGATCGAAGGCGCCTGACTGTCGGTCCGTGGGCCGGGGAGTGGTACCGGGCAGGGACCTGATCAACTGCGCAGTCCGGGACGATTCGACGGCGGTTCCTCGTCCCGGATCGCACAGCTGATCGAGGGTCACACCTCGGCGGTGCTGCTCACAGCCCCGCGAGGATCTCCGCGGTCGCGAGCGCGGCGACGGCGGCGTCGTAGCCCTTGTCCTCCTGCGAACCGGGGAGCCCCGCGCGGTCGAGGGCCTGCTCGTCGGTGTCGCACGTGAGGAGACCGAAGCCGACGGGCGTGCCGGTGTCGAGCGCGACACGGTTCAGGCCGTCCGTGGCCGCCGCGCACACGTAGTCGAAGTGCGGGGTGCCGCCACGGATGACGACCCCGAGGGCGACGACGGCGTCGTGCGAGGCCGCGAGCTTCTGCGCGACGACGGGCAGTTCGAAGCTGCCGGGGACTCGGACGAGCGTCGGCTCGATCCCGGCCTCCGCCGCGGCCTTCTGCGCGCCCGCGATGAGCCCATCCATCACCTCGTCGTGCCACGAGGACGCGACGATCGCGAGGGTCTTGTCCGTCTTCTGCGGCGCCAGCACCGGCGCACCATGTCCTGCCATCAGGACACCTTCCTTTCGCTGAGTTCCTGGCTGAGTTCCTGGTGAGTGGTGGTCGAAACCGTCCCCGAAGCGGTCCCCCGCGGAGCGCTCAGCGTGTGCCGCATGCGCACGCGTTTCGTCTCGAGGTACCGCGCGTTCTCCGGTCGGGCGGGCACCTCGACCGGGACGTTCTCGGTGACGGCGAGGCCGAGCGCGGTGAGCGCCTCCGCCTTCGCCGGGTTGTTCGTCATGAGCCGCACCCGGTCGATGCCGAGCTCGTGGAGGATCGCCGCGGCCGCCTCGTAGGAGCGCTCGTCGTCGGCGAACCCGAGGTCGAGGTTCGCGTCCACGGTGTCCCGCCCCTGTTCCTGGAGCGCGTACGCCGCGAGCTTGTTCGCCAGTCCGATCCCGCGCCCCTCGTGGTTGCGCAGGTACACGAGCACACCGCCCTCGGCCGCGATCCGCTCGAGCGCGACGTGCAGCTGCTCGCCGCAGTCGCACCGGTGGGACCCGAAGACGTCGCCGGTGAGGCATTCCGAGTGCAGGCGGACGAGCGGCGCGGTCTGTGCTTCCACCTCCTCCGGCCGACCCGCGTCGTCCGGACGACCCACATCCGCCGCCGAGGCGCCGCGCACCTCCCGCTCGATCGTGAGGTGCTCGACTCCCTCCACCGTCCACGCGCGGGCACGGAAGTCACCGAAGGCCGACGGGAGCGTCACCGGCGTGCCGCCGGTCGCGGTGGGGAGGGCGGACGGGGCGCCGTCCGGCCGGGTGATGGCCGGTGCCTCGGCGGTGGGGAGGGCGGTGTTCTCGGCATCCCGTGCGTCCAGCCAGGCACGGAGGTCCTCGATCGACACGACTGCGAGGCCGTGCTCCGCCCCGAAGTCGAGGAGCGCAGGCAGCCGCATCATCGAACCGTCGTCGTGGACGAGTTCCGCGATGACGGACACCGGGTGGGCCCCGGCGAGGCGCGAGAACTCGACCCCCGCCTCCGTGTGGCCGTCGCGTTCCCGGACCCCGCCGTCCTTCGCCACGAGCGGGAAGACGTGCCCGGGGCGGGAGATGTCGGCCGGGGTCGCCCCGGGGTCGGCGAGGACACGGACCGTGGTGGCGCGGTCGGCGGCGCTGATGCCGGTCGAGGTGCCGGCGACGGCGTCGCAGCTCACGGTGTACGCGGTGCCCTTGGGGTCCTCGTTCGCGGACACCATGGGCGGGAGCTTCATGAACGCGGCGCGCTCGGCGGTCATCGGTGCGCACACGACGCCGGACGTGTAGCGGATGAGGAAGCCCATCCACTCCGGGGTCGCGAACTCGGCGGCCATGACGAGGTCGCCCTCGTTCTCGCGGTCCTCGTCGTCGACGACGACGATCGGGCGGCCCGCGGCGACTTCCGCGATCGCACGGTCGATCGGGTCGAGCGGTCGCAGGGCGGAACCCGAGGCCGTGGGCGCGGCGCCTGTGGGGGTGGTGCCTGTGCTCGCGGCGCCTGTGTCTGCGGTGCCCGTGGGTGCGGGGTCGACGGATGCGAGTTCTGGTGTGGCTACGGGGTCGATGGAGGTCATGCGTGCTCCTCGGTGGGTGCGGGTGCAGTGCTGCCGGGTGCTGGGATGTCGACGGATGCGGACTCGGCCGAACCGGCGACGGTGGAGGGACGAGCGCCGAAGCCCAGGAGGCGTTCGGCGTACTTCGCGAGGACGTCGACCTCGACATTCACGCGGTCGCCGACCGCGGCGGTGCCGAAGACGGTGTGCTCGAGCGTCGCCGGGATGAGACCGACCTCGACCCACGGCTGTGCGGTATCCGCCGGGCTCACGGCGGTGAGCGTGAGGCTCGTGCCATTGAGGGCGATCGAGCCCTTCTCGGCGGTGTAGCGGGCGAGGTCGGAGGGGATGTCGACACGCATCCGCACCCATCCGCCGAGGTCCTCGAAGGCACTCACGGTGCCGACGCCGTCGACATGACCCTGGACGACGTGTCCGTCGAACCGACCGCCGGCGGGCATGCACCTCTCGAGGTTGACGCGGCTGCCCGCCGCGAGGGCTCCGAGGGCCGTGCGTTCGAGGGTCTCGCCCATGACGTCGGCGGTGAAGGAGCCGCGCGAGGTGCCGGTGTCGGTGCCGGCGGTGTCGGTGCTGGTGACAGTGTCGGCGGAGTCGACGGGGACCGCGGTGAGGCACACGCCGTTGACCGCGAGCGAGCCGCCGCGCGGCAAATCGGTGACGATGTCGCCGGCATCGACGGTGATGCGAGCGAACGAGCCGTTCTCGTGCACGGTGATGTCGGTGACCGTGCCGAGCGATTCGATGATTCCGGTGAACACGCAGGCTCCTCAGATCTCGGGGGTGGAGGTGGACGGAAGGTCGGGGGACGGCGCGGGTGCCGGGACGAGCCGGGTGAGGACGTCGGGGCCGAGTACCGCGGGGTTGCTGCTCGTGGAATCGGCCGCGTCGAGGACGAACCGGTGGGCCTCGAGCAAGGTCGTGGCTCCGAGGCCCCTGACCGCGGGCAGCCCGTCGCCGAGGAGGATCGGCGCGGTGTAGAGGTGGATCTCGTCGACGAGGTCGGCGGCGAGGAACGCGCCGCTCACGGTAGGCCCGCCCTCGACGAGGAGGTGGGAGATCCCCTCTGCGGCGGCCGTGCGGAGGTGGTCGGGGAGCGGAGTGGGTGCCTCGTCACCGGCGTCGTCACCGGCGCCGAGGTGCAGCGTCCGGGGATTCCGTGCGAGGTGCGACTCCGGCGAAAGGGGCGTCGATCCGAGGACGACGGGCCTCGGCTGCCGGTCGAGGAGGGCTCCGTCGGCGCCTCGGGCGGTGAGCTGCGGGTCGTCGGCCCGGACTGTGCCGGTGCCGACGAGGATCCCGTCGACACGGGTCCGGACGGTGTGGGCGTGGGCGCGGGAGGCGGCCGAGGTGATCCACCGGCTCGTGCCGTCGGCGGCCGCGACCTTCCCGTCGAGGCTCTGCGCGAGCTTGAGGGTGACGAAGGGACGGCCCTCGCGGTAGGCGCGGAACCAGCGGTCGTTGAGTGCGGTGGCCTCCGCGGCACGGACGCCGGATTCGACGTGCACGCCACGGGCGCGGAGCAGCGCGGCACCGCCGGCTGCCTGCGGGTTCGGATCGTCGATCGCGTGGACGACGTGGGGGATCCCGGCATCGAGGATCGCGCCGGTGCACGGCCCGGTGCGGCCCGTGTGGTTGCAGGGTTCGAGGGTGACGACGAGGGTGCTCCGCGTGAGGTCGATCCCGGCGGCCCGGGCGCGGGTGATCGCGTCGACCTCGGCGTGCGGGGTCCCGGCGCCGAGGTGCCGGCCGGTGACGATCCGCCCGTCGGCGGCGATGACCGCGGCTCCGACGAGGGGGTTCGCGCCCCGCGGACCGTCGAGTGCGGCGGCCAGGGCGGACTGCATGGCGGTGTCGAGGACTGCGGCGTCGAGGAGCGCTGAGTCCGGCAGTGCGGAGTCCGGCAGCGGAGTGTCGAGGAGTGCTGAGTTCGGAGACGCAGCGTTCGGGCATGAAAGAACCGCCCGGTCCCGGTCGCTCCGACTCGATGTCATGTCACCCTCCTGCGTTCCAGGAGAGTGGGAGCGGTGGGCGCCGAACGGTTCGACGATCACTCACGGACGCGTGCGTCCGTGTGGGCGGCCTGTCCACCTCCGCCGTGCCGGTGTCTCCACCGGTGCTGCGGGTGCGGGCGAGCTGCCCGTGTTCCTCCCATCCAGACTTTACTGTCGGTCTCGGAATTCCACCGAGTCAACCGTGGGGCCATGACTTTCATGGGCCGCCGCGGGTCGCGGACTGTCACCGCCGGTACGGAATCTCACCGTCCCCGGAACATCTGCCGACAACTGTACGACCGTTCGAGGCGAAGTCAAATGCGGTGTTTCGGAGTGTGACGACTTCGGAGTGTGACGACGGGACGTCGGCCGGACGGGAGGAGCGCTGGGTCAGCCGCGGGGCGCCTCGGCGGTGGGCTGTGCGGACTTCTCCTCGCTCTTCTCGACCACGTCCGCCGAGCGCCACTCGGTTCCCGGGGTGCCGTCGGAGCGTTCCCAGACGCACACCATGTCCTCGCGCTGGCCGAACTTCACGAGGTGCCGGCCGAGGACCGCCTCGAAACGCTCGATCGAGTCGGCGGGGCCCTCGACGGTCATGTGGAGTGCGCCGTCGAGCGCGCGGAGAGTGCCGAGCACCGCACCGTCGGCGAACTCGACCGTGCCCGCACCGGCCTCCTCGTCCCAGGTGAAGGGAACCTTGCGGCCCATGTGGGAGGCGAGCTGCTTGCCGTACCGGGCAGGGCGCTCGGTCGCGACCGAGGCGGTGGAGACGAGAGTGGTGTCAGTCATGCTCCGCAGTCTAGTTGCGCGCCCCGGAATTGCGAAAGGTGAGTGTTGTGTAACTCGCTCGTGCGAGGGAGCTCCTCAGCGGAGACGCCGTCACTCCGCCGGTTCGGTCTCCCGCGGTGCACCGTTGACATTCATCATCCACTGGACGCCCCAGGCGTCGAGGGCCATGCCGAAGGTGCCACCCCAGGGCGCCTCGGTGAGGGGCTGGAGTTCCTGGCCCTTCTCCGCGAGCGCGTCGAAGATCCGGGTGAACTCCTCGAGGTCTTCGGGCCCGCCGTGGAGTGCGACCGCGATCCTCGCTCCCGGGTCGTACTCCATGAACGAGGGGGTGTCCGACCCCATGAGCGAGAACCCGTTCGGCAGGTCGATCTGGGCGTGCATGACGAGGTTCGCGTCCTCGGGGGTGGGTGCGGCGTCGAAGTCGCCCATCGAGGCGATCTGCGCGGATCCGCCGAGCACCTCGGCGTAGAACTCGAAGGCCTGACGGGCCTCGGTGCGGAACCGGATGTAGGGGGTGATCTTCGTGGACATGGGGCACCTCCGCGGTGGTGGCCGCGCAGGTGTGCGGCGCCTCGGCATCAGTGTGTGCCCCGCGGCAGGCCTGCACAAGAGGGGAAGCGGGAGTCCGCCGTGACTGTTTGTGACACCGCGCGACAGGCATGTGACGCGGGCGGCAATCCGGTCCCGCTCCGAGTGGTTCCGTGGCGACATGTCGACCACTCGTCCCACTCCCGGCTCGCGCGGAGAACGCCCTCGCCTCCTCCTGAGCGCCTTCGTCATGAACACGCCCAACCACATCCTCGGCGGGCACTGGCGCAGGCCCGAGGCCCAGCAGCACCGGTTCAACGAACTCGCACTGTGGACGGACCTCGCGCAGCAGCTCGAGGACGCGCGGTTCGACGCGCTCTTCCTCGCGGACGTCGTCGGGCTCTACGGCGATCACGAGGGCGGGTTCGCCTCCCACGTCCGCCGGGGGCTCCAGGTGCCGGCGAACGACCCGCTCGTCCTCGCCTCGGCGCTCACCGCGGTGACCGAGCACCTCGGCCTCGCGTTCACGAGTTCGGTGATCCAGGCCCACCCCTTCCAGTTCGCCCGGCAGCTCTCCACCCTCGACCACCTCTCCCGGGGGCGGGTCGCGTGGAACATCGTCACGAGTGTCCTCGAGAACGCGCACCGGAACTTCGGTGCGGCGGAACTCGAGAAGCACGACCGCCGCTACGACTGGGCGGAGGAGTACCTCGAGGCCTGCTACAAGCTCTGGGAGGGGTCCTGGGACGAGGGCGCGGTCCTCGCGGACAAGGACTCCGGGCTCTACGGCGACCCGGCGAAGGTCCACAAGGTCCACCACCGCGGTGAGAGGTACTCGATCGACGGCCCGCACCTGAGCGAACCGAGCTCGCAGCGCACGCCCTTCCTCTTCCAGGCAGGCAGCTCTCCGCGCGGACAGGCCTTCGCCGGCACCCACGCCGAGGCCACGTTCCTCTTCGCCCCGAATCCGCAGGTCGCCGCCCGGAACTCCGCCGCCGTGCGCGAGGCCGCCGTTGCCGCCGGTCGAGCACCGGGGGACGTGAAGGTGTTCGCCGGACTGTCCTTCCTCGTCGGCAGCACCGAGGAGGAGGTCGCACGGAAGAAGGCGGAATTCGCCGAGACCCTCGACCTCGACTACATCATCGCCCACGTCGGTGGCGGACTCGGGGTGGACCTCGGTGGCCACGACCTCGACGCGACGCTCGATGACATCGCCGGTGGCACCGCCTCGACCGAGGGCAACCAGGGCCACCTCGCGACCCTGCGGAAGGTGTCCCGCACGGGCAATCCCACCCTCCGGGAGATCGCGGAGTCCCGCGCCTACGGGCAGCAGATCGCCGGCACCCCCGAGCAGATCGCGGACCGGCTCGAGGAGTGGCAGGACGCGGGCATCGACGGCATCAACATCATCAACCACGTGCTCCCCGGCTCGTACACCGACTTCATCGAGGGAGTCCTCCCGGAACTGCGGGCGCGCGGCCTCGCCCAGCGCGAGTACGCACCCGGCACCCTCCGGGAGAAGGTCTTCGGCCGAGGCGCCCGCCTCGGGAGCACACACCCCGCCGCCGCATGGCGCGGGGCCTTCACCGCCGAGGCGGCACGTACATCCGAGGCGACCGGCGCCTCGGCGGAGTCCGCAGCCGAACCCGAAGGAGCCCGGGTATGAGCACGTACGCAGAACTCTCCGCGCGTTTCGCGCCGCTGTTCGCGAAGATCGCGGAAGGTGCCGGGCAACGCGACCGGGACCGGGTCCTGCCGTTCGAGCAGGTCGCACTCCTCGACGAGGCGCGGTTCGGTGCCCTGCGGGTGCCGGAGTCCGCCGGTGGGTACGGGGCGAGCATCGAGACGACGGTCGCCCTTCTCATCGACCTCGCGGCCGCGGACTCGAACGTCGCCCATCTCTACCGTTCGCACCTCGGGTTCACGGAAACCCTTTCGTGGCAGCGGCCGGAGGTCCGCGACGCCTGGTACGCGCGGATCGCCGTCGGGGTGACGGTGGGGAACGCCTCGACGGAGATCGGCGGGAACGCGCTCGGCACGTTGAACACGACCCTCGCACGGACGGCCGACGGTCTCCGTCTCACCGGGAAGAAGTACTACTCGACCGGCACGATCTTCAGCGATTACACGCGGGTGAGCGTGAGCGTCGAGGAACGCCCGGGTGAACGCGGATTCGTGCTCGTGCGGACCGATGCTCCGGGTGTCACGGTCCTCGACGACTGGGACGGATTCGGGCAGCGTCTCACGGGTACGGGGACGACCGTGTTCGAGGACGTCGAGGTGTCCGAGGACGCCGTGCTGCCGCGCGTGGGGAAGTCCCAGGAGGCGATCCACGAGGCCGCGTTCTTCCAGGTCGTGCTCCTCGCGGTGCAGGCCGGGATCGCCCGCGCGGCACGGAACGACACCGCGGCGCTCGTGCGCGGGCGGAAGCGGACCTTCAACACCGGATCCGGCGCACTGTTCCGGGAGGACCCGCTCATCCTCGCAGAGGTCGGCACCATCGCGAGCAAGGCGTTCGCGGCCGAAGCGGCCGTGCTCTCGGCGGCGCGTGCCCTCGATGTGTCACGCGCGGCGTGCGACCGGCACCTGTCGGCGGATCCCGCGGACGTGCCGCAGGAGGCGATCGCGGCGGAACTCGCGGTCGAGGCGGCGCACGTGGTCGTGCCCGACCTCGCGATCTCCGCCGCGGAGAGCCTCTTCCGGTGCAGCGGCGCCTCCGCGACGAGCGCGGGCAAGGGGCTCGATCGGCACTGGCGGAACGCGCAGACCGTCGCGACCCACAACCCGATCCCGTTCCGGGCGCGGTCGCTCGGCGACTACTGGGTCAACGGCACGGTCCCCGAGGGGCTCAACGCGATCGGGGACGCGACACCCTCGACGCAGGCAGGATCGGCCGCCGAGGCGACGCCCGCGGCAGGGTGAGACCCGTCCTCAGGCAGTGAGTTCCGCGAGGAGCTTCTGCACGCGCGCGTCGATGTCGTCACGGACGAGGCGCATGCGTTCGACGCCCTCGATGCCGCGGAGGGAGGGCTCGTCGGTGTCCCAGGTCTCGATCGGGGCCTTCATCCCCTCGACGGGGTCGACCTTCGCCTCGGTGCCGAGGACGACCACCCGGTCGACGGTGCGCAGGAGCTCCGGGTCGATGCCCTTCGGGACACCGGCGGACATGTCGGCACCCGCCTCGGCGATCACCTCGGCGGACAGGGCGTTGATCTTCGAACCGGGATTCGTGCCGGCGGACACGACGTCGACGGCGCCGTGTGCGTGCTTCTTCATGAGTGCCTCGGCCATCTGGGACTTCCCGCCGTTGCGGGAGCACACGAAGAGGACGGTGGGGGTGGAGGACTCGGTCGTGGACATGGGGGCTCCTTCTGGAACGGTGGAGAGATGGTGGAGGCGAGATGACCGGCCGCCGAGGTGGGAGGGGCTCAGCCCCGGCGGGGCACCTCGGGGTCGTGGCGGAAGAGTCGCGGGCCCAGCCACAGGGTGACGTAGACGAGGGCGACGAGGACAGGCACCTCGATGAGCGGGCCGACGACTCCTGCGAGGGCCTGCCCGGAGGTGACGCCGAAGGTGCCGATCGCGACGGCGATCGCGAGTTCGAAGTTGTTGCCCGTCGCGGTGAACGCGACCGCGGTCGACTTCGCGTAGCCGAGCCCGACCGCCCGCGAGGCGAGCAGCCCGACGGCGAACATGACGAAGAAGTACGCGAGGAGCGGGAGTGCGATCCGGACGACGTCCCAGGGCGCGGAGGTGATCGCCTCACCCTGGAGGGAGAACAGGACGACGATCGTGAAGAGCAGTCCGTAGAGCGCCCACGGGCCGATCCGCGGCAGGAACCGCTCCTCGTACCACTGCCGCCCCTTGACCCGTTCCCCGATGACACGGGTGAGGAACCCGGCGACGAGCGGGATGCCGAGGAACACGAGGACGCTCAGGACGATCGACCACAGGGAGAACTCGGCGCTCGTCGTCGGCAGTCCGAGCCATCCCGGAAGGACCTGGAGATAGAACCAGCCGAGGAGCCCGAACGCGAGCACCTGGAAGACGGAGTTGATCGCGACGAGGACGGCGGTCGCCTCCCGGTCACCGCACGCGAGGTCGTTCCACACGAGGACCATCGCGATGCAGCGGGCCAGCCCCACGATGATGAGGCCGGTGCGGAACTCCGGCAGATCCGGCAGGAACAGCCACGCGAGGCCGAACATGAGAGCCGGGCCGACGAGCCAGTTGAGGACGAGCGAGAGGCCCATGAGTTTCCGGTCGGCCGCGATCCGGCGGGTCTCGTCGTAGCGCACCTTCGCGAGGACCGGGTACATCATGACGAGCAGGCCGAGCGCGATCGGCAGGGACACCGAACCGATCGTCACCGCCTCGAGGGCGTGGTTCAGGCCCGGCACGAGGCGCCCGAGCAGCAGGCCGAGCGCCATCGCGAGGAGGATCCACGCCGGCAACCACCGGTCGAGGAAGGACATCTGCGCGACGACGGGTGCGCCGTCGGTGCCGTGCGTGCCGGGGGTGCGGGGCGCCTCGGCGGTGGGATGGCCCGGGGTGCGAGTCGTGCTCACGGTGCGAGGACCTCCGAGATCTCGGTGAGGGCGCCGGGCACGAGCGCGAAGTACGCCCAGGTGCCGCGCTTGGTGCGGGTGAGGAAGCCGGCGTCGGTGAGGACCTTGAGGTGGTGGGACACCGTCGGCTGGCTGAGGTCGACGAGCTCCTGCAGGTCGCACACGCAGGCCTCGGTGCCGGCGGTCGCGGAGATGAGCGAGAGCAGGCGGAGGCGGGTGGGATCCGCGATCGCCTTGAGTTTCTTCGCGAGCACCTCGGCCTCGGCCGCGCCGAGCGGTTCCCGGGTGAGCGGCGCGCAGCAGTCGGCGCCCGCGGGGGCGCAGGTCGGGTCGCAGGAAGGTGCTGCCGGGGTGTCGACGATCGCCGCGGCGGGCGTCGGTGCGGTCTGCGTCGTGGTCATGGGACGAGCGTAAGCGAAATATTGATGACTGTCGATATTGACAGTCATCGATCCGTGGGGAATGCTCGGTGCCATGACGAGCTTCATCGATCTCACCCCCGTCGGCTCCGACGCCCCCGCTTGTGGGCCGGGTTCCGACTCCGCGTGCTGCGACCCCGCCGAGGCGCCCCTGGCTGCCGGCCTCGTCACGGGTCCCGTGGCGCAGCCGGTGGGTACCGGTCGACTCAGTACGCTGCCGGTCGCCGTCATCGGAGCAGGCCCCATCGGACTCGCGGCCGCCGCGCACCTGCACGCCCGGGGCATCGACTTCGTCGTCCTCGAGAAGCGCGACACCCCCGGGGCCGCCGTCGCCGACTGGGGCCACACCCGCCTCTTCTCGCCGTGGGAGCACCTCGTCGATCCGGTGACGAAGGACCTCCTCGAGGCCGCCGGGTGGACCCACCCGAAGGAGAGCCGCGCGCCGTACGGGAAAGAACTCGTCGAGCAGTACGTGACCCCGCTCGCGGAGCTTCCCGTCCTCGCCGCGCACATCCGCACGGGGGTCGAGGTCCTCGCCGTCACCCGTGAGGGCATGGACCGGTCGCGGAGCCGCGGCCGGGCCGAGGCGCCGTTCGTCGTCCGCCTGCGCGGCGCCTCGGGAGAGGTCCGTGACGAGACCTTCCGGGCCGTCATCGACGCGTCAGGGACCTGGGCGAACCCCAATCCGCTCGGCTCGAACGGACTCGAGCCGCTCGGCCTCGATGCGGTGCGCGACCGGATCGTGCCGGCGCTGCCGGACGTCCTCGGGTCGGACCGTGCCCGGTTCGCGGGCAAGCACGTCACGGTCGTCGGTGCCGGGCACTCGGCGGCGAACACGCTCATCGCCCTCGCAGGGCTCGCCCGGTCCGAGGAGGGGACGCGGGTGTCCTGGCTCATCCGCTCCCCGAAGGCCGTGCGGGTGACGACGGCGGAGGACGAGCTCGAGGGCCGCGGCGCGCTCGGCTCGCGTGTCGACGAGCTCGTCGTCTCCGGTCGGATCGACCTCGTGCCGAGCTTCGAGATCGTGGCGGCGGAGGAATCGCCGAGCGGGGGAGTGCGGCTCGTGGGGCGGGACGCCTCGGGAGTGTCCGGCGGTGCGGTCGGTGAGGGCGGTTCCGGTGGAGGGGCTGCCGGCGGTGGTGCTGCCGAGTCGCGCGTCCACGACACCGATGTCGTCGTCGTGTCGACCGGGTTCCGCCCGGACCTCGACATGCTGCGCGAGCTCCGCCTCGATCTCGACGAGGTCGTCGAGGCGCCGCGTGCCCTGGCGGACATGATCGACCCGAACGAGCACTCCTGCGGCACCGTCTCCCCGCACGGGTTCAAGGAACTCGCCCACCCCGAACCGGGGTTCTTCATCGTCGGGATGAAGTCCTACGGACGGGCGCCGACGTTCCTCCTCAAGACCGGCTACGAACAGGTGCGGTCCGTCGTCGCGTGGCTCGCCGGGGACGTCGAGTCCGCGTCCCGCGTCGAACTCGTCCTGCCGGAGACCGGCGTGTGCTCGACCGTCGAAGGAGGGTGCTGCTGATGACTGCTGTGCCCACTCCCCCTTCTGAGGAAACCACCATGCCCACCGTGCTCTTCGTCTGCGTCCACAACGCCGGCCGCTCCCAGATGGCGGCAGGATTCCTCGAACACCTCGCCGGTGATCGGGTGGAGGTGCTCTCGGCCGGCAGCGCACCCAGGGAGTCCGTGAATCCCGACGCCGTCGAGGCGATGGCCGAGGTCGGCATCGACATCGCCTCGAACACCCCGAAGATCCTCACGACCGAGGCGGTCAGCGAGTCCGATGTCGTCATCACGATGGGCTGCGGGGATGCGTGCCCGATCTTCCCGGGCACACGCTACGAGGACTGGGAACTCGACGATCCCGCCGGGCTCGATCCCGCGGGTGTCCGACGGGTGCGTGACGAGATCCGTGCGCGGATCGAGGCGCTGATCGAGGAGATCGTTCCGGTCCCGGGTTCCTGAGTCCCGTTGACCGACTCCGGTCGACAGACTGGCCGTCACAGGAGATTCGTCGAGTGGATGCCTACGAAGAGCGTGTCTCGACGACTTTCCCGTGACTCGAGGGTGCGGGGACTCGTGGGGCGATCTCCCGGCGGTGCCAGAGGCTCCAGAAGAGCAGGAGGGCGAGGCCTGCGAGGCCCGCGGAGAGGGTGTTGGCACCGAGGTACGCGTTCGACTCCCAGGTGTCGTCCTGCGCAGTGACGTCGATGCCCTGCGCGAGGCCCGAGCCCCAGAGGATCCCGCCGACGACGAGGAGCAGGGCGGACACCTCCACGAGGTCGGGCCGGGGCAGCACGAAGCGCTTGAGGGTCTGCGTGACGACCTGGCCGAGCACGATGACACCGACGCCCGCGAATGCGAGGTCGAGTCGGCGGCGGAGCAGCCCGATGAGGGCGACGGGGACTGCACGCTCGGTGGCACGTATACGTGCCATGAGGTGAGCGTAGAGGAGAATCAGTCCTCCGCGTCGACGTCCTTGCCCGTGGGATCCCACGGGATGAGGGCGACGGCGAGGGCGCCGCAGAGCGGGGCGATCGCGATGAGCCAGAAGACGTTCGTCGACATCGCGGTCGAGAGGATCGGGAAGCCGAGGAGCGACACGATCGAGAACAGGCGCTTCGCGGATTCGTTGAAACCGATGCCGACGCCGCGGAGGCGGGTCGGGTAGGAGAGCGTCGCGTAGCTCATGAGGTTCGCGCCGGGTCCGCCCGCCTGGGCGAAGACGAAGAGAGCGAGCATCGCGATCGCGACGAACACGAGGGCGTTCGCGGGCACGCCGACGAGTGCGAGGGTGCCGATCGCGATCGTCTGGAGGACGAATCCGACGAGGGTGATCCGGCGTGCACCGAAACGGTTGACGATCGCGACACCGAGGATGCCGCCGACGGCGCCGAACACGAGGTTGATGACGAGCGAGGACACGATCGTCGTGAGCGCGCCCTGGTGGAACAGCGTCGTGATGATGAGCGGGGTGCCGTACGCGACCGCGTTGTAGCCGAAGGTCGAGAACACGGACACACAGAGGGCGACGATCGTGCGGATGCGGTACTTCGGGGAGAAGAGTTCCGCGATGCCCTTCCACTTCCCGGATTCCTTCTTCTGCACCCGGGAACCGGCGGGCAGGTCGAGTTCGACGTCGAGCCCGTGGTGCGAGCGCATGATGTCGACGGCACCACGGAGGTCGCCCTGGTCGGCGAGCCACTGCGGGGACTCCGCCATGTACTTGCGGCGCACGAGGAGGACGACGATCGCGGGAACGGCTCCGAATCCGACGACGATGCGCCACAGGTAGTCGTGCTGGTCGATCGGCAGGAGGAGGAAGCAGACGAGGACGACGACGTAGCCGAACCCGGTCGCGATGTACCAGGCGGGTGACCACGCATTCACGCGCTGCGACCGGTTGCCCGATCCCCGGAGCTTCGAGAACTCCGCGAGGAACGCCATCGCCACCGGCAGGTCGAGGCCGACGCCGATGCCCATGAGGAAGCGGAAGAAGATGAGCGACCACTCCTCGGGAGCGAGCGCACAGCCGATCGCGGCGACGACGAAGAAGACCATGTCCGCCATGAAGAGCTTGTAGCGGCCGAACCGGTCGACGAGTACGCCGCCGAAGATCGCGCCGACGACGGCGCCGACCATGATCGAGGCGTTCACGAGGCCGGTCATGAACCCGTTCAGACCGAACTGCTCCCGGATCGCGGTGATGCCGAAAGCGAGCGAGGAGAAGTCGTAGGCGTCCATGAAGATGCCGCCGAGGGCGAGGAGGATGATCGCCTTCGACTTCGTGCCGCGGGAGCCGTGGACCGCGAGGATGCGGTTGACGTCGGCGGCGCTGCGGACGACCTCGCGGACGCCGGTGGGGGCTGTGGAGGAGGTGCCGGTGGCGGTGCCTGCGGGCGGGGTGGCTGCCGGCGTGGACGAGGCGTTCATGGGAGTGGTCACCCAGGAATGTTGAGATATATGTCGACAAGGGCCATTGTGCCGCGTCATACGAACGTCGCATGACGTCATACGACGTCACATCCCGGCGGGCGGGTCTGTGTCCGTGGGTCCTCGTAGGGTGGAGTGCGCACATGAGGACCGTGCGCATACGGGACGTGCACAGACGGGTCGAGAGGGAACGGGGTCGGACCATGAACGAACAGCTCCACGAGGCGGCACTCGGGATCCTGCGGGATCTCACCGGGGCACCGGAGGTACAGTTCCATCCCGGGCAGTTCGAGGCGATCGAGGCGCTCGTCGCAGACCGCCGCCGCGCGCTCGTCGTGCAACGCACCGGGTGGGGCAAGTCCGCGGTGTACTTCGTCTCCTCGCTCCTGCTCCGCCGGGCCGGGCGTGGGCCCACCCTCATCGTCTCGCCCCTCCTCGCCCTCATGCGCGATCAGGTGCAGGCGGCCGCCCGCGCCGGCGTGCGTGCCGTGACGATGAACTCCTCGAACGTCACCGAATGGGACTCCGTCGTTGATGCCCTCACCGCCGGTGAGGTCGACGTCCTCCTCATCTCCCCGGAACGGCTCACCAATCCGAGGTTCCGGGAGCGGGTGCTCGAACCGCTCATGGGGCGCCTCGGGATGATCGTCGTCGACGAGGCGCACTGCATCTCCGACTGGGGCCACGACTTCCGGCCGGACTACCGTCGGATCGGGGCGCTCCTCGCCGCTCTGCCGGCAGACATGCCCGTCCTCGCGACGACCGCGACCGCGAACTCCCGGGTCGTCGCCGACGTCGCCGAACAGCTCGGTTCGGACACCCTCGTCATCCGCGGATCGCTCTCCCGGAAGTCCCTGCGCCTCGGCGTCACCCCGGTCATGGACCCGAGTACGCGGATCGGTTGGCTCGTCGAGCACCTCGCGGACTTCACCGGCTCCGGGATCGTCTACACGCTCACGGTGTCCGCGGCCCAGGACGTCGCCCGCGCGTTGCGCTCGGCCGGGTGGGACGTCGCGGCGTACACCGGCGGCACGGACACCGAGGAACGCGAACGGCTCGAGGCGGCGCTCAAGAACAACGAGCTCAAGGCCCTCGTCGCGACCTCCGCCCTCGGCATGGGGTTCGACAAACCGGACCTCGGATTCGTCGTCCACCTCGGGGCGCCCTCGTCGGCCGTTGCGTACTACCAGCAGGTGGGCCGTGCCGGTCGTGGAACCGACTCCGCGGACGTCCTCCTGCTGCCGGGCAACGAGGACCCGGACATCTGGGAGTACTTCGCGACCGCCTCGATGCCGGAGGAGGATGCGGCGGCCGCGGTGCTCGCAACGCTCGACGCCTCCCCGGGGGAGGCCTGGAGCGTGCCGCGCCTCGAGACCGTCGTCGGGGTGAAGCGCTCGAAACTCGATCTCCTCATGAAGACCCTCCAGGTGGACGGCGCCGTCGAGCGTGTGCAGGGCGGGTTCGTCTCCACCGGGCGCGGGTGGGTGTACGACGCCGAGCGGTACGCGAAGGTCGCAGGCGCCCGCAAGGCGGAGGCACAGGCGATGCTCGACTACGAGGCGACGACGGGGTGCCGGATGCGGTACCTCGCCGAACAGCTCGACGATCCGCACGCGGAGGACTGCGGTCGCTGCGACAACTGCGCCGGGGTCTGGTGGCAGGAAGGGGTCTCCGAGGAGAGCCGGGCCGGTGCCCGGTCGTTCCTCGCCTCGGTCGGGATCCCGCTCGAACCCCGTGCCTCCTGGCCCTCCGGTCTGCCGAATATCGGGGTGATGCTCAAGGGAAAGATCGCGACGGAGGAACGTGCCGAGGAGGGTCGGGCGATCGCCCGCTTCACCGACCTCGGTGTCGGGATGCGGTTGCGCGAGTTCCTCGCCCCCGATGCCCCGGACGCTCCCGTGCCCGGGGAGTTCGGGAGGTTCTGCGTCCAGGTGCTCAAGGAGTGGAACTGGGCCGAGCGCCCCACTGCGGTCGTCGGGATGGCGAACCCGCGCAGGCCCACGACGGTGCGGTCGCTCGCGCACGAACTCGCCGGTGCCGGGCGGCTCCTCGACGCCGGTGACCTCGTCCTCCGCCACGAGACCGGGTCCCCGGACGTCAACAGTGCCTTCCGCGTCAAGGACGTCCACGACGCCTTCGTCGTGCCACCGGAGACCGCCGAGGCGATCGCCGGTCGCGTCGTCCTCCTCGTCGACGACATGATCGTGAGCCGGTGGAGCATGACGGCGGCGGCACGCGAACTCCGCAGAGCCGGTGCCGCCGCCGTGCTGCCCTTCGCGCTCGCGCTCCGGGCGTGAGCGCTTCCCGGTCAGCGCTCTCGGTCCGGACCGTTCAGCCGAGCGGTTGGTGGATCTGGAAGGTGCCGCCCTCCGGGTCGACCGCGGAGGCGACACGGCCGAACGGTGAGTCCATCGGCCCGTCGACGATCCTCCCGCCGAGCTCCGTCACCTTCGCACACGCCTCGTCGGCGTTCTCGGTGGTCAGGTAGACCCGCCACCGGGACTGCTCGAACCACTCCTTCGCATCGCACAGGCCCGTGACCGCGGTGTCGCCGGCACCGTGGGTGACGTAGCGCATCTCTCCCTCCGCCGGTTCGGCCCCGCTGCTGTCCGCTGCCGGGTCGCCCTCGCCGTCCGGGCCCATCCAGGCGACGTCCCAGGCGAGGACGTCACGGTAGAAGGGGAGCGCGGCATCGAAATCGGCGCTCATGTTCTCGAACCAGACCGGGGTGCCCGGGGTGAGCGGGAGCGAGAAGCCGGGGTAGGTGCCCCGCTGCCACAGGCCGACCGCCGCGCCGGCCGGGTCGGTGATGACGGTGAAGGTGCCGAGTTCGCCGACGGCCATCGGTGGGAAGAAGGCCGGAGCCCCTGCCGCCTCGGCCGCGGAGACGGTCTTCTCGATGTCGAGCGTTTCGAGGTAGATCATCCAGGAGGTCGGCATCTCCTCGGTGCTCGCCGGGGTGCCGTCCTCGTGCATGGCGGCGGCGAACCCGCCGACGTCGGTGCCGTCCTTGCGGATGAAGTGGTAGTGGCCGAAGTCCTCACCCTGGTCCACGAACTCCCACCCGAAGATCTCGGTGTAGAAGGTCTTCATGGCCTCGGTGTTGTGGCAGGTGTAGTCGATCCAGATGGGTGCGCCCTCGCGGGGTGTTTCCGGCATGACGAGCTCCCTCGCTCATGGAGTGCCCGGACCGTTTCCGGGCGGTGACAGGAACGGTACGGGGGAGGTGCGGGCGTGGGAAGAGGTGGTCTCAAGGTGGGTTGTGTCCGAGCGGGAACACGAACGGCAGTCCCATTCCGGTGATGTTTCCTACCCTTGTACCTGACATATGGGCTGCTGGACGACCGAACTGTGAAGGAGATGCCGTGTCTGTCGACATGAACGTCCCGGAAGTGGCGACGATGGGGAACAACTTCGCGACGTGGGCGACGACCCTGCAACCGGACGTGGCGAACCTCGAGACGACCTCCGAACTCCTCGGTTCGGAGGTCGGGGACATCGCCGGCGCCTCGCAGCTGGCAACGGAGGCGAACGCCGCCCGCGCGGCCGTGGCGACGCTCGGAAACGCCATCACGGAGACCCTCGCAGTGGACTCCGAGTACGTCCTGCTCGCAGCAGCGTTGGCCGAGGAAGCGTTCAACGGATGACGACGATCACACGCGAGGACGTCTGGTCCCTCGAGTCGGACATCGGTGCACTCGACACGGCGATCGCGAAATGGCGGTCCGCTGCGGAGGCGTTCGCCGCCGCGCGCACGAGTGTGGCCGATGGCGCGCAGGGCCGTCACGGCATCTGGAAGGACACCCACGCGACGAGCTTCTTCGAGTACGTCCCCACCCTCACAGGGCTGCTCGACTCCGCAGAAGCGCACGCGAACGCGGCGAAAGGCGCACTCAAGAGCGCACGGACCGAGCTCGAGTCTGCACAGGGGGAACTCGACGGCTGTCTCTCACGGTTGCCGCAGAAGATCACGCACTGGGGCTTCGGCGGTCTGCGGATCTTCTCCTACCCCGATGACGAGGAGGAGAACGCAGACCAGACCGACTATCGCGGGGCGATCGACGACGCCGCCTCACGCGCCGGGCAGATCCGGGAGGACGTGAACTCGGTGCTCTCAGCGGCAGCGACGACGCTCGGGAACGTCGCTTCCGGAGCCACGAACGATGCGACTGCGCTCACGGGGCCGGCGACGTCCGGAACTCCGAAGTGGGATCACCCCGAGTACGTCGAGCTCACCGAACCCGTCCTCCTGAAGACCTCCACCGGGGAGACCGTCATCGTGGGCGGTGCGGGCCCGGGCGACGGCTCTCCCGATGAGTACTACCGCGTGACCGTCGATCCTGAGACGGGAGAGACGATCGTCGAGATCTACACACTGCGCTACGAGGAGCGCCCGGCGCCGACCGAGGACGACCCGAATGCGGTGACCTATGTCGAGTCGATCGACGAAACCGTGCCCCCGACGACGTTCCGTATCCCGGCGGGTGAGGAGGTCGTCGTGAACGCGGGCGGCGGGAACGACCGACTCGAGGTGCCGGAAGGGACGGATGTGTCGATCCGCGTCTTCGGCGGGAGCGGCGATGACGACATCAACACGCGGGGTACCGGGCGGGACGCCGAGGTCTTCGGCGGCGCGGGGAACGACATCGCGGAGACCGGTGCCGGGTGGGACACGGTCTTCGGTGGGGCCGGTGACGACTACGCGGACACCGGAGCCGGGCACGACCGCGCGAGCGGAGGATGGGGCAACGACACGGTGTACGGGGTCGACGGAAACGACGTCCTCTCCGGTGGTGAAGGCGCCGACTACCTCGACGGCGGTCGCGGGAACGACACCGTCTCCGGTGGCGGAGGGAACGACACGATCGGTGGCGGCCTCGACGACGACGATCTGTACGGAAACGGTGGAGACGACGTCATGTACGGCAGCGACGGGGACGACTCCGTCGACGGAGGGACCGGGAACAACACCGCGAACACCGGTGCCGGGGACGAGGTGGAGAACGCCACCCACGTCGTCGTCGAGTACGACCCTTCGCTCGGTCAGGACATCGTGGTGAAGGGATCCCCGGAGTTCGTGGCACGCGTGCAGTCGGATCTCGAGATGATGCGGTCCTCGCCCGCCGGGCACGAACAGATGGGGAATGTGGATCAGAACCTCGAGGATTCCGAGGGGTTCCCGCTGTGGGACTGGAACGGCCGGGACACCTTCGAGATCGTCGAGTATCGCGGGGACGACCACGAGGACTTCTCCGACGGCGACGCGACGTGGGTGGAGGACAACGGAACCGGCGGGTATTCGGAAAGGTCCGTCGGAGGTCGTACCTACGCGATCAACTACAACCCCAACTTCCACACCCTCGACCCCGACGGTTCCGATCCGAGCGGTGAGAACACGACCCCGCCCTTCATCGTCCTGTATCACGAGTACGGGCACGTGAATCAGTTCTCTTCGGGAGAAGCGCCCGGAGGCGAGTACACCCAGGACGACGGTTCGCAGGTACCGCTCATCGAACGTCCGAACGTCGGGCTCGAATGGGACCACGACGGTGATCCGAACACCCCGGAGATCGTGCAGGACGAGTCCACGGGATGGGACTACGACTACACGGAGAACGGGATCCGTGAGGAAATGGGGCGGGACCAACGAGAGAGGTACTGATGACGAAGTTCGACAGGGGCCGCACGGGTGTCATGATCTGCTTGATCGGAAGTGCCCTGGCGTTGAGTGCATGCGGGACCGGGTCACCCTCGGGAGAGCAGAGTCCGGACGAGGACAGCGACATCGCCGGGTACTCACCGGTCGCCGCCGAGGCTCACGGGGCATACGCGGATTTCACGATCGACGCCACAGCCGATGGGGTGGTGATCGATTACACGGTGACGAACGACGGCCCGGACACCGTCATCGTCGTGGACCGTCTGCCACCCGTGCCCACTCTGGAGCAGATCACCGCGGACTCGGTCGACCCGAACCATGTGATCGTCGGGGTCGTCGACGGACGTGCGCGGATCTCCAAGCAGGTCTTCGGGGCGGCGAGTTCGGGCGGCTCCGCCGGGACGCCCAAGGTGGGTGGGACACGCGTGAGCGCCGGTGAGACCCATTCGGGTCGGGTCGAGCTCGCGCCCGAGATCACCATCACCGCGCCGGGTTACGGCGGAGCGGGATATACCGCCGAGGGCATCGACGACGCGACCGAGCTCGAGTTCTGCCTCGGCGTCGTGCCGAACTACGGGGACTCGACGGACCCCCTCGTCGCGGTGCCGATCGGTCATGTCGATCAACAGTTGCTGTGCTCGGACCCGGTGCCGATCCCCTCGACGGTGACGTTCGTTCCGCACCCGTGAGGGGTGCCCCCATGCGCATATCGCTCCGACGGGCGACGACGGTCCATGACGCCTTTCCGGAGTAGATTGTTCCCGCGCACCGGGATTCCTCGAGACAGGTGGATCGGGCACATGACGAGCACAGGCCGGGGCATCGGGATCCTCGCCATCACATTCACATCGCTCCTGTGGGGAACGACCGGAGCGGCCGCGACGTTCGCGTCAGGGGTGAGCCCTCTTGCGATCGGTTCCGCAGCGTTGGGAATCGGCGGACTGCTGCAGGCACTCATCGCGCTCCCGTCGATCGGTCGGGCGCGAGCACAGTTACGACTCCGTCCGGGGCTCGTAGTTGCCGGCGGTCTGTCCGTAGCGGTCTACCCGCTCGCGTTCTACAGCTCGATGCATCTGGCCGGAGTCGCGATCGGGTCAGTGGTGTCCCTCGCTTCGGCACCGCTCGCTGCCGGACTCTTCGAACGTTTCATCGACCGCGTCGAACTCAGCCGGTGGTGGTTGTCCGCTGCCGGACTCGGGGTGGTCGGCAGCGTCGCGTTGTGCGTGGCGAAGGTGGACTCGGAGCCGGGGGAACTCTCGTCGACGCTTGCGGGAATTGCGCTGGGTCTTGTCGCGGGTGCCTCCTATGCCGTCTATTCGTGGGCCGCGCGACGGCTCATCGCCGGTGGAGTTCCTCGCGCAGCGTCGATGGGAGCGGTGTTCGGCCTCGGGGGACTGCTGCTCATGCCGGTCCTTCTCCTGACCGGAGCTCCGTTGCTCGCGTCCGCATCGAACACACTCGTGGCTGTGTACATGGCGCTCGTTCCGATGTTCCTCGGGTACCTGGCCTTCGGTTTCGGTCTCACCCGGGTGTCCGCGGGAACGGCCACGACCATCACGCTCACCGAGCCGGCGATCGCGACAGTGCTCGCGGTCCTCGTCGTGGGTGAACGGTTGAGCGCAGTCGGGTGGACCGGTCTCGCTGTCATCGGCGCCGCGATCCTCGTGCTCGCGTTCGCACCGACGGATCGAGGAGACGCAGGAGAACAGGTCGACGAACGAAGCGAGGGAAAGAAACGCCTCGGCGTTCCGACGTGAAGCGCTTCTGCCGTCAGTTCGCCACCGGCACCGCCTGTGAGGCACCGTCGAGCAGTCGGCCCTCGCTCCGGGGCACCCGCCGCGACCGCAGCCACAGTGTCGCGACGGTCCAGTGCACGAGGCCGAATGCGATCCACCCGTTGACGATCGCCAGGCCGATCGTGGGTACTGCATCGATGCCGGCACTGCCTCCGAACTGCGCTGCCGGCCCCGGGGACACGGCCGACACCATCGGCTCGAGCGAGGCGCCGACGAACCCGACGGCGACTCCTGTCACGAGCGCGCCTGCCCATGCAGTCCGGCCGAGCGGTGCGAACACCGCCCCGAGCGCGATCCGCCACGGGGTCAGCAGGAGAACGAGGACCGCGCACGCATAGGTCGCCGCCAGGAGCAGCGAGAGCCCGGCGGCGAGTGTCGCGTCAGTCTGCACGCGGTACATGGGCACCGCGGTGAAGACGTAGACGCTCAGGAGGAACAGGATGAGCGCGAGGCACGTGACGACGACCGGCGCGCCGGAGCTGCGTTCCGTCCTGCGCGGCACGTCCGCCAGCCCGAGTCCGGTTCCGACGACGAGGAGGCCCGGACCGAGGACCAGCACGCTCGTGAGGGTGCCGGTCGGGAGTGCTCCGGCGACCGCCTCGGCAGAGAGGAACCCGACCACGAGCAGCACCGCGCCGACGGCGGCGCTCGCCACCGACCACGCGCCCCGGCGACCGCGGACGCGCACTGCGCTCCCGGCAGCGACGCCGAGTGTGAGCCAGAACAGCGGCACGAGGGGCCCGGCGACGAAGGTCGCCGCCCATTCGAGGACCACCGCCGAGGCGCCCCACCCACCCGGCACCGCCTCGGCCCCGGAGAACCCGGCCTGCGAGCCCGGCACCGCCGGCACGCCGTGGAGCCCGAGGACGAGAAGGCCGAGTCCGAGGACGAACCCGGACACGGAGATCCCGCGGAGGACGTCGAGGGAGAGGACACGCTGCTCGTTCATGGCGTCCAGTCTTCTCGCGTGCGCACGGATCCGCAGTGGAGTCGTCCGCCGTGCGACCGGGGGTTCTCCCTACCGCGAGTTCCTGCGGCAGGACTGCAGTGATGGGAAGGGCAAGTGCCGATGTGACGCCGAGAACGACGGAGCGGCACCTCCCCCCAAAGGGACGTGCCGGTCCGTCGTGTGTCCCGGAAACCGGACCGCTCAGTCGGTCCCGTCAGGCCGGTAGGATCCGCTTCAGCAGGTCGTCGATCGTCACGACACCGAGGAAGGCGTCGTCCTTCACGACGGTGGCGAGCTGGACCCGTCCGCGTCGCATCCGGGCGAGTGCGTCGTACGCCGAGGTCTCCGGCGCGACGACGAGAGCGTCGCGGGCCACCTCGGTCGCCGAGGTGTCCGGATCGACCGTGAGCGTGTCCCGCACGTGGGCGACCCGGGCGCCCGGCCCCTCGCCGACGAGCACCCGCAGGTGTCCGGTGGCAGCGGCACGCTCCTGGACGTCGGCGACCGTTGCGCTCGTGGTGACCGCGGTGGGCGTCCGCCCGGTGTCGACGATCTCCCCGACCGTGAGCCCACCGAGCTCGATGACCCGGGAGATCGGTTCCGAGTACTGGCTCTCGAGAGTGCCCGCCTCGCTCGAGTGCGCGACGAGCTCCCGGATCGTGTCGATGTCCTGGCCACCGGCGGCGGCCTTCTCCACGGGCTCCACACCGGAGGCCTTCACGAGGCGGTTCGCGATCCGGTTGATCCACAGGAGGAACGGACGCAACGGCCACGTGAGTGCCCGGGCGAGGACCGAGGTCGCCTTCGCCGCGGTCTCCGGGTGCGCGATCGCCCAGGACTTCGGCGCCATCTCGCCGATGACGAGGTGGAGGAACGTGACGACGACGAGCGCGATCATGAACGCGATGACGTCGGCGAGCACGTACGGCAGACCCCACTGCTCGAACACCGGGGCGAGCGCGTAGTCGATCGCGGGTTTCGTGATCGCACCGAGGAGGAACGTGCACGCGGTGATGCCGAGCTGCGCGAACGCGAGCATCACCGTGAGCTCGTTCATCCCGCGCAGGGCCGCGCGGGCGGATGCGCTCCGGTCGGCCTCCTCCTCGAGGCGGTGACGCCGGGCCGCGAGGAGCGCGAACTCGACGATGACGAAGAAGGCACTCGCGACGATGAGGGCCGTCGTGACGATCGTGACCATCCACCAGCTCATCGGTCGGCCTCCTTGTTCTCCACCGGCGTCTCTTCCACCAGGCGCACGGACAGGACGGAGGGGACGAGGCGGGAGACCTCGCGGACCTCCACCTCGAGGGCGCGGGTGATCTCCACGCCGGCGACCGCCTCGGCGGCCTTCTCCGGCAGTTCGATCCGCACCGTGCCGCCGACCGGCACGAGGTCACCGTGCTCGCTCACCGCGAGGCCGGAGATCGTCTCCGCGTCCGTTTCCGGAAGGTCGTGGCCGATGAGGCGCTCGATCTCGTCGAGGTGGACCTCGCCGGGCACCGACCAGTGGTCCTCGCCGAGGCGCACGATCTCGTCGACGACGTGATCGTGCTCGTCCGAGATCTCGCCGATGACCTCCTCCGTGAGGTCCTCGATCGTGAGGACCCCGTCGAAGTTGCCGTACTCGTCGACGACGCACGCGAGTTCGTTCCGCGTCCGCCGCATCTTCTCGAGGGCGTCGGGCAGCTGCATGGTCGTCGGGAGGACGACCGGCTGCCGCATGACCTCGGTGACGGGCACATCGTCCGCGTAACCACCGCGCAGCAGGTCGACGAGTTCGACGACCCCGATGGGGGAGTCCTCGTCGCCGACGACCGGATAACGGGTGTGCCCGACCGCCATGCGGGCCCGGACCTCGCCGACGGTGGTGTCCGGGGACACCGAGTCGGCGCGGGAACGGGGGACCATCGCATGCTCGACGTCGCGCTGCGGGAAGTCGAGGATGCGGTCGATGATCTTCGAGAGGTCGTCGGGCAGGTCACCGGTGGAGCGGGACTCCTCGACGATCGCCTCGAGGTCACTGGCGGTCGCGGCCGCGTCGACGTCCTCGAGCGGCTCGATGCGGACCATACGCAACAGGGCGTTCGCCGCCTTGTCGAACACGGTGATGAGCCACCCGAACACCGCGAGGTAGATACGGGTGGGCAGGACGAGCGCGCGGGCGAGCGGTTCCGGGCTCGCGATCGCGAGGTTCTTCGGATACAGCTCACCGAAGATCATGGTGACGACGGTGGCGAGCACAAGGGCCGCGCCGGTACCGATGAGGACGGACACCCCCTGCGGGATCCCGACGCCACCGAGGAGGGTGCCGATCGAGGCACCGATGAGGGGTTCGGCCACATAGCCGATGAGAAGTCCGGTGACGGTGATGCCGAGCTGGGCGCCCGAGAGCATGAAGGACGTGCGGCGGGTGATGGCGAGAACGCCCTTCGCCCTGCCGTCGCCCTTCTCCGCCTGTGCGGAGATCCGCGAACGGTCCACGGACATATAAGCGAATTCCTGCGCCACGAAGAAGCCGCAGGCCGCGATGATGATGGCTGTCAGCACGATTCCGCCGAGGAGTGTCAGCGTCGCTTCCAGCACGTTCGGTCACCCCCTCTCACATCGAGAGGGTACGAAGATCGACCCTCCTGGTCGTCGGAGGTTCGTCGAATGCTCACGGGTGTTCTTTCTGTTCAGGGCACGAGTGGGCTGCGTCCAGACTACCCAGTGCAGGCCCGGGCGATTCCCAGCCGTTTCCCGGCGAGCCACCGGCGTGGGAAACGTTGAGGGAAACGGCAGAAACCTTGCCGTGACACACCGCTCCGTAGACTTCCGGAATGCTCTCCGTCCCCTCTCCCGAGAACCCCGCCGAGAACCCTACCCATGGCGCCGTCGACCTCTCGTCCGAATCCCTCGGCAGCCACGTCGTCCGCTGCCTCGCGGCCCACGGAGTCTCGACCGTGTTCGGCATCCCCGGCACCCACAACATCGAGGTCTACCGCGGGCTCACCACCCACGGGCTGCGCCACGTCTCCACCCGCCACGAACAGGGCGCGGTGTACGCAGCCGACGCCTACGCGCGCACCGGCACCGGGCCCGGCATCGTCGTCACGACCTCCGGCCCGGGGCTCACGAACGCGCTCACCGGACTCGCGAACGCTCACGCCGACAGCGTGCCCGTCCTCGTGATCTCCCCGGGGGCATCGCGCGGCACCGAACGCCGCGACACCGGTGACCTCCACGAGACCCGCGACCAGCGCGCCGGCGCCGCCGCGTTCGTCCAGGACTCCATCCGAGTGGAGACGAAGGCGCAGGTGACGCGGGCGATCGAGGAGATCTTCCACTCCTGGGCCACGGCCCGTCCGCGTCCCTTCCACCTCGAGATCCCGCTCGACGTCATCGGTGATCCGTGTGCCACGGAGGACCCCGCCGACTACGCCGTCCGCCCCTGGTTGCCGGCCGCCACCCAGCCCTCTCCCGGAACCCTCGCCCGCGCCGCCGAGGTGGTCCGCGCCTCGGCCCGTCCGCTCGTCATCGCCGGGGGCGGGGCGGCGGACGGCGCGCCGGATCTCGTCGAGCTGGCGGAGCACCTCGGCGCCCCCGTGTACACGACGTCCCAGGGCAAGGGCACGATCCCGGAGACGCATCCGCTGTCCGCGGGTGTCCTCAGCGGCGGTTTCGTCGACGTCGCACCGCTGCACGAGGCCGACGTGGTCCTCGCGATCGGCACCGAGTTCAAGGACGCGAAGTACCTCGCTCCCGACGCCACGGTGGTCCGTTTCGACATCGACGCGAAGCAACTCCACTCCCAGCGGCGTGCCGACCTCCCGGTGCTCGGTGACGCCGCGACCTCGGTCTTCGACTTCCTCCGAGCGCTCGAGGCCGCGGAGGGCGCGGCGGACGGCAGGGCGGAGCCGCTCCCGGACCTTCCCGACGCGGTGCTGCAGGATGCCCTCGGTGCGATGGCCGCCGAGGTGGGGAGCGCCTCGGCGGACCTCCCGGCCCCACGGACCCCCGAGGACCGGGCCGCCTGGGTCGCCCGGGTGCGCGAGGACGCGCTCGCCCGTCTCGCGCCCGTCCTCGAGGAGTTCGGTGTCCTCCACGCCGCGCTCGTCCCCGCACTCGGCGACGACGTCGTCTTCACCGGCGACAGTTCGCAGGTGTCGTACTCCGGGACCGCGCTCGTCCCGCTCCTCACGGAGCCGCGCCGGTTCCTCACGACCGACGGATACGCCACCCTCGGATACGCGCTGCCGGCCGCCATCGGCGCGAAGATCGCCCGGCCCGAGGCCGACGTCGTGTGCCTCGTCGGTGACGGCGCGTTCGTGTTCAGCGTGCAGGAACTCCTCACCGCGGCGCAGGAGGGGCTCGGCCTCGCGGTCGTCGTGTACGACAACCACGGGTACCGGGAGATCCTCGGGAACATGACGGATGCCGGCGTCCCGCCGATCGGCGTCGACTTCGGTGGGCCCGACTACGCGGCGCTCGCCACTGCGATGCACTGCGGATTCGCCGCCCCGCAGAAGCCCGAGGAACTCTCCGCCGCCGTCCACGACGCGGTCCACGGCGACCGGCCGGTGCTCATCCACGTGACGGAGCAGGTGGTCGGAGGGTGGTGACCACGAGCCCCGCGAAATGAGCCCCGCCTTACCGAGGTTTGCCTGTCTTCACTGGTCAACGCGGTGAGGGGCACATAGTCTCGGTTCCACGGGTGCGGCTCGGGCGCTGCTCGACACGGCTCGGGCACCACCGAACCGGGGCCGGAGCCCGCCCCGCCGCACCAGCGCAGTACGGACGAGCAGTACCGACGAGTCAACAGGAGGAACCATGTCATACACCGTTCCCGGCCTCGGTCAGGACGAAGGTCGCAAGGTGAGCGAGATCCTGCAGGATCGCCTCAACGCCTTCAACGATCTGCACCTCACCCTCAAGCACGCGCACTGGAACGTCGTCGGCCCGAACTTCATCGGTGTCCACGAGATGCTCGACCCGCAGGTCGAACTCGTCCGTGGGTACGCGGATGCGGTCGCCGAGCGGATCGCCACCCTCGGCGGCGCACCCATCGGTGTTCCCGGCCGGTCGACCTACCAGCGTCCCTGGGACGAGTACACGCTCGACAAGGGCACGACCCTCGATCACATCGCCGCCCTCGACAAGGTCTACGCGGGCCTCATCGCCTCGCAGCGCGCAGCGATCGCAGACGTCGGTGACATCGACCCGATCACCGAGGACATGCTCATCGGCCAGTCCGCCGAGCTCGAGCAGTTCCAGTGGTTCCTCCGGGCCCACCTCGAGGACGCCGCCGGCAACGTGCCGTCCTGACGGGAGCGGCGGCCCCCGGGCCGCCCCACCCCACCACCGGCCGAGGCGCCGCGACCTTCCCAGGTCGTGGCGCCTCGGCGCGTCTGACCCGCGGAATCCAACGGCTTCACCCACGACGACTCAATCGGTTGCCGTCGCGCGGAACGGCAACCGAATGAGTCGTTCCTGGCGAATCCGTTGCCATGGCCTGCGCTGCCGAACCCGACCATGCGCCGAGGCGCCCGTTCCCCGCACAGGGAAAGGGCGCCTCGGTTCGTTTCCCACCGTCCAGCGAACTCTGAGCCGCTCACCCCTGGCCGGGCCCAAACGGGCCCGGTAGCGTTCGAGGTGCCACACAAGAACGTCCCGAGACACGATCGAAGGAGCACATTGTGACGAGCACCATTCCCGGTAAGCCCGGATCCGCTACGCCGAGCGTCGAAGAGCCCACGGCTCCCCGCGAGCCGCTTCCGGCAGCTCCCGACCAGCGTGGCCCGGAGAACGTGAGCGCGACCGGCGTGCCGACCGGCGCCCCCGAGGCCTCCCGCGCTCAGTCCGGAGCGGCCCTCACGACGGCCCAGGGTGTGCGCCTGCGCGACACCGACCACTCGCTCAAGGCCGGCAGCCGCGGGCCGACGCTCCTCCAGGATCACCACCTGCGGGAGAAGATCACCCACTTCGATCACGAGCGCATCCCCGAGCGTGTCGTCCACGCCCGCGGCGCCGGTGCCCATGGTGTGTTCGACTCCTACGGCACCGCTGCCGGCATCACCCGGGCGACGTTCCTCGCGGAGAAGGTCTCCACCCCGGTGTTCACCCGCTTCTCGACCGTGCTCGGGTCCCGCGGGTCCGCGGACACCGTCCGTGACACCCGCGGATTCGCGACGAAGTTCTACACGAGCGAGGGCGTGTTCGACCTCGTCGGCAACAACATCCCCGTCTTCTTCATCCAGGACGGCATCAAGTTCCCGGACGTCATCCACGCCGGCAAGCCGCACCCGGACCGGGAGATCCCGCAGGCGCAGAGCGCCCACGACACGTTCTGGGACTTCGTCTCCCTCCACCCGGAGGCGCAGCACCACACGATCTGGAACATGTCCGACCGGGGGATCCCGCGGTCCTACCGGACGATGGAGGGCTTCGGCGTCCACACGTTCCGCATGATCAATGCACAGAACGAGACGACCCTCGTGAAGTTCCACTGGAAGCCGAAGCTCGGCGTGCACTCGCTCACCTGGGAGGAGGCCCAGATGATCGGCGGCCTCGATCCGGACTTCCACCGCCGGGACCTCGCGGACGCGATCGAGGCCGGCGCGTTCCCGCAGTGGGAACTCGGGCTCCAGGTCTTCCCCGACACCCCGGACCAGATGTTCGAGGGGATCGACCTGCTCGACCCGACGAAGATCGTCCCGGAAGAACTCGTCCCGGTGCAGCCGGTCGGCCTCCTCACGCTCAACGCGAACCCGAAGAACTTCTTCGCGGAGACCGAACAGGTCGCGTTCCATCCCGGGCACCTCGTGCCGGGCATCGACGTGACGAACGACCCGCTGCTCCAGGCGCGGCTGTTCTCGTACATCGATACGCAGATCACGCGCCTCGGCGGGCCGAACTTCGCGCAGATCCCCGTCAACCGCCCGCACGCCCCCGTCAACGACATGTTCCGTGACGGGTTCCATCAGGACGCCGTCCACGAGGGCGTCGCCCCGTACAAGCCGAACTCGCTCGACGGCGGATGCCCGTTCCACGCGGCGATCGCAGGGGACCCGAACGCCGGCGACGCGCTCGTCGACGCCGCGTTCATCGACGTCCCCGAGGAACTCGGCACGGTGCGGAAGGTCCGTGAGAACCCGCAGTCCTTCGAGGACCACTACTCGCAGGTCACGCTGTTCTTCCGCAGCCTCAGCCCGGTCGAGCAGCAGCACGTGATCCAGGCCTACACGTTCGAACTCGGCAAGTGCTACGAGCAGGCGATCCGCGAACGCCAGCTCCAGCACCTCGCGAACATCGACGGGTACCTCGCCGCCGAGGTGGCACGCGGCCTCGGCCTGCCCGTCCCGGAACCGACGGTGCCGCCGGCCGAGGACGTCGTGCCCAGCCCCGCACTGTCCCAGGTGGGCAAGGAGTGGCCGCTCGACGGCCGGATCATCGGCATCGTCACGGACGACACCTCGGACGCCGAGGTGGTGCACGGCCTGCGCGAGGCGATCGACGCCAAGGGCATGGTGCCCCTCGTCATCGCCCCCACGGGAGCGCCGCTGCCCGACGGCAGCCCGGTGCAGCGCACGTACCTCACGGCCCGCTCCGTGGAGTTCGACGCACTCGTGTTCGCGACCGGGAGCGCACAGGTCGACGCAGGAACGCACCCGAACGAGGACGCGAAGATCGCGGACCCGGCCGGCGCGGGCACCGTCGACCCACGCCTCACGCTGCTCGCGGCCGAGGCGTATCGGCACGCGAAGGCCATGGTCTTCGCCGATCTCACTCCCGTGCTCGAGGGCGCGGGCGTCGACCGGGAGGCCCCCGGCGTGTTCGTCGGTGACCCGGCGACGAAGCTGCAGGACCTGTTCACGGCGATGACCACACACCGCGTGTGGCAGCGCTTCCCGTGAGCACGCGGCACTACTGAGCCGTCTGCGGCACCTCGACCTCACCACCTGCGGGGTGCATCCGGATCCCGGATGGACCGCATGCGCAGGAGAACGATCACCACGCACAGGAACACAGGAGAGGAGTCAGCACCATGAAGGCACGTGAACTCATGACGCCCGGCGCGGAATGCATCGGCGAGAACGATTCGCTCACCCAGGCTGCACAGAAACTCCGGGACCTGAACGTCGGATCCCTCCCGATCTGCGGCGAGGACGACATGCTCAAGGGAGCGCTCACCGACCGCGACATCGTCGTGAAGGCGCTCGCCGAGGGCATGGAACCGAACTCGACCCGCGCCGGTGCCCTCGCGGAGGGCAAGCCGGTGACGATCGGAGCGGACGACAGCATCGAGGAGGCGATCCGCACGATGCAGGAGCACAAGGTGCGGCGCCTGCCGGTCATCGACGGGCACGAACTCGTCGGCATGCTCGCGCAGGCCGACATCGCCCGGAACTTCCCCGAGGACCGGGTGGGCGAGCTCGTCGAGTTCATCTCGTACTGAGCCGTCCGGCACAGCAGCCGGGCGCGCACACCCGGCACAGAAACCCGGCACAGAGAGGAGTGAGCGCCATGGCGAACGACGCGAGTGAGGCACGCACGACGACCGATCACGACACCATCCGCGAATGGGCCGAGGCGCGCGGCGGCGTTCCCGCCACCGTCGCCGGCACCGAGTCCGGTGGGGGAGAAGCGGGCATTCTCCGTTTCGACTTCCCCGGAGGTGCGGGTGAGGACCAACTCGAGCACATCGACTGGGACGAGTGGTTCGACAAGTTCGAGAAGAAGAATCTCGCACTGCTCTACCAGGACGAGAAGTCCGACGGGGAGGGCAGCACCTTCCTCAAGCTCGTGACGCGGTAACCGCGCGCCGGTTCGGGCGTACGACCCCCGGGCACAGCACCGGGGCACGGATCCGGGACGCAATGGGGCGCCTCGGCGGAGGATCGGGTACCTTCGGGCAATGGTCCCGAACCCACCACCGCCGAGGCGCCGCGTCGTGTCCGACACCGGGGCTGTGCCCGGCACCGCCCCCGTGTCCCGGCCGGCGCGGTCGGTAAGTCGCCGGGAGGCGCTCGTGAATGCGGGGCTGCTCGGCGCCTCAACGATGGTGCTCCCGATGGTGCCGGCGATGCCGGGTGAGCAGCCGCAGGGCCCGGACGCCGTGCCGGTCGCCGGCCCCGACGGGATCGTCGACCCGGCGTTCGCCCACCATCCGCTGTACTCGACGGCGGTCGGCATCGGGGAGGACGGGAAGCGTCGCCTGCTACCGGTCGGAGAGGATCCGGGCTTCCTCGACGGCACCCGCGTGTACGGCGATTCCGCGCGGGCTCGCGCGCTCGCGGAGGAACAGACCGCATGGCTGGCGGCGGGCCGGGTGCCCGGCGGACCGGGATCCGGTGCCGCGGAGTTCACGGAGATGATCCGTACGGCGCTGCTCGATCTGCACACGCTCACCACCGAGGACGGCGGAGTGGCCGCCGGATGGTCGGTGAAATGGCGGTACCACTGGCCCCGGGACTGCGCGTTCGCAGCGCTCGCCTTCGCCCGGACGGGACACACGGCGGATGCGCTGCGGGTGCTCGAACGACTGTCCGCGGTCCAGCAGGAGGACGGTCGGTTCCAGGCGCGGTACGTACCGGGAAGTCGGGACGTGCCGGACCGCCGCGGGGTCCAGTTGGACGGGACCGGATGGGCGCTGTGGGCAGCCGCAGGGGTGCTCGCGGAGGTGCCGGATGCCGAGGTCCCCGCATGGTTCGCCCCGTTCGTCGATCGGTCGCTCGCGTGCCTGCTCGACCTCGTCGGGGGCGGCAACAGACTCCCGCCGCCGTCGCCGGACTATTGGGAGGTGCGGGACCTCGCGGTGTCCCTCGGCACGGCGGCGCCGCTCCTCGCCGGACTGTACGGTGCGGCTGAGGTCGTGGGGCGCCTCGGCGATTCCGCGCGGGAGCGCGAGGTGCGGGCCGCGGCCGAGCGCTACGAGGAGACGGTGCACGCCCACTTCGGCGCTGCCGGGTACCCACGGTTCCGGTTGTTCGGACGGTTCGACGCCTCGGTCGTGTTCCTGCTGCCGCCGTTCGTGCCCACGGGGACGGGCGCACGGTTCGCGGAGGACACCGCACGGGCGCGACAGAAGGCGGAGGCACGGATGCGCCGGCCCGCCGGCGGACTCGCTCCCGGGGAGGGCTGGAAGCGCGACGGGATCAGTTGGACCCCGGCGACCGCGCTCTTCGCCTGGAGCCACGCGAGCAGCGGTGAGACCCGGCGGGCGCGGGAGTGGATGCGGTGGCTCGAGGAGCACCGGACTCCCCACGGCGCCCTGCCGGAGAAGGTGCTCGCGGACGGTTCTCCGGCGGCGGTGGCACCGCTCGCGTGGACGGCCGCGCTCGTCGTGCTCACGGCGGTGGCGTTGGAGGGGCGCAGCGCCGAGGGGTGAGGACTCCGTCCGACGCCGGGCGTCACGGAATGTAAAAAGGTCCGTCCGAATCCGACCGCGGACGTAAACACCGCGTAACACGGAGTGAGACGGGGGTCACCCGGGCGTAGACATGGAGGGAGCACTTCGTCCCCAGGTGTACTCACCCGGTACCCGACCTCGACCCCAGAGGAAATCCCCGTATGACCGCCGAAGCCGTCGCACCCTCCGTACCGCCTGCCGCGCCGACCACCCCCGCAACCGCCACCCCTGTCATTCCCGAGGCCACCGCCGCGGTCCTCCCGGACCTCCCCACGGTCGACTTCCTCTGGCTGAGCGAACCGGACATGATCGCCGCCGGCGTCACGGACATGAAGCTCGTCGTCGACACGATGGAGAAGACCCTCGGGCTCCTCGCCGCCGGTGACTACCGGATGGCCGGCGACAACAACGACTCCCACGGCGCCATGGTCTCCTTTCCGGCGGACCCCACCCACCCGGGCATGCCGAAGGACGCCGAGGACCGCCGCTTCATGGCGATGCCCGCGTACCTCGGCGGGGAGTTCGGCACGACCGGCGTCAAGTGGTACGGCTCCAATGTCGACAACAAGGGCCGCGGACTGCCCCGCTCGGTCCACCTCTTCGTCCTCAACGACACGGAGACCGGCGCCCCCATCGCCCTCATGTCCGCGAACCTCCTCTCGGCGTACCGCACCGGTGCCGTTCCCGGCCTCGGCGCCCGGTACTTCGCCCGCCCCGACTCGAAGGTCGTCGGCGTCCTCGGGCCCGGCGTCATGGCGAAGACGACGCTCGCCTCGTTCGTCGTCGAATGCCCCGAGCTCGACACCCTCAAGCTCAAGGGGCGTGGGCAGAAGTCCCTCGAGAACTTCATCGCGTGGGTGAAGGAGACCTACCCGCAGTTCACGACGATCGAGGTCGTCGACACCGTCGAGGACGTCGTCCGCGGCTCGGACCTCGTCACCTACTGCACGACCTCCGGCGAGAAGAATCCGGATACGTACCCACTCGTGAAGAAGGAATGGGTGAAGCCCGGCGCGTTCCTCGCGATGCCGTCCTCGTGCAACGTCGACGACGCGATGCTCGGCACGACGAAGGTCCTCGACGGGTGGGGTCTCTATGAGGCCTGGTACCACGAGGTGCCGAAGCCCTCCCACCACCACGTCCCCATCCTCGGCTCCAAGTTCGCCGACCTCGTCTTCGACGGAAAGATGAAGCGTGAGGACCTCGTCGAGATCGGTGATGTCGTCAACGGCGACCGCCCGGCCCGGCAGTCCGACGAGGAGATCGTCATCATGTCCGTCGGCGGCATGCCCGTCGAGGACGTCGCGCTCGCCACCACCGTGTACCGCCGCGCGAAGGACCTGGGCCTCGGGCAGTCGCTGCGCCTGTGGGACGCCCCGGCACTCGCGTGATCGGGGGACCGGACATGAGCGCACACACAACCACGCCTCCCACCGACGACCTCGTCGACGTCGCCGTCATCGGCGCCGGCACCATGGGGTCGATGACCCTGTGGCAGCTGGCCGAGCAGCCGGGCCTCAGCGTCCTCGGCATCGAGCAGTACGGGCCCGCCCACTCCTACGGCGCCTTCACCGGGGAATCCCGCCTCTACCGCGCCGCGAACAAGGAGGGCCTCATCTACACCGAGGCGGCCCTCACCGCCCGGCGTCTGTGGGCCGAGCTCGAGGCCGCCTCCGGCAGGCGCATCCTCGAGAGGATCGGCGTCCTCGGGGTGGGCCCCACCGGGCACGACGCCCTCGAGATGACGATCCGCACCGCGACCGACAACAACCTCCCCATTCGCGTTCTCGACGCGACGGACCTCCGCCGCGAGTACCCGCAGTTCCACGTCGAGGACGACGACATGGGAGTCCTCGACCTGCTGGGCGGTGGGCTGCGGCCCGAGGTGGCGGTCGCCTCGGCGCTCCACGAGGCACAGAAGCACGGCGCCCGCGTCCTCTTCGACACGACGGTGCGGGCGATCGAACCGGGCAGCAGCCCGGACGCGCCCGTCGCGATCGTGCTCGACGAGGGCGGCGGCGCGAGGAGCAGCGACACGAGCAGCGGCGGTGAACTGCGCACCGTGTACGCCAGGAAGGTGGTCGTCACCGCGGGCTCGTGGACCGCACAGGTGCTGCCGGAGCTGAACGACCTCGTGAAACCGATCCTCTTCAGCCTCTTCTGGTTCATGCCGCGGAACGTCGACGCCTTCGCCCCCGATCGCCTCCCGGGGTGGATGCGGGACCTCGGCGAGCGCCATGCGTTCGGTGTGCCCTCGCTCGACGGCTACAGCTTCAAGCTCGCCCCGTCGATCGCCGGCAACGAACCGGCCGAGACCTGGGACGCCCTCGACTTCGACCTCACCCGCGAGCAGGTGCGCGAGGTCGGACGGATCGGCGCGCTCATGTTCCCCGACGTCGATCCGGAGCCCGTCCGCTGGTCCCGCCACCCGGACTCCACGACGGCCGATCACGTCCCCGTCATCGACGCGATCCACGACGGGAGGGTCGTCGTCGCCGGCGGCATGTCCGGCAACGGGTTCAAGTTCGCGCCCGCCTACGGGCGCATCGCCGCCGACCTCGCCCTCACCGGGACGAGCACCCTCCAACAGTCCATGTTCACCGTCGAGTCCCACCGCGCCCGCGCCGCAGCCCGGGCCGCAGGCGGCACCGTCGACGGAGCCGACCTCATCCTCCAGGGGCACTGAGCTCCTCAGGGGCTCTGCGTTCCCCAGGGGCTCTGCGTTCCCCAGGGGCACTGAGCTCCCCAGGGGCATCCGCCCGCATCCGCACTCCGAAGGAGTCCCCGATGAATCCGCCGCACGGCTTCTCCGCCGCCCCGGCGACGGACGGTACCCCCACCGCCGAGGCGCCCCGCGCCTCGGGAGGGCCCGTCACCGGCGTCGCCGAGGCACCCGCCCACACCCGGGACGTGCCCGCTGAGTTCGCCACCGAGGTGACGACCCTCGGAGCGCCGGTCGGCGCCTCGGCGGGTGATTCCGGGGTACCCGGGTCCGGCCGCCTGAGCGGCACGCTCGGCACCTTCGACATCGTGCTCATGGTCGTCGCGGCGGCCGCCCCGCTGTCGGTGACCGCGGCGACGATCCCGCTCATGTTCCTCGTCACCGGCAGCACCGGGGTGCCCGCGTACATGGCGGTCTGCACGCTCATCCTCCTCGTGTTCTCGGTCGGGTTCACGCGGATGAGCGCGTACATCCGCAATGCCGGCGCGTTCTACTCCTATGTGCAGGCGGGGCTCGGCCGGGTGCTCGGGAACGGCACCGCGTTCCTCGCGATCGGCGCCTACTTCCTGCTCCTGCTCGCGGTGTACTTCCTCTTCGGGATCATGACCGCGGACCTGTTCGGTGCGTTCTTCGGGCTCTCCGTCCACTGGGCGGTCCCGACGGCCGTCTGCCTCGTCGCGACTGCGGTGCTCGGATACCTCAACATCGACCTGAGCGCGAAGGTGCTCGGCGTCTTCCTCGTCCTCGAGACCCTCGTCGTCGCGGTCCTCGACGTCGTCATCATCGCCCGCGGGGGTGCCGAGGGCCTGTCGCTCGTGAGCTCGCTCGGCATCGGCGACCCCGCGTCCTCGTGGGGCCTCGGCCTCATGTACGCGGTCCTCGGGTTCATGGGCTTCGAGGCGACCGCGGTGTTCCGCAAGGAGACGAAGGACCCGGACACGACGATCCCGCGCGCCACCTTCCTCGCCGTCGTCTTCATCGGAGTGTTCTACACGCTTTCTGCGTGGTGCATGAGCATGGGCGTCGGCCCCGGTGGGATCGTCGACGCGGCGACCGAGGACTACGAGGGCGTCATCCTCACCCTCGGTGCCACGTACGTCGCTCCCGTGTTCAACTCGATCATGCAGGTACTCATCATCACGAGCCTCTTCGCCTGCATCCTCGCGTTCCACAACGTCACCGCCCGGTACCTCTTCTCCCTCGGCGGGACAGGAGCCCTCCCGAGGCGCCTCGGCCGTCCGCACGCCGCGTTCGGGACGCCCTCCTTCGCCTCCGCGGTCGTGTCCACCGGTTCCGTCGCCGTCGTCGGTGCGTACCTCCTGTTCGGGCTCGACCCGCTCACCGTCGGCTACACGTGGCTGTCGGGCACCGCGACCCTCGGACTCCTCGCGCTCATCGCTCTCACGAGCCTCGCCGTCATCGTGTTCTTCGCGCTCCGAACACAGGACCGGAACCCGTGGGGTACCCGGATCGCGCCGGGCCTCGCGCTTCTGGGGATGGCCGTCATCCTCACGGTCGTCATCGCGAACTTCGTCGACCTCGTCGGGGACCCGGTCGCCGCCGTCGTGCTGCCGGTCCTGCTCGCGGTGCTCCTCGGGGCGGGCATGGTGTCCGCGCTCGTCATGAAGGCACGGCGCCCGGCGGAGTACGCGGCACTGCTCGACCAGTAGGGGCGCGGCACAGGACGCGGCACCGGCGAATCCAGCACTCTGCCCCCGTGGCAGCAGTTCAAGTGGCTGTTGACGAATTGTCGGCCGTCCCCACCTCGGGGCTGTTGGAACCTT
>NZ_BAAANO010000022.1:0-14573 GCF_039529845.1 Brevibacterium samyangense | reverse complement strand
GGAGACGCGGGCCATGGTGGATTCGCTGACACACTAAAACTGTGCAACTCAGGCTATACGCAACCGGGAGAGCTAGGACCATACTCAGATTTCGAACTTGGCATGCTCAACGGGAAACTTTCTGCCTTGCGATGGGTCCTTGGCAGCGAGTGGGATTTTCTCGACACCTAGCGCCACCCGTGCGCATGCTCAGGTATCCCCGCGTTGCGAAATGCAAGCGCCATTCATCGAGCTCAAGATGCAGTCGCCATGAGCACCTAAACCGCGGCGATGGGACACGATCGGTGTTGCTGTCCGAGGTCAGAACGGGTATTGAACTTGAGGGCTCGCTCGCGACGGCTCGGCGAACTGGTCATCGCTGAGAGAGGGTGAACTACGGCCGTACTCAGGGTCGTCGTAGACAGCGAATCCACCTGGTTCCGACGCCGAGGCCACGAATCGGTAGACAGGGCTTACGAGCACGCAAGCTGGGAGTATGAAGTGCTTGACGAAAGGAATGGCCTCAGCATCACGGCGCACATAGGAGCGTCCGATTGGCCCCGGAAAGTAGTTCTCATCTCGGCCATGAGGGCTGAAGATTCGCTGGACCAGCTCGCATAACAGAACGACAGCGGCCAGTGCGGCGTCGCGCGCGTCACCGCTGTCGAGATCAGAGCGATAGTGCACCGCTGCGTGCCTCATGCGCATGAGACGTAAGTAGTCACGGGCGGTCTCTTCGTCGAGAACACCCCACTCCTTTAGCGTCCGCACGCACTTTTGCCAGTCATCGAGAGACTTCTTTCCAGCAACGTGTTTAGTCGCTGGATGCGAAGAGTAGTCGTCTCGCAATGTCAGAACTAGCTGATTCAATATTCGTTCACCAAGGCCGCAGGCCCCCAGAAGCGCTGAGTAGTAGCTCCCTGAGACGAAGGCGTTGCGCACCTGCGCTAGATAGAAATTGTGAAGCGCCACAACCGACCAGGGTGCCACACCAAGATCGGTGAAATCGCGAATCTTCTGCTCGAAGTCTTCGATGCCGAACTGGTAGATGATCGCTTCTTTCACATGCGATTGGTTAGTTCGCCACTGCTTCTGTATCTGCTCTTCCCAATCATCTTTGATCTCAGTCGTCAGCGTGTGAGCGCGTGTATCGAAAGTGATGGCGGCGGGCGTGAACCTACGCGAGTCATCACCGTCACCGCGCTGCCGTCCGATCTCTACTTTCACGGCACGTGACGATGGCGGGCGTGCAGCACTTCCCATAGATCAACGCACTCCTGTGCCGTCGAACGACTGACTATTCAGCCCTCGCGCCACGGCTGCTATCGCTCGCGCGTAAGGACCATCCTCCGATCGCTTCGCAGGATCGAGCGAAGAGAAGGGCACGAGGGCATCGTGCTTAGGATTGATCGTCGCCATCCATACAGACCAAGCGTCGTGGACGTCTTCAAGCGAGACGTCCACGCCCTTCACCAGTACAAGCAACGCATACAGACGATAGAGAGCCCAAGCGTCGTCGTCGGGTCGCTGTTCCGGATCCAGTGTTGCCTCGATGAGCGCGGCGATCTCGTCGATATAGTTCAGAGCCATACGATCACCGCCAGCGCTAGGTTTATCAGCAGAAACACGATCGGGACGATTCTCTCGACTGTGCCCAGCTCGGCGTAGCGAGGACGCCATCTGGCGATCGGATCACTCTTCAGTTGATTCCACTCGTCCAAGAACGGACGCACCTCGAAGTACTCTTCCTCAATTGCATTGATGACAGCAAACTTCGCCTTGTTCAAGTCGCGGTAACTTTTCAGTTGGAGCCACCAGGTCACACTTGTGACGACGCCGACAACGCAAAGAAGAAAAGACAAGAACGGCTCGATAGAGCCTTGTGATCCTACTGCTTGAACTAAAGCAGGAGCGCCAAGAAGGACCGACTGCAGGGTCAGGTAGAACTGATTAGCATGGCCACGCCGAGCGGAGACTCGATCGGCCATCTCGACAGCCAACTTGTAGAGCTCCACTGTGTCGTGAGTGGGTTCCTTCATCGATTGCCAGCGATCAGCAGTTTCAGATTGTCCCAAGTCCAGTCATAGAGCTTGTCGGTCGCCAAGGCTGCCGTAGGCCGCTGACACGTCACGTTGTAGCCCTTCAGGAGAAAGTACGGCGTACCCTCGTCGCGGGCGATCTCGATCTCAGCACTCACGCCTGTCGCGCTAGCAGTGTGCTGACCGCAGAGAACGATGACCTGGTCACAGCGGCGGATACGACGACGCGCGTCCTCTCGCCACGTCGGACTCGCAGTCTTCACTGACCAGTCGGCCACCTCGAACGGGCTATCTGGCAGTCGCGCCTGACCGATGAGCAGGTCCTTCAGGCGCGCATCGTGGTCGTAATCGAAGCTGACAAACACATCCTGCGCCATGCTCTACTCCTCTATATAGCGAGCGCAGCACAGATAACTGGCTTACCGCTCGTGCCGTGTGTCCGTAGTCACGTCTCCATCCTACGACCGAGGCGGAACGAGGTCCGCGCGACACGACCACCATGCGACGAGCCACGATCATCGCCGCGCGCACCTTCGATGCATGACGGTCTCGATGCGGGTGATGTCGGCCGGGGATGGCTACAAGTACCTGCTGCGCACGATCGCGGCCGCGGACGGCGACCGTGAGCTGTCCACGCCGCTGACGAGGTACTACGTGGAGGCCGGAACCCCGTGGGGGAGTAAGAGTAGTCCGGTCTTGATCGGCTTCTTTCTGCGGATTCAGCGTACGCCGAGCACGGTCTACCAGGTCAGCGGGTCGAGTCGGAGGTAGAAGTCCAGGCGATCGGGGTCGAGGGTGATGCCGTACCGGGAGGCGAAGTCGTGATCCGCTCGTTGGGCGGTGTCCTCGTCGGGCCAGGTCTCTCGGGCGTTCGCCAGCAGCAGTGCGATGTCGGCATACGGGTCTGCCTGTCCGAGCCGGCCGAGGTCGATGAGCCCGGCCACGAGCGAGGTAGCGGGGTCGATGAGGATGTTGGGGAGGCAGAAGTCTCCGTGGCAGACCACCCTTTCGGCGTCCTCTTGTTCCTGGCGGGATGGAAGGTCGCGTTCCAAGCTTGCGAGGATCACTGCGGGCGGGGTGTCGACGAGGTGCTGGGGAAGGAACTCGGGGTGGACCCGGTTCTCGGCGACGGTCGCGCGGGCCAGCGTCATCATCTCGTCCAGTGTCCTGCCGTACGGGCACGTACTGGCGGGGATGCTGTGCAGCCGGACCAGGGTCTCGGTGATCGACGGCCATGCCTGCGTGAGTTGGGCCGGGTCGAGCCGGTCAGCCGGGACGCCCGCAACTGCGGTGGTGATGAGGCAGGCTCCGTGCTCGGTGGTGCGCCAGTCGAGCACGCTGGGGCCGGGGACTCCGGTGGTCGACAGCCACTCGATCCGATCGCGCTCGTCTTCTAGCGTGCTCGCATCGACGGCGGAGACCACCTTGGCGAACCATTCCTCGGACACGTGACGCAGCACAATCGCGCCTGACTCGCCGTCGGTGACGCGCTTCCACACTGAGCTAGCGGAAAGCAATCCGGTCAGTGGGATCGAGGGAGACGACATGCCTCCATCATCTCGCGTCGACGTCCTTCACGTGCTCTGCGCGGCCCCACGACCAAGGTCGACCAAGCGCACATCCTCGCAACGACGGCAACGCAGCGTGCGTCGTGCGCGCTCACTTTCTGCGCATGACGGTCTCGATACGGGTGGTGAGCGCCGGTGACGGCTACAAGTACCTTCTGCGTTCGGTTGCGGCCGCGGACGCCGACCGCTCGCTCTCGACGCCGCTGGCCCGCTACTCGGCAGAGGAAAGTACCCCGTAGGGACACAAACGTAGCTCCGTCTGCTTCGGTGTTCTAGCGCCGTTTCAGCGTAGTTTACGTCGTAGTTCCGTCATCTGCCTTGCTGCGACTACTCGATGAGCTTGCCGTCCTGTACCAGAGCAGACGCATGCGGACTCGGCCGATCATTCGCCGCGCGGACGCCAGCGGCCAAAGCCTCCTTCGGTGTTGATGATCTGCCCTGTGATCCAGGACGCCTCATCGGTGGTCAGCCAGGCGATGAGCCGCGCCGGGTCGTCGGGGCACCCGTACCGGCCGAACGGAAACATCGGCTCCACCACTTTCCACATCTCCTCGGTGAGATAGCCGGTGTCGACGGGGCCGGGGTTGACCGTGTTCACCCGGATGCCGCGATCGGCGAGTTGGTCGGCGATGGTTGTGGTCACTCCGGCCAGTGCCGCTTTCGCCGCCGCGTAGGCCACCTCGCCGGGCATAGGCCCCAAACCCTGCCCGGAGGTGAGGAACACGATCGAGGCGGAACGGCTGTCGTCGTGCTGTGCGGCGAAGGCCTGAGCCAGCAGGATCGATGCGCGCGCATCTACCGCCCAGTGGCGGTCCAGGTCCGCAGCACTCAGTTCGCCGATCGGCCCGTCTGAACCCGTCAACGCCTGATTACAGATCAACCCATCGACACGCCCGAACTCCTCGACAGCCGCCGTGATCACCCGGTCCGACGCGTCGGACTCGGTGAGATCAGCATGAAAGTCAGCCACCCGCGCATCACCGACCAGGTGAGACCGGACTCCGTCGAACACGGCGTCGAGATCGTCAACGCCCCAGTCCTGTTCGGCGTCGTGGGGTGAGAAGTGATGACAGAACACGCTCGCCCCGTAGGCCGCCAACCGGCACGCGGTGGCGTAGCCGATCCCTGCGCGACGACTGACCCCGGTCACCACGACAGACTTACCGCTCAGCGGTAGCGGGTCACGCGCCAGCGAATTTGCACCGTCACTACTCATACGTTCCAGTAGAACAGAATCCGGGAGCCGCCTCCCAGCGCGACCTTGTCGTGCACCTCTCCAGCGTGACGGTCTCCATGCGGGTCATGAGCGCCGGTGACGGCTACAAGTACCTCCTGCGCACGGTAGCCGCCGCGGACGGCGACCGCTCGCTCTCGACACCTCTGACCCGCTACTACGCGGAGGAAGGCACACCACCGGGCCAGTGGCTCGGGTCTGGCATCGCCTCACTCGGGAGAGGACAGCTCGCGGTCGGTGATCGGGTGTCGGAGGCCCAGCTCCAGCTCTTGATGGGCATCGGTCGTGATCCGATCACCGGCGACCCGCTCGGGCACGCGTTCCCTGCCTACAAGTCAATGCCGGAGCGGATCGAGGCCCGCATCGCTGACCTCGACCCATCGCTGAGTCCGGGCGCGAAGGGTGAGGCGGTCGCGGAGATTGACGCCGAGGAGACCCAGCGCGGCAGGCGTCGGGCGGTCGCTGGGTTCGACTTCACCTTCTCGATCCCGAAGTCCGCCTCGGCGTTGTGGGCGGTCGCCGACGCCGGCACCCAAGCGCTGATCGGGGAGGCGCATCATGCGGCGGTTGCAGAGGTGGTTGCGTTCATGGAGCGCGAGGTTGCAGCTACACGCTCCGGTGCAACCGCCGGTGACGGGGCCGTTGCGCAGGTGGACGTCACCGGGTTGGTGGCGACGGCGTTCGATCACTTCGACTCCCGCGCCGGCGACCCCCATCTGCACACCCACGTCGTGATCTCCAACAAGGTGCAGACCGCGTTCGACGGCAAGTGGCGGTCTCTGGATGGTCGGCCGATGCATGCCGCCGTGGTCGCCCTGTCGGAGCTGCACGAGGCGGTGTTCGCCGACCACATGACGCGCACCTTCGGCGTCGAATGGGAAGCCCGAGACATGGGCCGGGACAGGAACCCGGCCTGGGCGATCAGCACCGTGCCGGAGGAGTTGGTCCAGGAGTTCTCCACCCGTGCCCGGCACATCAACGCCGAGAAGGACAGACTCATCGCCGAGTACGTCGCCCGGCACGGCCGCCAACCATCCACCGCCACGATCATCAAGCTCCGCGCCCAAGCCACCCTCGCCACACGCCCCGAGAAGCAGGTCCGATCGCTGGCCGACCTCACTGCCGAGTGGCGCACCCGCGCCACCGGGGTGCTCGGTCAAGACGCCACCGGATGGGCACGCACGATCACCGACAACGACAAGCCGCTGCTGCTGCGTGCCGACGATGTGCCGCTGGATGCTATTGGCGAACTCGGTGCCTCGGTGGTCGGGGTGGTGGGTGAGAAGCGCTCGACGTGGCGGCGGTGGAACCTGATGGCCGAGGCGTCCCGGCAGACGATGGGCTGGCGCTTCGCCACCATGCAAGACCGGGAAGCGGTCGTGGGGATGATCGCCGACGCTGCGGAGTCCGTGTCCCTGCAGTTGACGCCGCCCGACCCCGCCACATCGCCCGTGGTGTTCCGGCGGGTGGACGGAACGAGCGTGTTCCGCCCGAAGCACTCGACGGTGTTCTCCTCCGAGCTACTGCTCGCTGCGGAGGACCGGCTGCTGAACCGCTCCCGCACCATGACCGCACCGACCGTCGCGCTTCGCACGGTCGAGAAGATCACCGCACGGCCCGATGCCGAGGGGCGGATGCTCGGTGAGGATCAGGCCGACGCGCTCATGAAGATCGCCGTCTCTGGCCGGATGCTCGACGTGCTCCTCGGACCGGCCGGCGCCGGGAAGACAACAGCAATGTCGGCGTTGCGGCGTGCGTGGGAGAAGGAACACGGCAAGGGCTCGGTCGTCGGGCTAGCGCCCTCCGCGGTCGCGGCGCAGGTCCTCGCAGACGATCTGGGCATTGCGACGGAGAACACGGCGAAGTGGTGGCAGAACCACCTCGTCCACGGCGAAGACTTCGAGGCCGGTCAGCTCGTCATCATCGACGAAGCCTCCCTCGCAGGCTCCCTCTCGTTGGACCGCATCACCCGTCTGGCCGAACGATCTGGGGCGAAGGTGCTACTGGTCGGCGACTTCGCCCAGCTCCAATCCGTGGACGCCGGCGGCGCGTTCGGGCTCCTCGTCGGTGATCGTGACGATGCGCCCGAGCTGGTCGACGTCCACCGGTTCACCCACGCCTGGGAGAAGACCGCATCCCTCGCCCTGCGCCACGGGCGCACGCGGGTGATCGACACCTACCTCGACCACGACCGCATCCACGACGGCGACGGCGAGGCAATGACCGACGCCGCCTACACCGCCTGGCGCGCCGACCGGAACCAGGGCTTGATGTCGGTGCTGGTCGCCGAGACCCGCGACCACGTGAGCGCCCTCAACCAGCGTGCTCGTGCCGATCTGATCCTCGACGGCACGTTGAAGCCGGGCCGAGAGGTCGAGCTGAACAACGGCACCATCGCCGGGGTGGGAGACACGATCATCACACGCCGCAACGACCGCCGCCTACGGTCCGGGAAGACCTGGGTGCGCAACGGCGATGCCTGGACCATCACCGGCGTCCGCGACGACGGGTCGATCACGATCCGCAAGACCGGCCGCCGGTTCGGCGGCTCCATCGTCCTCCCGGCCGCCTATGTGACCGATCACGTTGACCTGGGCTACGCGACCACCGCCCACAGGGCACAAGGGGTCACGGTCGATACCGTGCACGTGCTGGTGGAGCCGACCACGACGCGGGAGAACTTCTACGTTGCGATGACCCGCGGCAAGCACGCCAACAACGCCTACGTGATCCTCGACAGGGCCGACGAGCACACCCACCCGCATCCCGGCGACAACCCCGACGCCACCGGCCGGTCCGTGCTGTTCGGTGTGCTCCAGCACGTCGGTGCGGAGCTGTCTGCGCACGAGACCATCACCGCCGAACAGGAGCATTGGGGTTCGATCGCTCAGCTCGCCGCCGAGTACGAGACCATCGCCGCCGCAGCCCAACACGACCGCTGGGCCACCCTCATCCGTGCCTCTGGTCTGACTGTCGACCAGGCCGACACCGCGATCGAGTCCGAGGCGTTCGGGGCACTCACCGCCGAGCTGCGCCGCGCCGAGGCCAACCACCACGACCTCGACACCTTGCTTCCGCGCCTGGTGGCCGCGCGCGGGTTTACTGATGCCGACGACATCGCCTCCGTGCTGCACTACCGCGTTGCGCGCGCCACAGCACGCCCGGCTGGCTCGGGCCGCACCCGCAAGACGCCACGGCTGATCGCCGGACTGATCCCGGCTGCGGACGGCCCGATGGCAAGCGATATGCGGCAGGCACTCGATGAGCGGCGCGAGCTGATCGAGGGCCGCGCGGACGCGGTACTTGACACCGCGCGCGAAGCCGCGGAGCCCTGGACGCGGCCACTCGGTGAGCCATCGCGTGACCCCCGCAAGGCAGCGGCATGGCGCCGGCACGCCCTCACCGTCGCCGCCTACCGCGACCGATATGGACTCAGCGAGGACATGCCCCTTGGCCCGGTGCCGGATAACTCGGCGCAGAAGATCGACCGCACCAGAGCCGAGACCGCGCTCCGCCAGCTCGCCGATCAGCACGAACACCGCCAGCAACACCGACCGCCAGCCCCGACCCGGCAGGGGCCGAGCCTGTGAGACTCACGGCTGCCGGGAGCCGCCACGAGGTGCTCATCGCCGACGACCGATCTATGCCTGCTGCGCCGTAGTCGCCGAGCACCTTTCGTCAGTCTGTTCGGGTTCTCCTGCGTGACCGTGCGACCCCGGCCGCCCGTCAGCCGTTGAAGTTGCTGTCGAGGATCATCCGCGCCGCCAAGAACGTCCGGGCTGCTTGTCCGGCATCGTGGAAGGTCGGGCGAGGCGGTGCTCGGCAGCGTCGGCAAACCAGCCGATCCAACGGTCGAGAAACTCGGTGGGGTCCGCGCGATCCAACTCTTCGACAGGCCACGCGAGCTGCATCGTGCCGATGACGTTCTGGAAGGCGACCTGTCCTTCTGCGGGCGAGCACGAGTACGGTTCAACCGATGGATGGCCGCTGCTGAACGGTGAATCCATGAACGCTGTTTCGTACCAGGCAAAGCGGCCTTGCTCGTGGGCATCGCAGAACCACAGCGAGTGACTGCGGCCTTCCCAACCCATTCGGTTTCGGCCTCCCAAGTTGACTGCGATGTTCGCGAACGCGATGACGTTGAACGGGCCCTGCCAAGCGGGTGACGGTTGCGGCCGACTGACGCCGAGTTTGGCTCCGGAAAGCTCGGCCACGAACCGCATCTTTCCGCGGCCCGCGTCGACCTCGATCGTGGCGGTGGGAGCGTTGTCCTCGATGGCCTGCAACAGTGGCTGCGAGAACGACTCGAATGACTGCTCGGCCGCCGCGAACATCTGTGCGCGGCGCTCAGATTCTTCGCGCTGCTCCACCTCATGCGCATGGCTCTGCGCTCTGCGCTGCACTTCCGCGTGGCTCACCTGTGCAAGCCGCGATAGTCCCGGACGGGAAGGTTCCTCGGCAGCGGTAGCCAGCCGGGCCAGGACATTGGTGGCGTTGGGTCGTGCTTGAGGTGCCTTGTAGAGGCACTCTTCGGTGAGTATCCGAAGCCGTGCGGTCCCCGTAGTGAGCGGAGGAGGGCTGGCCGTGAGGTGCTGCTCTCTGTAACTCGCAGGGTCCGGGCCGTCGAACGGGAGTGCGCCAGACAACAACTGGAACGCGATGACACCGAAGGCGTAGATGTCAGTTGCGCTGGTCGCGCGCTCACTTCTCCACTGTTCCGGGGCCCCATAAGGGGGCGTGAGACTGAACTTGCGCGTATCGTCGGCGGTCGTCGCTTCGGCATATCTCGCGATGCCGAAATCCGCGACGCACCATGTGCCGTCAAGCAGCAACACGTTCTGTGGCTTCAAGTCCCGATGGACAACAGCACCGTCGATGTCAGAGAGAGCCGTGGCGATATCGCTGAGGATCGACACGACTTCGGAGAGACCCAACGGGGCACGAGCCTCTTCCAAGTGCTGTGCCAGTGACTTATCGGCTCTAGGCATCACCAGAACCCAGGAGTCCTCGTGTTCGCCCCGGTCAATCACCGGCACGACGTTCCGGAACTCCGCAGCGCGAAGAGAGTCGCCGATGAGGAGTTCACGCTCGGCACCCGGCGCCTTGGGAACGAACTTGGCCACCGCTGAGGAGCCGTCGACTGCCTGGACCTCGTACACCGTCCCGAAGCCACCTTCGCCGTCGACCAAGGGCTCGCCCCTCGTCCACGCGCCGCGCTCCAGCTCGATCTTCATGATCTGAGCCTACGGCTGACGCTCTCCATCTCGTGTCGATGGCTGCCGTGGTGCAGCCGCCGTGTTGTCACGCGACGGTTCACAGTGAGGGAGTGTCGCGCCTGATGTCACGGCGTGCATGGGCGCGGGAGAACGCTGAGCCGAGAGGTGACCGCTGCGGACTCTCGTGGAGGGCTTCGTGCATCTGGAGCATGTTGGTGATCTGTCCGGCTTCGGTGACGATCCGTGCCCGACCGTCACCGATGAGTTGGTGGGGGCCGGTGCTGGCGGCGCTGGTCACCGGGCCGGGGACCGCACCGACGTTGCGACCCAAGTCGTACGCCTGCCGGGCAGTGTGCAGCGCGCCGGAGCGGACCCCGGCCTCGACCACGATGGTCGTGTTCGACAGGGCGGCCAGGAGCCGGCCGCGCGCGAGGAACCGGTGCCGGGTGGGCGTCGAACCCGGTGGCGTCTCGCTGACGAGCAGCCCCACGCCGGCGATCCGGTCGAGCAGGTCGCGGTGCCCTGCGGGGTAGGGACGGTCGACGCCGCCGGCAAGGACAGCAATCGTGTCCCCACCGGCGGCCAGAGCGGCGCGGTGGGCGGCGCCCTCGATCCCGTACGCGCCGCCGGCGACGACCACCCGCCCGTCCCGCGCCAGATCGGTGGCGAACTCCGCGGCGACGCGCTCACCGTAGGAGGTCGCCGCCCGGGAACCAGTGATCGTCAGCAGGTCCGTGAACGGACGTGACAAGAACGACGCCGCCCCGCGCGTCCACAACACGAACGGCTCCCGCTCACCCAGATCGGTCAGCACGGCAGGCCAGTCCCGGTCGCCGGGGATCACCACGCCGATCCCGGCCGCTCCAACGTGGCGGAGGCGTCCGGCCAGCTCATCGGGCCGGGCCGCCGTGGTGAGCCGGTCACGCCAGACCCGCGCATCGACACGGCCCAGGCCCGGCAGCTTTCCGCCGCCATCGAGCAGCCCCACCGTCTTCACGGCGCCGAGCCGGCCCAGCAGCCGCCCGGTCACCGCATCGTCGGGTTCGGTCAGCATCGACAACACCATCCGCGACGTCCGCTCATCGCGGGCAAGCTCACTGAACGAGGTCATGATCCGGGATCCCCTCTCGGTCGGTCCGTCGCCGAGAAGGTGCGCGCCTACACCGACGCTGGGCGGGGTTCCGTATGTCCGGGCTCGGGCGTAAAGTACAAACCGAGGCAGGTCCTCCTCGATTGCGGGTCCTTCGGGACGGCCCAGCTTGGGCGTTCATACACGTACTGCCTCCTCGACGGAGAGACACGTGTGACGAGAGGCCCGCCATGATCCGCCTGATCTGGACGCTCAGCGCCCACACCCGCTACTACTTGCGCCGCTACATGCCGACCAACCGGCTGCTCGACGCGATCCGATGCCGACCCAACCTGAAGTGGGGCATCCCCGCGATGCTCCTCGCCGTGCCCTACCTGCTGATCGCGAGCGTCTGCACCAACGCCCTCGCCGACGGTGCACCAGACTGGCTGCATCTGGTCGTGCTGTGGGCGGTGTGGAACGCGATGAAGTTCATCATCATCGGACCAGTCAGCCTCATCCTCTTGATCCGCGCTCGGACCCAGGAAGCCATCGCCCGGCACCGCGTCTCTGCTGGTCGGGCGGTCAAGCCGTTTCAGGGGGCCTCCGTCGTCCGAAGGTGACAGTCGCGTCACGGGCACGGCGAGTGACCCTCGGGCGGTTGCCTCCCTCGGGTCGACGCTTGCCTGCGGCGTGGCAGAGGTCTCTCCCTGGTCGCCGCGTGACACGATGAGTTTGTGTCGAAAGTTGAACGAGAGGAGCGACACCGATGCGGTTGTCGACCGTCGAGTTCAATGGCTACAAACGCCTCGATCAGACCTCGTGCAACGTCGACGGCCACACGATCGCGTTCATCGGTCCCAATGAGTCCGGCAAGAGCAGCGTCCTCCAGGGCCTGGCGTGGCTGACGGACGACGATCGCGACGATCCCGCACTGTCTCTACGCGAGCAGAATCGCCGGACACGGCCAGACTCGGACACCCTCGTCGTGCGCGCACGCTACCGACTCGACCCTGACGACCTGGAAGCTCTACGCAACCTCAACATCGACCCCAGCGCACCGATAGATGCCAAGACGGTAACCGAGTTCCGATTCTCCCGACGAAAGGACGGCGGGCACGTCACCGGGCTCTCCACGACCGTCGCCCGGAACCGCGTCCCGTTCACGAAGGCATTCGACGCTTTGTCAAAGGTCGAGCTCGCCCGCGCTGACGCCCTTGGGCTGCTCGACGAGCACGATGTGGACGACCTCGAAGCCGTTGTCCGTGAGGCGCAAGTGGCTATCGACCCGGATGACCTGGATTGGAATACGGAACGGGTTGCTGGTTGCCAAGAGGCACTTACTCGCCTTCAGACGGTGATCGAACAGATCAACCAGATCGATGTGCGTTCGGCAAAGCTGACAAAGATTCGTCGGAACGGGGAGAAGGCCATCCCGCTCCTCCGGGCGGCCGCTGAGGCAGGTGAACTGGCCGATCCGGCCGACAGCATGCGAGGTCTACTCGCCACGAGGGTCCCGAAGTTCGTTCTGTTCAGTGACAACGACCGCGACCTGGCTGAGTCATACAACCTGAGTGACGAAGCGGTACGTTCACAACCACCAGCACCGCTTCGGAACCTTCTCACCGTCGCAGGAACTACCGCCGAGGAAGTATGGAGCGCCATAGCCAGCGGCGATCCTGCGACGATGCGAACCCTGGGACGTCGCATGAACGAGACACTGAGTCGCCGTCTCGAACCGATGTGGACTCAGTCGAAGCTCACAATCGAACTCGCACTGAACCAAGGTGGGATTCTCGAAGTCAACATCCACGAGCTGGACAGCCCGGACTACACAGTCACTCCGATCGCCGAACGAAGTGACGGCTTGCGCACGTTCCTTGGCCTGGTGTGCTTCCTGATCGCCGCCGACCTGGAAATCCCTCCCGTTCTCATGATTGATGAGGCCGAACGCAACCTCCACTATGACGCCCAGGCCGACCTCGTGCGGGTGCTGACGCGAGAACTACAGGTCCACAAGGTCATCTACACCACGCACTCTCCTGGCTGTCTGCCGCTCGACCTCGGAACAGGTATCAGGGTGGTGGCGCGGAGGCCCGACGACCTAGCCATCAGCACTCTTGAGAACAACTTCTGGACTAAGGAGGAGCCAGGCTTCTCGCACCTGCTGTTCGCGATGGGCGCCGAAGCTGCTGCGTTCTCAGCGTTCCGGCGAGCCGTCCTGGCGGAGGGAGTGAGCGAGATGATCCTGCTCCCTACGCTGCTCAGGAACGCCACAGACGGATCGCAACTCGACTTCCAGGTGGCATTCGGGCTCTCGAATCTCTCAGCCCCACGGGCAATCAGCTCCGTGGCGCTCATCACCACGTTCCTCGTGGACGGAGACAAGTCGGGCGACGACAAGAGTAAGCAACTCGTCGCAGCCGGAGTGCCCAAGGGTCACGTCTTTCAACTGCCGAAAGGAAAAGCGATCGAAGACCTTGTGGACCGTGCGACGTATCTACGCACGGTCAACGAGTTCCTGGCCGAGCAGGACAGGAGCATCCCTGCGGGCGCGCTGGCGAACAACACGACAATCGCCAAGGCCGTGGATGACTACGCGAAGACTCACTTCTCCATGCCGGGCGGCGTCAGCCACAAGATCATCGCTACCCGCCTCGCGCTTCTGGGTGAGGACCTACCTCTCAACGCGGTCGGTCGGCGATTCCTCTCTGGCCTGAGAACGAAACTCGAAGACGCCTTCAAGCACGCGTACGTGCTCACGCAGGAGAACGACTGACGAGGCGGATCACACCGTCGCTCGCACCCGACATCCGCTCGGACGGATCGCGACTCCGTGGGCCGCAAGGGCACGACGCACCCCCTGCTGGCTGACCCCGAACCGCAACCCCACCTCCAGCAGCGTCATGCCTCCGTCGTACAGCTCGACCGCTTCGGCGAGATGGCACTCATCGAGCCCCCGCCGGCGTATCGGGACCGACCGGCGGACGAGGTGCGCCGCCGCTGTGCGGCGATGAATGCTGAACCGCTCACCGAGTTCTACCAGGGTCGCGCCCGCCTCGTACAGGGCCACAAGTTCATCTACCTGCGCCGGGCTCAGAAAGGTTTGAGCCATCCCAACCGCACGCACCATCCGGCCCCGCGAGTCCACCACAGACGGCTCCAACGGTCTCCGACTCCGCCGGTAAACGCCCCGCGACCTGCGCGAAGCCACGGTTTTCAAGGCCGGGCAGAGGTTCTCGAACTCTCTACGGAGGTCCACACTTGTGAAGTCCCGGGGCACCACTCCCATGGTGTCCCGGGACTTCGTCGTCTCCGCGGGCGGCCTCGGGTTAATACCCAAAATGTGTGTACCGCCCGGGTGTGCCACCGAGTCCGGCCACCCCGGCGTTACCGACTTACGTGGCCGTCCTCCCGACGGATGTGCGCGTCGTTCCCTCATGTGGTCGTCGGTGGAGGGAATCAGCT
>NZ_BAAANO010000021.1:0-21572 GCF_039529845.1 Brevibacterium samyangense | reverse complement strand
CACGGGGTCGTGTCGTGGCTGAAGGAATTAACAGACACGCCCTAGGCAGACGAGTGTGCAGTGAGAGCTGCGCTTCCTCCACGATTACGCGGCTTCGGTGCATTGTCGTCGCGGATGCGGAGCGCTATTGTAGGTACGTACCTGCAAGAGGTGGGGTGACCAGGATGACGACGATTTCCGCGCGCGAGTTCAATCGTGACGTCAGTGCTGCGAAACGCGCGGCCGATGAAGGGCCCGTCATCATCACGGATCGCGGCGAGCCTGCGTATGTGCTGTTGTCGATCGAGGAGTACCGGCAGTCCGGTGAAAGAGGTCCGAGCCTTGTCGACCGGCTGAGCATGGACGATGACATCGACATCGATTTCGGGCCGGTCGAGTTCTCGCCTCGGGTTCCCGAACTGTGAGCCACCTGCTCGACACGAATGTCATCAGCGAACTCCGGAAGTCTGCTCGCCGAGCCGATGCCGGCGTGCGGTCCTGGGTCGCGCAACGCGATCCTTCCGCGCTCTACATATCTGCGATCACGGTTCTGGAGATCGAACTCGGAATCGCACGGCTCGCACGGCGGGACCCGGCGCAGGCCGGCCCCTTGCAGGCGTGGTTCGATGAGGATTTGCTCGAAGCCTTCGTTCGTCGGATCCTGCCGGTGGACGCGCGGGTTGCTCGTCGCGCTGCGCGGTTGCATGTGCCCGACCCCCGGCCCGACCGTGACGCTCTCATCGCAGCGACCGCAGCTGTGAATGGGCTTGCGGTCGTCACGCGAAACGTCAGGGACTTCGAAGCGCTCGAGGTTGCTGTCATCAATCCGTGGAGCGAGGCTTCGCGTTCCTGACCGGGCTGCCTCGATCGCGGCTTTCCAAGACGTTCGCTTCCGGTTCGTTCAACCACGAGAGGATCTGCTCGAGCTGTGTACGGATCGTCTCCCACGGCTGACCCAGGTCCAGCGTCCGTGCGCCGATCCGCGTGCCCTGCACCGTGACGTCGACGTCGGGTTGCACCTCGTCGACGGTACGTGCGTAGAGGAGGAGCGCGCTCACCGCCCCGTTGCCGGCGGTGTCCGCGTTCTTCGCGTATGCGAGCACTTGGTAGAGGTGCCCGGAGCGCACGGTTCGTTTCTCCCACCGACCGCGCTGCATGTTCTGGCCGTAGTACTTCGCATCGATGATGAGCGTGCGACTGCCCCGGCGGAGAGTCACATCGGTGCGCATGGCGGGAAGCTGCTCGGTGCCGATCGCACTTTCGACGTCGTAGTCCCAGGGCACCGTGACTGCACGCGCCCGGAGGGACGGGTGGTGGAAGGCGTAGTACTCGCGCAGGAAACGCTCGTAGAGGTCACTCATCGCGTCGTCGGACAACCATTCGGCGAGTTTCGAATCGCCGTCATCGGTTGTCGGTAGGAGTCCTCGAACGATGAGTTCGCAGACGCCGAGCAACAGCCGATAGGAGGCATTGCCACGGTGATACGTGAGATCACTCCATCGGATCGAGGTGGGACTCACAAGGGGAACTGCGTCGAAGTAGGGGAGCAACCGCCGCAGGGCGGCCTTCCGCGAAGCGTCGACGGAACTGCGCCGGATGAGCAGGACGATCGTCGACTTCACCACTCGGTTGAGCGCGGTATCGGCGACGTAATCGTCGTATTCGCAGGTGATCCGATGCCGCGTCATCGTCATGCGACCGAGCGTCGTTGCGATGTCGATACGCCCTCGAACCGTCGTGAGGTCCTCGCGGCTACGACGGTAGTCGTGGTCTAGCCCGCGTTTGACCTGCGCCCCGACGCCTCGGACGAGGATATGAGCGACGCCATCGTCTGATCCTTGATGCGCTTGATCCTCACATCCAGGACACCGGCGACCTTCTCGAGGCGATCGAGCTGGCCCTCGGTCTCCTCGAGGTGGTGCTCGAACATCTCGACCACCGAGGGATCGTCCGCGGCGCGGGCGAGCTTGGGCAGTGCCTTGGTCATCTGCTGTTCCGCGCTGTCGGCGAGCGAGAGCAGTCGTACGAACAGTTCTTCCGAGTTCTTGATCTGCATGGTCGAAGATCCTCCTGAAGTGACCGACGGATGCGGGGCCCATATGGGCCGCCGTGCCCTCACGCTCACAAGGCTGTGCCTCTGACGGAATGCATCGAATGGCATGCACGGAACTCGGCGCCACTGAACCCCTTTCGCCATGAGTCTGCGCGGGGCTACCGTCGAAGCACCCCGTCCCGGCACTTACCCCTCGGGGAGGACCTCATGCCGCGCACGCGTGTTCACAACCTCTTCGTCTCCGCCGACGGCTTCGCGGCGGGCGACCACGTCACCCTCGAACGTCCGATCGGAGGGGCGGAGGCGCTCTTCGGGCGGTTCGACGGCCGCGTCATCGACGGTGTCCACGGCATCGACGAACCCGTGACGCTCGACCGTGCCCTGTTCAGCTTGTGGGGGCAGGGGGTCGGTGCGGAGATCATGGGACGTCGGAAGTACGGGCCGCAGACCGGCGAATGGCCCGACGACGGATGGCGGGGCTGGTGGGGCGATGCGCCGCCGTTCCTCACCCCGGTCGTCGTCCTCACCCACTATCCGCGCGAGAGCATCGAGTTCCCGAACGGCACGAGCTTCCACTTCATCGACGCGACGCCCGAAGAAGCACTCCGGACGGCGCAGGAGGCTGCAGGCGGACTGGACGTGAGGCTCGGAGGCGGTCCGACGTCCGTACGTGAGTTCCTCCGGGCCGATCGCGTCGATTTCCTGCACGTGGCGATCGTGCCGGTGGTGCTCGGCGGGGGAATACGCCTCTGGGACGATCTCGCCGGTCTGGAGGAGCGGTTCACGGTCGAAACGATCGGTTGGGCGAGTGGCCTCACGCATCAGCTCTGGAACCGGAAGCCAGCGCCTGCGCGAGGCCGATGAGGATCCCCTCCGGGCCGCGGACATAACAGAGCCGGTAGACGTTCTCGTAGTTCACGACCTCGGTGCTCACGAGCTCGGCGCCGTGCTGTTCGATCCCGTCGAGTACGGCATCGAGGTCGTCGACCTCGAACATCGCGCGCAGATAACCGAGCGCGTTCACCGGCGCCGTGCGATGGTCCTCGATCACGTCGGGGGCGAGGAATCGTGAGAGTTCCACCCGGCCGTGACCGTCGGGTGTTCGAAGCATCGCGATCTCGACCTGTTGATCGGCGAGCCCGGTGACCCGGCCCGACCACTTGCCCTCCACGGCGGTGCGTCCCTCGAGCTCGAGGCCGATCGCGGTGAAGAAGTCGATGGCCCGGTCGAGGTCCTCGACGACGATGCCGATGTTGTTGAGTCGGACGGCCATGTGTCCACCTCCGTGGAGTCGGTGCGAGTGGTGGCTACGTTATTCCCCGAGGTGCGCCCCGATCCACACCTTCATCGCCTCCCGGATGCGTTCGGCGTTCTCCTGACCGTCGTACGTCGCGGCGAACCGGGCATCGGCGACGTACATGTCGGCCAGACCGGCATAAGCCGTGGCATCGGGCATGCGCCCGCCCCAGTGATCCGCGACCCAGCGGTGGTGCGCAGCGACGAGCTCCTGGAACTCCATGCCCGCGGGGTCCGTCCCGGCGGACGCCGCCTCCCGCAGTGCCGCGTTAATGTCGAGGGAGCGGGCGTCGTCTGCGCGACGTTCGTCCTCACTCATCCGGGCCCGACGTTCCGCGCTGCGCTCCCACGCCTCGTCGCCCCAGCGCTCCCGCACCTCGGACTCGTACTGGCTGTTGTCGAAACCGGCGAAGACATCCTCGATCGACATGGTGTGTCCTTTCTTCACGGCGTCCAACGTCTGTCGGACGGCTCTGATCTGCTGATTCGTGCGTTCCCGGCGTTCCTCGAGGAACGTCAGGTGCGATTCGATCGCCTCGGTGAGGGTCGCCTCGTCCGCGAGTGCGGTGCGGATCGCCGCGAGCGGAAGCTCGAGCGCCCGCAGCGAGAGGATCCGGTACAGCCGCGACATCTCCGCCTCGCCGTAGAACCGGTACCCGTTGTCGGCGACCCGTGACGGCGTGAGGAGTCCGATCTGCTCGTAGTGCCGCAGCGTGCGGCTCGTGAGCCCGGTCGCCCGGGCGACCTCCCGGATCGGCCACTCCTGCGTCATCGGTCCTTCACTCCCTCTCGTGGGGGCCGGCTCCTTCGTCGGCCGGCACATGTATGAGTCTTCCGGTTGACGTTGCGGCAGAGTCAAGCGCCCACTGCGCACACTTCTGCATCTCTCTTCGCAGTGGTGTCCGTGCCCGTGTCCGCCGCGTCCGGGAAACGTCCGTCGACTACGCTTCGGCACATGCGGCTCGGTATCGATCTCGGCACCACCCGGACCATCGTCGCCCACGTGGACCGCGGCAACTATCCCCTCGTCACCTTCGACGATCTCGACGGTGATCCCCACGACTACGTCCCCTCGATCAGCGCCCTCCAGGACGGTCGACTCGTGCACGGTTTCGCGGCCGAGGCGGCGGCGCGGCAGGGCGCACCCGTCCTGCGGTCGGTCAAACGCGTCCTCGGCGACCCCACCACGCACCCCGGCACGACCGTCGCCGTCGGTGACCGGGAGTTCCCCCTTCTCGAGGTGCTCGCGGGCTTCCTCTCGTCCGTCCGCGAGGAGCTCCCGGCGGGGGACCACGAAGCGGTCGTCGCCGTCCCCGCGCACTCGCACAGTGTCCAGCGCTTCCTCACACTCGAGGCGTTCCGCCGGGCGGGCTTCACCGTCACCGCGATGGTGAACGAACCCTCCGCCGCGGGATTCGAGTACTCGCACCGGCAGGGCCGGACGCTCAACTCGAAACGCAACCGCATCGTCGTCTACGACCTCGGCGGCGGCACCTTCGACGCCTCCCTCGTCGAGAGCGACGGGGTCGGCCACACCGTGCTCGACACCGCCGGGTTGAATCGCCTGGGTGGGGACGACCTCGACCACCTTCTCGCGGATCTCGCGCTCGACGCTGCCGGACGCACGGCAGACGACCTACGCACTCGGGCCCTCGACGACCTGCGCGAGCAGTGCCGGGCCGCGAAGGAGAGCCTCACCCCGCAGACCCGGAAGATCGTGCTCGACGTGCCGGGGGCGGCTGATACCGGTGGTTCCGACGCCGGTGACGGCGCCGACGACTCGACCACCGTGGTCCTCCCTGTCGCCGACTACTACGACGCGGCTCGGCCACTCGTCCGACGCACCGTGGAGACGACGGAACCACTCGTCGGCGAGCTCGGGGAGGATTCCTCGGTCGCCGGCATCTACCTCGTCGGGGGAGGGAGCGCGTTCCCGCTCGTCCCGCGGATGCTGCGCGAGCGCTTCGGTCGACGCGTCCACCGGTCCCCGTACCCCGGAGGCTCCACCGCGATCGGCCTCGCGATCGCCGCGGATCCGGAGTCGGGCTTCACCCTCACCGACCGTCTCTCCCGCGGATTCGGAGTCTTCCGCGAACGCGACGAGGGGCGGGCGCTCGCCTTCGACCGCATCTTCGCCTCCGACGTCCGCCTTCCGAGTGGCCCGTCGAACGCCGAGGCGACCGTCGTCACCCGGCGTTACCGGGCGGCCCACGACATCGGGTGGTTCCGTTTTGTCGAGTTCACGGGGGACGTCGCCGGAGGTGAACCGACCGGTGATCTCGCGCCGGTGGGGGAGATGCTCTTCCCCTTCGATCCCGCGCTGCAGACGGACGGCGCCGTGGAGGGGCTCGACCCGGCCACGGTCACGGTGCACCGGCGTCCGGACGGACCTCTCGTCGAGGAGACGTACACCGTCGACGCCGACGGGATCGTCTCCGTGCGGATCTCCGACCTCGACACGGGCTACACCCGCTCACTCGACCTGGGGGCGTGAGCGATGACGGTTCACCCGAGGTCGAGGTCTCCACGCAACCACTCGTACGATCGCCCGTCGGAGGAATCGAAGACGATCGCGGTCTCGAAAGGGAGCGGGATCTGATCGAAGACCAGCTGATGCTCCTGTTCGACCGTTGGGGAGTTGACGTCGCCGTCGGGCACAATCGCGGAGTCGTCGTCGAGTTCCTCCTCGTCGGCGACGTCGTCCTCGCTGAAATCCGGTAGTGGTTCGGGGGTCGCTGCGTGTACCAGCGATGTGTACAGATGCCACTCCCCGAGGATCTCGACGAGGCGTCTCCGAACGGCGTCCGTGTGTTCCTCGATCGCAGCATTCTGCAGGCCCGATTCGGTTTCCGGTAGGTCACTGTCGTAAATGCCCCGTTGTTCGCAGTACCGGGCGAGTTCGATCACCGTCATGTGCGGCCAGCCCTCGTGCAAGAGGTCCGTCATGATCTCGCCCGACGCATACCCGCCGAGGTGGACCTCGACGAAGAGCTCGTACAGGCGACCGAGACCAGCGAGCGTCAGGAGCAGGCGCGCATATTCGTCGCCGTGGTCATCGCAGAGGACGGCGGGCACGTCGCCCTCGCGCGCGAGTACGGACCACGCCCAGGGGATCCAGCCCTTCGGATCACTGTGATCGAGACCTGCACGAATGATGTCGAGGATTTCCTCCTCGATGGGCGATGCGCTGTGAGGAATAGTGAGTGTGGTGTTCACGTCGTTCTCCGTCTCATCGGTGTGTGCGACGGCAATCACACTTCCACGAGGCACGGACACAGACCTCGCGTCACCGTGCGGGGCCGCTCCGACGTCACCTCACTTCTCCGGCGGGGTGCCCTTCTCCTCGTCCGTTCCGTCACCGTCCGCGCCATTCGCGACGGCGGAGTCCGCGCCGTTCACGACCTCGGCGCCACCCGCGACCTCGCCGTCCTCGTCCTTCACCGGCACCACCGGCTCCAGGGTCGGTGACTTCCGCGAGAACCAGAGCAGACCGATGCCGAGGAGGATGAGCGGCAGGCTCAGCACCTGCCCCATCGTGAGCCACCCGAACGCGAGGTACCCGAGCTGCTCGTCGGGCAGGCGGACGAACTCGACGAGGAATCGGAAGCAGCCGTACAGCAGTGCGAACATGCCGGCGACGGCGTAGCGCGGCCGCGGCCTGCGGGAGAAGAACCAGAGGATGAGGAACATCACGAGGCCCTCGAGGACCGCCTGGTAGAGCTGGGAAGGATGCCGGGCGAGGGCGTCGAGAGCCCCGGTCTCGTACTCGGCGCGGACCACCTCGGCGGACTGCGTGGCGAGCTGCGGCTCCGCCGTGGGGAAGACGACACCCCACCCGGCGTTCGTGTACTTGCCCCAGAGCTCGCCGCCGACGAAGTTGCCGATCCGGCCGAACCCGAGGCCCGCCGGCACGAGGGGCGCGATGAAGTCGATGAGGTCCGCGAGGTGGACCTTGTTCCTCCGGGCCCACAGCCAGGACACGAGAACGACGCCGAGCAAGCCGCCGTGGAAGCTCATCCCGCCGTCCCGGAAGTAGAACAGGTACAGCGGGTTCTGCAGGAACTCGCCGAACGCGTAGAAGAGGACGTACCCCACACGACCGCCAATGACGACGCCGAAGATCCCGTACACGAGGAGATCGAGGAACTTGTCCTCGGTGATACGGGGCAGGCGGCCGGCCCGGATCCGGCGGGTGCCGAGCCACCAGGCGACGACGAACCCGAGGACGTACATGATCCCGTACCAGTACACCGGGAGCGGACCGAGGGAGAAGGCGATCGGATCGATCTGATTGAGGTAGACCACGACACCATTGTGGTGCACGATGAGCGGTCCCTCTGCACGCGAGGCCGCGATGTCCGCGAGTGTTCACCGCGGGGCGGGCTTCCGGCTGCGACTCAGTGGTTCCGGAGCGCGTCGATGAGCTCGTCCTTCTTCATGTCCGAGTACCCGGTGATGTCGAGTTCCTTCGCGCGTTCCCGGAGTTCGTCGACGGTGCGCTCCTCGTAGTCCTCGGCCTTTCCACCGCGATGGCCGACGGAGTCGCGGCCCTCCTTCGCGGCGGAATTCGCGATGCGGGCGGCCTTCTCCTTCGAGGCTCCCTCTTCACGCAGCTTCTCGTAGAGTTCCTCGTCCTTGATGCGGGGGTTCGGCATGGTGATCGCTCCTCTCGAGTGCGTACGCGTCGGTCGCTGTACGGATCCGTGCTCCTACGGACGCTACGACGCGGTGCCGACGATGAAAAGGGCCGAATCCCCGATTCTGTCGGGACCCCCGGCGCTCGCACGGAACTCTCGGGAGCCGGCCCTCACCTCTCGACGAGCACTCCGTCCGCATCCGCCCACAGGTGCTTCCCGGGCGCGAACACGACGCCGTCGATCTCGAGGACCTCGTCGAGGTCGCCCACTCCGTCCTTCGCGGACTTCCGGGGATTGCTCCCGAGGGCCTTGACCCCGAGCGCGAGGCGCCCGATCGGCTCCCTGTCCCGCACCGCACCGAAGATCACGACTCCGGCCCAACCGTTCCGGGCGGCCGCCTCGGCGATCATGTCGCCCATGAGCGCCGATTCGAGCGACTTCCCGCCGTCGACGACGAGCACCGCCCCGTCACCGGGGGAGTTCAGGACCGACTTCACGAGGCCGTTGTCCCGGTGGCAGCGCACCGTGCGGATGGGTCCGTGGAAGGACGGGTGCCCTCCGAGGTCGAGCATCTGGGTCGCAAGGGACTGGAGGTCCTCGCCTCGGTCGTCGTAGAGGTCGGCGGTTGCGATGGTCATGCGGTCTCCTCGGAGGTCGGGCGTCGTTGCCTGTGGGGCCGAGCCTATCGAGGCGCGGGCGCTCTCACCTTCCCGCCCGCGCCACGTCCGCCGCGAGGACCTGGGGCCACGCGGCCACCTCGGCGGGGGAGGAGGCCACGGAGAGGGTGGCATGGGGCAGGATGTCCCGGAGCGCCTCGGCGGTGGAGAGGGGATGGACCGGGTCCTCGGTCCAGGCGAGCAGGGTGACCGGGACGTCGATGAGCGCGAGCCGTGCGGGATCTGGCAGATCGGACAGCGCAGCCCCGCGATAGACGGACGGCAGCAGGGAATCGTGGACGTCCGGCCGGGTCTCCGGGGTTCCGAGAGTTGCCGGTGGCCGGGGCGCCTCGGCGTCGCGCGCGAGGAGGGCGTTCAGGCCCTGCGACTCGACGAGGTCCGCGAGGGCCCGGTACTCGCCGGCGCGGGCCCTCCGCGTCTCCCAGGCGGTCGGCGGCAGCATGAGGGTGAGCCCGCGGAAGCGCCCGGGATCCATGAGGGAGGCATGGAGGAGCGTGGCGCTCCCCATCGACGGGCCGACGCCGTGGACGGATTCTCCGGGGAACCGGTCGTCGAGGAGGGCGAGCAGGTCGCGTGCGAGCGAGGTCCAGCGGTAGTCGTCGGGGACGTCCCGGCCCGTCGAGCGGCCGTGGCCACGGGCGTCGTAGCGCAACAGCCGGGTGCCGCTGAGCCCCACCCCGAGGTCGAGGTCGAGCACCCGGTCGCGTGCCCGACTCGAGGTGAGGCCGTGGAGCTGGACGACCGGCGCACCTCCCTCGTCGCTGAACTCCGTGTCGAGGACGGCACCGGGGACGGGGAACGGCGGGGCGGGGAGGGACATGGGGAGTGCTCCTGGGCTGAACTGCTTCCGGATGCCCCGCGAGGGGCGAGGGCTGACCTGGCTCGATATTCCGACATTCGGCCGGATGTGTGATGTGCATTACATTACCGGCATGAGGCTCACGAACGTCGCGCACATGCGGCTGCCCTTCGGACGGCTGTACGGATACGACGTCACGGTGTCGCCGCCGCGCGCGGAACTGCCCATGTCCTTCGACCAACGTCGGCACGTCTCCGCCGGCGACCGCGTCGGCTCGTGGATGGCCCTGTCGTTCCGCCTCCGCGCACCGATCGACCGCGAGTTCCTCTCACAGGCGTGGCTCGCGGTCATCGCCCGGCACGGCACCCTCCGCACCGCGTTCGTCCACGGAACGGACGGCGCGGCCCGCCTCCATGAGGTCGAGGTGAGCGCCGGAACGTGGGTCGAGCACCCCATCGGCCCGGGCCAGGCGGTGAACACGGCGCTCCGGGACGTCCTCGACGCGGCCTGTGCCCCCTACTCCCGCCCCTCGCACCGGCTGTGTGTCCTCGAGACCGCCTTCGACCGTACCGTCGTCATCGGGGCCGACCACGCCCACACCGACATGTGGTCGATGCTCGTCATCGCCCGCGATCTCCTCGTCGCGCTCGACCCCGACTGCGGGCTCGACGTCGCCGCACACCTCGACGGCGAAGTACCGGCGGTGCTCCCGGCGGCCCCGTCCTTCGACGACCACACGCGTGCGCTCGCAGCCCTTCCCGAGGCGCCCGCAGCCGTCATCGCCCAGTGGCACCACATCATCGAGGCCGGTGGCGGGGTGATGCCCCGCTTCCCGCTCCCGCTGGGCCCTGCTGCCCCGTTCCCCGAGCGGGTCGAGCTCCGGGACGTCCTCGACGTCGACGAGTCCACGGCGTTCTCCGCGGCGGCGCGGGAACTCGGGGTGTCGACACTCGCGCTCGCCGTCGCCGCGATGACCGCCGTGACGATGGAGATGACCGGGGAACCGCTGCGCGCCGTCTTCCCCGTGCACAGTCGCTTCGACGAGCGGTGGCACGACTCCGTCGGCTGGTTCATCACGAACTCCGTCCTCGAATCGCACTCACCGTTCGCCCGGGACTGCGCGGAGGCGGTGAAGGAGGCGGTGCGGCTGGGTTCGTGGCCCCTCGAGGGGATCCTGCGTCCGTGGGGTGGGATGCCCGAGGCGCCCGGGATGTTCGCGATCTCGTGGCTCGATCTGCGCAGGTTGCCCGTCCGGGTCGACGGGATCGGTCTCGAGGCGCAGTACGTCGGCGCGACGATCCGCACCGACGGCGTCATGCTGTGGTTCATCCTCGACGACAGCGGGCTCCACCTGCGCTGCCGGTACCCGGACTCCGCGGATGCCCGGCGGCACGTGGGGGAGTGGCTCGACCGGCTCATGGCCCGGATGCGACGCACGGCGAGGATGTGAGGCGCGGCGGGGAACGGCCCGCCCGCACCTCACGGCGCCAGGCGATACAACACCTCGGGTCGACCACGACGACCGTAGCGATGCGCACGGTCGATCCTCCCCGTCGCCACGAGATGGTCGACGTACCGACGGGCGGTCGCACGTGAGAGTCCGCACCGGCTCGCGAGTTCCGCCGCCGTGAGCGGCTCGACGGGGTCGAGTGCGGCGAGCACCCGGGTGAGGGTCGCAGCGGCGATGCCACGGGGGAGCGCCGCCTCCGGCGTGATCGCCTCCGGCACGGAGCCCGGTCCCGAGGCGCCTCGCCCCCGGGGTGCCGTCCGCGCCGGAGGCGTCTCCTGGGAACTCCCCGGCGTCGACCCGGCAGTCGACCCCGGTGCGAGCAGCCGGTCGATCTCGCCCTGCCCGAGCTCGTCGTCCCGCTCGGGGCGGTCCTCCCGGTGGGCCCGGTCCGCGCGGTACGCCGCGAGGCGGGCGAGCAGATTCTCCTGCGTGAACGGCTTCACGAGATACCCGACGACGCGTCCGGCCAGCGCCTGGCGGACCGTCACCCGGTCCTGGGCGGAACTGATGACGAGCACGTCGACCCGGTCGAGCCCGGCGGCGCGGAGCCGGTGGAGCACCTCGACACCGCTGATGTCCGGCAGCCGCATGTCGAGCAGCACGAGGTCGGCCGCATGACGGCGGACGACATCGACGACCGCCGCTCCGGCGCCCACCCGGCCCACGACGACGAACCCCGGGGCGTCGTCGACGAACCGGCCGTGGAGCAGGCGGGCTCCGCGGTCGTCGTCGACGACGAGGACCCGGAGGTCGCGACCCGGATCATGCGTCGACATGTGGTGCCACCCCCGTCCTCATCGTGAACCGGAACCGGGCCCCACCCAGGTCCGAGGTACCCACCTCGATGGTGCCGCCGTGCGCGGTGACGGTACGACGCACGAGGTCGAGGCCGATGCCCCGGACCGTCGTGTGCCGGTCCCGCTTCGTCGAAAAGCCACGCTCGAAGATCCGCCCGACCTCCACCGCACCGACGCCTGGTCCGTCGTCGTCGACGGAACCGGCGAGCTCCCCGTCGTCCCCGGAGAGGACGAGACGCACCCGCCCGGCCCCCGCCTCGGCGGCGTTGCGGCACAGGTTCGCGAGGACGAGAGCGGCACCGCTGTCGAAACCGGTGACCCCGGCCCCCTCGTCGACGGAGACGTCGAGCGATGTGCCGAGCGCGCCGAGCTCCGCGCGCAGGGCGTCGAGCGTGGCCCGGAGCAACGGCGGCAGGTGTCCCGGGGACGACACGGCCTCGCCCGGAAGCGGCGCGATCTCCTCGAGATAGTCGAGTGCATCCGCGGTGTCGCCGTGTGCGAGGAGCCCGCGGACGACGTGCATGCGGGTGTCGAACTCGTGGGACTGCTCGCGCAGCGCCATCGTGGTACGGCGCGACGCCTCGAGCTCCCGCGCGTCCTCGTCGCTGCGACGGAACCGGCGCACGAGCGCGAACGTGAGGAACCCGCTCGCGAGCATGCCGACGGCGAGCGCCCCGATCTCCCAGGGCAACAGGTCCCGCAGCGTGTCCTCGTACCGGCTCGTGAGCTGTGACTCGAGCATGCCCACGGCGACCATGCCGATCACCTCGCCGTCCCCGCCGAACACGGGGACCTTGACCCGGAGCGTCCGGCCCACCGGCCCGGTGTCGGTACCGACGTACTCCTGCCCGGTCCGCAGGGGCGAGGTGTCGGTCTCGACCGGACGCCCGCGTTCGGCCGGTTCGGGATGCGTGAGTCGGACCTCGTCGAGGTCGACGACGACCACGTAGGTGACGCCGGCGGCTCTCTCGACGAGGGTCGCGAGGTCCTGCACGTCGTCGACCGGGGGAGGGGTGCTGGTGCCGTCCGCGTTCGCGCGCACGAGCGCCGCGCGGACGGACTCGAGAGCGGCGAAACTCGTGGCGACGTCGTGGACGCGGGTGAGCGTCGACTCGCGGATCGACGCGAACTGCACGGAGGCGGCGACGACGGTGGTGGCGACGATGCTGAGGAGGACGACGAGCCCCGGGGTGGCCAGGAGCAGCATGCGTCGGAGCCGGGACGAGGACCGGAACTCCGTCGTTTTTCTCATGGTTCTCCTCGGGTCGACGCCCTGGGGCCGGCGGTGCTCGGGGCGGGCGCGCGGTACGGCAACTACGAGGTACGGCGCCTGCGCGGTACGGCAACAACGGGGTACAGCACCTGCGCGATGAGCAACAAAGAGCATAAACCCGATCCGGAATGCGGTCGCCCGGAACGCGCAATAGCGTGGCCCGCACTGTGCCGATAACGACGTCGCACAAGAAGGAGAACTCGTGACACTGTCGTCCACGCATTCCGGGGACCGGCCCGACCGCGCCGGCCCCGACCGCGCTCGCCCGGGGCGCACCTCGACCCGTCGCCTCGTCGGCCGGGTCGTCGGCGGAGTCGCCGCGGCCGCGCTCATCGCGGTCGCCTCGTACGGCTCGATCTCCTCCGCCTCGACCGGCACGGACCTGCGGTCGTCCATGACGATCGTCGCTCCGGCCGCCGCCGGTGGCGGATGGGACACCGCGGCCCGGGAGATGCAGCAGGCCCAGAAGGCCAACGGTCTCGTGAACAACGTCCAGGTCGTCAACATGCCCGGTGCCGGCGGCACGATCGCCCTCGGCAACCTGTCGATCCTCGACGGCGAACCGAACAACCTGCTCGTCGGCGGGACCGGTCTGCTCGCCGCGACCATCCAGTACGGCACCGACGCCACGCTCGACGACGTCACGCCGATCGCCGTCGTCGTCGAGGAGTACGACGTCATCGTCGTTCCGGCGGACTCCCCGTACGAGACCCTCGACGACCTCGTCGCCGCCTGGCGCGCGGATCCGGCCGCGGTCCCGTGGACCGGTGGTGGGTCCTTCGACCAGCTCGTCGTCACCGACCTCGCGCTCGCCGCCGGGATCGACCCGGTCGACACGACGTACATCTCCTCCGACGGCGGCGGCGAGGCGATCCAGGCGCTGCTCAACGGCACGGCCGCCGCAGCTGCCGGCGGATACCCGGACAACATCGACCAGATCGAGTCGGGCCGTCTGCGGGCGCTCGGACTCGTGGCGGAACGGCCGGTCGAGGGGATCGACATCCCGACGGCCGCCTCCCAGGGATACGACATCTCGCTCACGAACTGGCGCATGCTCGCCGCACCGTCGGGTCTGGAGGACGAGGAGGTCACGGAACTCACCGACCTCGTGCTCGAGACCGTCGGCACGCCCGAGTGGCAGGAGGCTACCGAACGCTACCACTGGGCCGAACAGGTGATCACCGGGGACGACCTCGACGTCTTCCTCGATGAGGAGCACGCCCGCATCGAGACGCTGTACGAGGAGATGGGACTGTGAACCGACTGCTCGTCGCGCTGCTCATGCCCACGATCGTCCTTGCCTTCGCCGTCTACCTCACGGTCGGCATCCTCACGATGCAGATCCCCGAGGGCACCGCGTTCCCCGGTCCGCGCGTCTTCCCGGGCCTCATCACCGGCGGCCTGTACCTCTTCGCCGTCGTCCTCGCCGCCGAGGCGGTCCGCGCCTTCCGGCGCATGCCGGCGCCCGCGGAGTCCCCGGCTGCAGGGGAGCCGGCGGTGGCTTCCGGTGGATCAGCGCCTGCTTCCGAGGGATCGGCGGGGTCCGTGCCTCCCGCGGAGGGTGCCGGTCACATGGATTGGCGGTCCTTCGCCTGGCTCGTCGGATCCGTGTTCGTCTTCGCGCTCACCCTGCAGTACCTCGGGTGGATCATCGCCGCGGGCCTGCTCTTCTGGTGCGTGACGCGTGCGTTCGGGTCGACCCGACCCGTGTTCTCCCTCGTCGCCGGCCTCGCGGTGAGCTCGGCGACCTACATCGCATTCGACATGGCACTCGGACTGCCGCTGCCGTCCGGCATTCTCGGAGGGGGCTTCTGACATGGAACCGTTACAGCTTCTCGCATCCGGCTTCCTCGACGCACTCACCTGGCAGAACCTCGTCTGGGTGACGCTCGGCTGCCTGCTCGGCACCGCCGTCGGAGTCATGCCCGGACTCGGGTCCTCGATGGCCGTCGCCCTCCTGTTGCCGGTGACGTTCTCCCTCGAACCGACGGCGGCCTTCATCATGTTCGCCGGCGTGTACTTCGGTGGGCTCTTCGGCGACTCGACGATGGGCATCCTCATGAACACGCCGGGGCAGGCCTCGGCGATCGCCTCGACGTTCGAGGGCCATCGGATGGCGAAGAACGGGCGGGCCGCGCAAGCACTCGCGACGGCGGCGATCGGTGCCTTCATCGGAGGTTTCGTCGCCTCGGTGATCGTCGTGTTCCTCGCCCCGGCGCTCGCCGAGTTCTCCTCCCGGTTCGGCCCGGCGGAGTTCTTCGCCCTCGCGGTGTTCGCGTTCGTCGCGACCTCGTCCGTCGTCACCGACAGCCCGGTCAAGGGCCTGTCCGCCCTGTTCCTCGGGCTCGGGATCGCGGTCGTCGGGATCGACGGGGTCTCCGGTGCCCCACGGTTCACCGCCGGCTCGCCCCAGCTCTTCGACGGGGTCTCCCTCGTCACCGTCACGGTGGCGGTGCTCGCCCTCGGTGAGGTCATCCACGTCGCGTGCCTCGAACGGCACCGATCCGGCTCCGAACTCATCCGGCCGAAGGGCCGCACGCTCCTGGGCTGGAAGGAGTTCCGCGAGGCGGGGCCGGCCTGGGCCCGCGGAACCGCGATCGGTCTGCCGTTCGGGATCGTCCCGGCCGGTGGTTCCGAACTGCCGACCTTCCTCGCCTACGGACTCGAGAAGCGCCTCGACGCCCGCCGGAAGGACCCGCAGTTCGGGAAGGGGGCGATCCGCGGTCTCGCCGCGCCGGAGGCCGCCGGCAACTCGACGACGGGTATGGCGATGGGAGCACTGCTCGCCCTCGGTCTGCCGATCTCCGCGACCGCGGCGATCATGCTCGCGGCCTTCCGGCAGTACGGTCTTCAGCCCGGTCCGCTTCTGTTCGAGCGGGCGCCGGAGCTCGTCTGGGCGCTCCTGGCGAGCTTCTTCATCGCGATGATCGTGCTGCTCGTCATCAACCTGCCGTTCGCGACGGTGTGGGCGAAACTCCTGCTCCTGCCGCGGCCGTACCTGTACGCGGGGATCACGGTGATGTGCGCGCTCGGCATATATGCATCGTCCGGGTCGACCTTCGACCTGCTCATGCTCCTGGGAATCGGCATCGTCGGGTTCGTCATGCGGGCCGCGGACTACCCGGTCGCCCCGCTCATCATCGGGATGGTCCTCGGCCCGGTCGCGGAGACCGGTCTGCGGGACGCGATGATGAGCGCGAACGGTGACGCCACCGCGCTCGTGAGCAGCCCCATCACGATCACGCTCTATGCGCTCCTCGTGCTCGTGGTCATCGGCAGCATCGTGAACCGGGTGCGCGAGAAGCGGCGCTGAACCGTCCGCTGCACCACTTACGGCCCCCGTGCGTTCGCCCGAGCACACGGGGGCCGTGCTTGTCTCGCCGGGGAACCGATGCGGACGGCAGATGGTTGTGGGCTCGACCTCGAGGCCGGTCGACCTCATGCCGCCCAGTAGGCTCGTGCTCAGTGGACGTTAGGAAGGAACCGGTGATGTCGGCGGGGCGGAAGTCGGCCGGAAGAGCGCAGGCCCTCGCGATGACGGAACCGTCGATCGTGCTCTACCTCGCTGCGGTGTGGTTGGCGTTCCTCGGGGTCGTCATGACGCTCATGCCGTTCCTCGTGTGGGTGCTCGGCGGCGGCGACTGGGATGCGTACGTCGCGCAGAGCGGACCGGCCCTTGTTGCCTTCCCATCGGTGGCCGTGGTGTTCCTCGTTCTCGCCGGATGGATGATCGTCGATACCGCTCGTGGACGACGGGCCCACCGCAGACGGGCCCGCGAAGCAGCAGCCGTCGAGGGTAAGGAGCTCGGGTTCATGCCGCACGTGGCACGCGAGTACAACCGAGAGGGATCCTGACATGAATGTGACGTCGGCACGCGGGTCCCTCCTCATCAGCGTATTCGTCGCGGTGTTCGGTGGGGTGTGGCTGGTGTTCGACCACGACTCCGCACTCAGCCCGTTCCTCGGGGTGGTCGGTCTCCTCGGATTCGCCGGAATCGTTTCCGGATTGTTCGTCCTCGTACCCTTCGGGGAGCTGCACCGGAGTCGTGAGGACTTCACGGTGCGCACGGTGTGGCGGACCCGGGTGATTCCCCAGGCCGACGTCGAACGCATCGTCGTGTTCGAACGATTCTTCCTGCCGACCAGGAGCGGTGGGGGCTCGGCCGCGACACGTGTGGTCTTCGTGGGCGCCTCGGGTGTGCTGGCCAGGGTCAGTCCTCGTCCGGGAGATCTCTACCGTGCCGTGCTCGTGCCGGAACCCGAACACATCCGGGAGAAGGTCACCCCCGACCAGGCCCACCGGCTGCTTCCCGGCTCCGCCACGCGCGCGGAACTCAGCGTCTTCCCCCTCAGCATCCTCGCGATCCTCGTGGCGCTCGCAGTGATCGGATGGGCGGTGTGGCGCGCGGCTGCGGGGTGATGAGCGCCGCATCGTGGGGCCGTGTGTCCGGTAGCGTGGAGCCGTGCGTGCGTACAACATCGTCTTTGCGATGGGCCCCACGCCCGAGGACCGCGCTCGGTCGGCCGCCGAACAGGCGTCCGCCGAACGGCCGTACCCGCCGCCGCAGCCCGGATGGCCCGCCTCCCCATGGGGATGGTGGGGCGAGGACATGGCGAGCCGGCGGGCATGACCCCGTGGTTCCTCGGACTCGGCAGGACGCGCTGGTTCTACGACTACGGAAACGGTGAGGCGATGTACCTCGACCTCGAGTCCGAGGTGCTCACGATCGACTGAGCTGCGACGCTCAGCGCTCGCTCTGGCTCAGCGTGCGCTCCCGCGGACGTCGGTTCCGTTCTCCGCGAACGCCTTGAAGTCCTCGAGGTGCTGCTGCGACTGCTTTCGGAACATCCGCGTGAGGAAGCGACCGAGGACCGACATGACGGTGCTCTCGAATCGGTACACGCTGTTGTTCTCCCACAGGGTCCTGCGCGGGCCGAGGGCGATGAGGCGGTCGTGCTCCTCGCTCCACATCCCGGGTGCTGCCGTCATCTCCCTGCCGTACCGCACGACGGTGCCCGCCGGGATGTCGGAGAGGTCGGGTGCTCGTCGACGCGGCGTTCGTCGGATGGGTGATGCGGAAACTGCGGGTTCACCACTCCGAAGCGTGATGTCCCCTCATCGGCGGGCGGAACCGGTGTGCCGGTGGCGGGCCCGCCTTTTCGGCCGGCTCTTCGGCCGACGGCGGCGGTGGCTGAAGCTGCGTCCGTCGGAGCGTGGCGCGGCCGCCCGTTTCGTCGATGTGGAACATCTCCCAGCCGCGGGACTCGAGGATCTCGCAGGCGACAGCAATCCGTCGAGGGCGTTGTTGATCGAGAGCACCCCCTGATTCCACAGGACGACGTAGCGGAACGGGTAGCCGTCACCGGTCCAGCGGCCGGTGAGGACGGCATTGGCGTTGATGAAGCGCTGGGGGCGCTGCGCAGCCGGGGCCATGGTGTGATCCTCCTGAGGTGACGTCACCATCCGGCGCGGCGGGGCGCCTCGGCGGTGGGGCGGCGCAGGCACGCCTGGCTCATCGATTCGTCGAGGGTGACGAGCTGCCAGCCGCGCGATTCGAGCAGTTCCACGGCCGAGAGCACGGTGTCGATCATCGAATTGCGGACCTTCGTCACGATTTCCTTGTTGTGCCAGATGACGACGTACCGGAAGGGGTACCCCTCGCCGGTCCACTGGCCGGAGAGCACGTCGTTCGCGCGGATGAAACGGCGCGGGCGGGGCTGAGTTCCTGCAGTCATGCGGTGATCATAAGCCTGCGCGTGGGTCTCGGGTGCCGGGGGTACAGGAGTCGCGCCGGAGGTGGGGCGGCGGTGGGGGCGGGTCGGGAATGCCGGTCCGGTCCGTTCGCCTCACTCCGGCCGCGGTCGCGACCGGTTCTGCTTGATGACGGACCGGTTCCGTTTCGCCTCGAGGCGCCGGCGCTTCGATCCCCGGGTCGGTTTCGTCGGTCGGCGGGGCACCTCGGGCGCGACGGCCTCCCGGAGGAGATCCGCGAGCCGCTCGCGGGCGGCGGAGCGGTTCTTCCGTTGGGCGCGGTGTTCCTCGGCTGCGATCGTGAGGGTCGTGCCGACCAGGCGTTTTTCCAGGTGACGGAGTGCGCGTGCCCGCTGTGCCTCGTCGAGGGCCGAGGTCGTGGCGAGGTCGAGCGACAACTGCACCCGCGAGTCCGTCGTGTTGACACCCTGCCCGCCGGGACCGGACGACCGGGAGAACTGTTCGGAGAGCTCGGACGCGGGCACGACGAGTCCGTGCGGGGCACCCGGCCCCGGTGGCACGCGCAGATCGTCCATGGAACCAGTGTGCCGGAGAGCCGTAGGATGAGTCGTCCCGGTGCGCGTCGCCCGGGCGATCCGCGCCTCGGCCCCACGCGCGACCCGTCAGCCCCTTTCCTCGGAGGAGCCCTGTGACCGCCACGCTCGTCGCGTCCGGACTGGCCGGTGGCCACGGCCACCGCACACTCTTCGACTCCCTCGATCTCACGGTCGCGCCCGGCGACGTCGTCGGGGTGGTCGGGCAGAACGGGGCGGGGAAGTCGACGCTCCTGCGCCTCCTCGCGGGGGTCGACGTCCCGCAGGCAGGCACCGTGACACGCTCTCCCGCCGATGCCTTCGTCGGATGGCTCCCGCAGGAGCACGAACGGCGTGCGGGGGAGACCGTGAGTGCGTACATTGCCAGGCGGACCGGATGCGCGTCCGCCACCGCGGCCATGGATGCCGCTGCCGAGGCGCTCGCGGCTCCCGACGCACCCGCCGCCTCGGCAGACGTGTACTCCGCAGCCCTCGACCGGTGGCTCGCGAGCGGTGCCGCCGACCTCGAGGAGCGGGTGCCCGCGGTTCTCGCGGACCTCGGCCTCGACCTCGGCGGAGAGCCCGGTGAGGTGCTCATGACCTCCCTGTCCGGTGGGCAGGCCGCCCGGGTGGGACTCGCGGCACTCCTGCTGTCGCGGTTCGACCTCGTGCTCCTCGACGAGCCGACGAACGACCTCGACCTCGACGGCCTCGAACGTCTCGAGGCGTTCGTGAGCGGACTGCGCAGTGGGGTCGTCCTCGTGAGCCATGACCGCGAGTTCCTCTCCCGGTGTGTCACTCAGGTCCTCGAGCTCGATCTCGTCCAGCACACGAACCGGGTGTTCGGTGGTGGGTACGACTCCTACCTCGAGGAACGTGCCACTCTCCGTAGACACCACCGGGAGAAGTACGAGGAGTTCGCGGCGACGAAGGCCGACCTCGTGTCCCGGGCGCGAACCCAACGCGAGTGGTCGAGTCAGGGCGTTCGCATTGCGATGAAGAAGTCCCCGGACAACGACAACATCCGGCGGAAGGCGAACACCGAGTCGAGCGAGAAGCAGGCGCAGAAAGTACGGCAGATGGAGAGCCGGATCGCACGCCTCGAGGAGGTCGAGGAACCGCGGAAGGAGTGGCGCCTCGAGTTCACGATCGGTGCGGCTCCGCGTTCGAGCACTGTCGTCGCCACCCTGAGCGATGCGACGTTCGTCCAGGGGGATTTCACGCTGGGGCCGGTGTCGCTCCAGGTCAACGCCGGTGAACGGATCGGAATCACCGGTCCGAACGGTGCCGGGAAGTCGACATTGCTGCGTGGATTGCTCGGGCGGCAGGCGCCGGATTCCGGGAGTGCGAGCCTCGGGGTGAGCGTGGAGATCGGGGAAATCGATCAGGCACGGTCCCAGTTCTCCGGGGATCGGCGGCTCGCCGAGGCGTTCGAGGCACTCGTGCCCGAGTACTCCAGTGGCGAGGTCCGCACCCTCCTCTCGAAGTTCGCACTCAAGGCCGATCACGTGAACCGGCCGGTGGGTGAACTCTCGCCGGGTGAACGGACGCGGGCCGGCATGGCGTTGCTCCAGGCGCGCGGGGTAAACCTCCTCGTGCTCGACGAGCCGACGAACCACCTCGACCTCGAGGCGATCGAACAGATCGAACAGGCGCTCGAGACCTACGAAGGCGCGCTCCTGCTCGTCACCCACGACCGGCGGATGCTCGAAACCGTCCGCCTCGATCGGCGCTGGCACGTCGAGGCGGGTCGGGTCCGCGAGTTGTGATCGGCTTGGGCTGATCGGGGTGGCCTGATCGGGGTGGCCTGATCGGGGTGGCCTGATCGGTCGGGGCGCCTGCCGGGGTTGCTCGGGAGGTTCGTTCGCCGGGCCCCTGGGTGCGTGCTCCGCGTCGACGACGTTTGGAGTCCCGGAATCGTCAGCCCGAGGTGTTTGCTCGGCGAGCTGCCTCCGAGATCGTGTCCGTGCCTCCTGGGACCATTGTCGCGAGGGTCGTCCAGGGCCGGAACTCGCCGGTGAAGCGGCGTCCTCGGTGCCGGATCGTGTGGACAGAAAATACTTATCCACAATCTTGGTAAAACGGGACCCAAGGGCTATCCGTGTGACTGTTCGGCTACTAGAATCGATTTACGTTCTAATTGGTGGAGGCTGCGAGCCTCCCTTCCCCTCGCCGGCCGCCGGGCGTTGTCCCCACGGTCTTCACGGATTCTCTCCTCACGCTTTCTCTCTTCGTTCGTTCCCCTCTTCTTTTCGTTTCACTTCGT
>NZ_BAAANO010000020.1:242336-244110 GCF_039529845.1 Brevibacterium samyangense | reverse complement strand
GACGTCTTTCCTCTCAACGGCACGCCGGCCGAGCCGACTACCTCGCTACACCCTCAACTGCGAAGAGCCATGAAACTGTTGCAAGCCCACTACGCGGGGGCGGTGCCGATCGACCTGTTGAAGCAAGAGCAAGATCGCATCGCGAACCAGATCGGGGACATTCAACACCGACTTGAAGCGCATCACAACGAATATGCGTCAGCACGGGCGAACCTCGATGATTCGCTCGGACTGCTCGCCAACATCGTCAGTGTGTACCAACGCGCCGACGACGCAAACCGGAGGTTGTGTAACCAGGCGTTCTTCCATCGGATCTTCATCGAGAAAGAAGGAGATGTGCGGGTCGAGTACGAGCGACCCTTCGGATCACTCTGCGACACCGAGGAGCAGATGAACGCCCTGAGCTGGGCGGCCGAAGCGAAAAAGAAGGGAGAGGTTCAACCCGGACGAAGAGTGGAGACTCTTGTCGAGGGTTTGAACCTCTCCCATGCGGGGTGCCCAACGGGACTTGAACCCGCGACCCCCGCGACCACAACGCGGTGCTCTACCGACTGAGCTATGGGCACCAAGGAAGCGAAAATCGTTACCGGAACCGCGTGGGTATCTCTACCCCGGAGGACCCGCTGGCGTTTTTCGCAGCGCTGACAATCCTAGACCGATTCCCGCGCCCGGAACAAACCCGGGCGCCGTAATGCGCATCACAGACGAAAGCGGCCTTCCACCGCTCCCGCTGCACCTCCGCGACTCCTGCCCTTCCGCTCCCCGCCCCTCCGCGACTCCCGCCCTTCCGCACGCTGCTTTTCCCGCACGCCGCCACTCCCGCACCCACCTCACCGTCCCCTCACCTTTCCCTCGACGCGACCCACACCCGGCGCGATGCGATCTCGGAACGAGGCCCTGGTGGGCCCGTGCCGTCCTCCCCGGCTCGTACACTTGAGCCGATCCGTATCGTCCACCTCGGGGTTCACTCATGGCCGCAGCTCTCCTCAAAGTCGCCGACGACAAGTCGGTCGAACTCGTGTACGGAGGCACGTCCACCCATCACCCCGACCTCGGCGACGCCCTGTCCCGCCTCGCGTACTTCGCCCGCGCGCAGCAGACAGATATCGAGGCACACGTCCAGGACGGCCCGGTGGAGCGCAAACTCGCGATCGATGCGACCGGACGCGTGCTGCCGTCCGCGCAGCAGTCGCCGGAACGGCCGGACCGAGAGGCAACGTCCGGAGGAGCCCCCGCACAGCACTTCTCGACGCCGGACTCCTCCGCGCACCCGCCACAGGCCCACAGGCCCACCGCCGGCCCGGGTTCGCCCGACACCGCGCCCTCGACGCCGACCCCACCGAGCCCCGGGATGCCTCCGACTCCGGACCCGCGATCCGACGACTCCGCAGAACCCGACATCGGCTTCGACACGTCATTCCCCGCCGCTCCCCCGCGCCCGGCCGAGGCGCCCAGCGGCACCGGACCGAGTTCGCCCGAGGCCAACGCGCCGGAAGCGACCTCGCCCGAGGCGAACACACCCGCACCGAACACGTCCTCATCGACCTCCGTACGGGGCACCGACCCCGCCCCGGGTTCCCCCGCCACCGTCGCCCCTGGGTCCACAGAGGCGAACGCTCCCGCAGGCCAGTCCCACCCCCGCCCGTCGACGGCTCCCGGCACCCCGTACTCGGGGCCCGTCGCTCCGACCGGCACTCCCGCCGAGGCGATGGCGGCGCGGGAGGCGGCCGCGGCACGCGAGGCACAGGGCGCCTCGGCGGCGTTCCCCCCCGCG
>NZ_BAAANO010000020.1:94596-242320 GCF_039529845.1 Brevibacterium samyangense | reverse complement strand
CCCCCGGCGGCGGCACCGCACGCCCCGGTGCCGGAACCGGCTCCGGCGAAGCCCCGTCGGCGCGGTGCGTTCAGTGGGCTCACGGTGCCGACGGTCGTCCTCGCGGGCCTGCTCGTAGCCGCCTGCGTCGCATGGTTCGTGCCGAACGTCCGGGAGTTCATCGGCGCCCCCGAATCAGGCCCCGAGAGCATCCCGGCGGAGGCCGGCGCAGTCACCCAGGACGCCCTCGAAGCGGCCGACTCGCCTGCGGCCGTCCCCGGGTTCTCGGAGTCGCCCGCGTGGGAGGCCGAGGTACCGCAGACCGCCTCGGTGACGGCGACGGACCGCGGTGTTCTCGTCGTCGACGGGAACACCCTGCGCGTCCTCGATCCGGCAACGGGCGGGTTGCGGTACGAAGGTCCGATCGACGGGGCACTCAGCTTCGCGGTCGACACGACGATCGACGGCGAGCACGCGCTCCTGTGGCGTTACGGGAACACCGCGCAGGCACTGTTCGACGGCGAGACCACCCCCGTCGACTACGAGCTGCCGCCGGACGTGCGGATCTCGAGCGCCGGCACGAGTGTCCTCGTGAAGCAGGGAAACAGCCTCAAGACCTTCGCGCGGGGCGGGCTCGCCGACATCCCGACCCCGGAACCGGGCGCCACCCCGATGGCGATCGACGGCGACCATCTCATCTCCGCCCAGTGGGCCGGGCCGGTCACCGTCACCCAGATCCACTCGAACGAGTCGCGGCGTGTCGACCTCGAACAGCCCGCGGAGAACCTCGAGATCATCCGCTGGGTGACCGCCGGGTACGGCAAGGTCGTGACCCTGTGGGGCGAGCCGGGCGCCTCGGCGAACTCCGGGCATCGGGTGCAACTCGTCGTCCACTCGCTCACCGACGGCAGGATCACCTCGCAGTTGTCGACGAGCACGGACGCCGTCGGCGATGCCAACTGGGTCCGGGGGCAGGGCTACCGGCTCGCCGTCATCGGCCCGTACCTCTACTCGATGGAGACCGGCGCACTCGTGCGCAACGGGGACGAGGACGGCCTCCAGTTCTCGGAACCACGGGGCAACGTGGCACCGGCCGTCCGGGGCGACACCGCGGTCCTCGTCGTGGGCGACACCGCCTACACGAGCGGTACGAACGTCCTCGCGGTCACGGGCGAGGGGTCCCCGCTCGCGGATCCGGCCGGCACCGGGAGCGCCCCCGAGGCGGTGCCCTCGGCAGGCGCTCCCGGATCCGAGGAGGTCGGATCGTTCGCGATCGTGCGCCGGAGCGCCGACCGGGTGACGGCGTTCGCGGCCGAACAGTGACCACTGTTCCCGTTCCCGCACGTACCGCCGCGCCCGGTCCCGCACCGTGCGGCCCCGCATGGGCCCGTGCCGTAGGCTGGCCCGTGGAGATCTGTGCACCCGGCACTTCTCGTGCCGTGGCCGCCCGAACCGTTCCCGAGGAATTCCGTGCCTAATCCGTCCCAGTCCCTTTCCACCGGCCGACAGGCGCTCACCGGTCGTGCTCTCGCCTCCGGTGTGCTCGCGCTCGCGGTCTGTGCCGCGCCGATCGCGGCCTCCGCGGCAGTCGCCCACACGACGGAGCCGACGATCGCGGGATCCCCGATCTTCGACAGCACCGCCACTCCGACCGCAACGGCCACGCCCACGGAGACCGCCACCACGACGGCGTCGCCGTCGGCCACCCCTTCCCCCACGGAGTCCACCGCAGCGGAATCCGCCGAGGCGCCCCGCACCTACGGCACACAGGACCACTCCGCGACCACCTCGGGTCCCGCGGCCGAGGCGCCCGCGCCCGATTCCACGACGGTACCGGCAGCTGCGCCCGGCGCCACGGGACCCGACTCCGCAACGTCCGCGCCCGCCACCGGTCCCACGGCCGCGAGCACTCCGGGCACGGCGCCCGGCGGCGAACCCGATGCGACCCCGACTCCCGGCGCGACCACGGATCCGTCGGCCGAGCCGACCGCACCAGCGACGGAACCGACACCCACACCGACCGAGGACGAAGGCGACGACGGGGAGTACGCAACCCCGGTGGCCCGCGATGTCGCTTCGGACGAGTCGTCCGCGTTCGAGGGAGACGTGCACGGCATCGACGTCCTCACCAACGGGGACGAGAACGCGGAAGTCGGGCTCGTGGGCGACCCTGTCGGGGGGACCTTCACCGTCGAAGACGACGAGACCGTCTCCTTCTCCGCGGAGGACGGATTCACCGGCACGGCGTCGGTACAGTTCGTCATCACGAATTCCGAGGGCGAGCAGTCGAACGCAGCGACCCTCACGGTCGAGGTCGAGGAGCCTCGCGTCGTCCTCCACGACGACTCCGCGGAGATCCCCGCGGGTGAGACCTCGGTCGTCATCGAGATGCTCGCGAACGACGAGTTCGATCCGGAGGAACAGCGTCACCGGGTGCGTCTCGAGGCGGCAGGAGAACGCGAGCCTCTCGACACTCCCGCAGGCACGTTCGTATTCGAGTACAACTACCAAACCCGTGATCAGCAGATTCGATTCGATGCGAACCCGGAGACCTTCGCTGGCACGGCGTCCGCGACTTACATCGTGACTGCTGCGGACGGCCATGAGTATTCGGCCTCCATCACCGTGACCGGCCCCGATCTCACTGCGGGCCCGCCGGAGCCCGAGGCACCTCAAGAAACTGAGATTCCGGGCGGATCAGACGACTCCGAAGCACCCGGGTATCCAGAAGAGACAGATGCTCCAGAAGAGCCCGGCGGTGCTGAAGAAACCGACGGTCCGGAAGAGTCCGGGGGCTCGGACGTTACGGACGAAGAAACTGGCGCGTCAACGGGAGACGGCACTTCCGCTGAGAACGAGGTACCACCGAGCAGCCTGGACGGTAGCGACACTGGCGAGACCGCCGGGATTCCCGCACCCACCGACGCCCCCACTGACGGTGCCACGGAGGAAGCGACCTCGGACCCGTCGAACGACATCGACAGCCAGGCCGGCGACGACGGATCCGATTTCTTCCTGCCGGGCACCGGCCTGGAGGAGGACGGCGTGCCGTCCGCCGAGAACTACGCGGACCCGGTTCCACAGGCCCCCGGTGACGTGTTCGGGTCGGACGACGACGTCATCACCGCCACGGGAGCCGACCCGACGGCAACGGGCGCCTCGGGCGAGGACGAGCCAACATCGGGCGACAGCAGTGCGGGCGACGACGCCTTCCTCGAGACCGGCAACGGTGAGGACGTGTCGACGTCGACCAGGCCGCTCGACGGCCCCGGGATGTCGTGGGCGATCCCGACGCTCATCGGTATCGGCGTCGCGGCCCTCGGCGTCGTCGGCTGGGTGACACTGCGCCGCCGCCCCTGAATCGCTCCGGCGGACCGACATCGTTGACGCCCCCGTGCTCACGCGTTATCAGTTCCATCTCGAGTTGGCGGCAACGTGCTCGGTTACGTGCGTGCAACTCGAGACGATGCATGTCACTCGGCACGACCGGATGACGACTGCGCATGGTGAGGGCACCGCATCCGTCGCCGGTGAATGACGAAGGTCCGGAACCAACGGGTTCCGGACCTTCGTGTCGATGATGTACCGACTCATCTGCAGGCGATGACCCGACTCATCACACGCGTACGCGAGAGGGGACTTGAACCCCTACGTCCGAAGACACTGGAACCTAAATCCAGCGCGTCTACCTATTCCGCCACTCGCGCGAACCCCACCATGCTATCGGCTCGACGGGGCCGGCCCCGAACCGAGGCGCGGGGCCGGGCGAGGGACGGGCACCGGTGGGCGCGGGGCACCTCGGTGGTGGGGAGGGGGCATCCCTCAGTCGTCGATGCCGAGCTTCTTCCGGATCCGCGCGACGTGGCCGGTGGCCTTGACGTTGTACATCGCGATCTCGACGACGCCCTCGGGGTCGATCACGAGCGTCGAACGGATGACGCCCTGGACGATCTTGCCGTAGTTCTTCTTCTCCCCGAATGCGCCCCAGGCGGTCATGACCTGCTTGTCGGCGTCGGACAGGAGCGGGAAGTTCAGTCCCTCCTTCTCGATGAACTTCGCGAGCTTCTCCGGGGAGTCCGGGCTGATGCCGAGCACCTTCACACCGCTTGCGGCGAGAGCCGAGAGGGAGTCGCGGAAGTCGCACGCCTCGGTCGTGCACCCGGGGGTCATCGCCGCCGGGTAGAAGTAGACGACCACGCGGGAACCGCGGTAGTCGGACAGGGACACCGGGGTTCCGGTGGAGTCCGGGAGGGTGAAGTCGGGAGCGGTGTCGCCCACCTCGAAGCGGGGCATGGAGGTCGTCCTTCCGTCGGGTGCTGATCCTCTGCGGTGCCCCACCACCCTATCCCCCGGTGAGACGGTAAGCTCGGTCGCGAACAGGCTGCAGCGAATGACAGTGAGGACCCTCATATGACCAGCATCGTGTACACCTCGGACGTGACCGTCGACAAGGCCAGCAAGGACCAGCTGGCGGAGTCCATCCGACTGCGCGAACAGCGTCTGGCCGCCAACCTCGAGGAGCTCGTCCAGCGCGTGCACCCCAAGACCCTCTCGGCCCAGGCGGTCGAGAAGGCGAAGGGCACCGTCGTCTCCCCGACCGGTGAACTGCGGACGACGAACCTGGCCCTCATGGGCGGAGTCGTCCTCGCTGTCACCGGCGTCGCCCTCGCGCTCGTCCTCAAGGGACGCAAGTAAACCTCACGCATGCCTCACGGCCCGCTCGGACCCACGGTCCGGGCGGGCTTCGTGCATTCAGGGGATGTGCGCCGCCCCACTGTGGCCCGTCTCGTCCCGGCCGGGTTCGGGGCTGCGGCACCTCCACACCACTGCGGGATAATGACCGGGTGAGCGAGAAGAAGAGAGAACTCCCGATCCGTATGCTGCACGACCGCATCCTCGTCGAGCCCGATCAGGCCGCCGGCGAACGGAAGTCCGCCGCCGGGATCGTCATCCCCGCGACGGCGGCGGTCGGCAAACGCCTCGCCTGGGGCGCTGTCGTCGCGGCGGGCCCGCACGTCCGGCAGGTCGCGCTCGGCGATCTCGTCCTCTTCGATCCCGACGAGCGAGCCGAGGTCGAACTCGAGGGCACCACCCTCACCCTCCTGCGTGAACGCGACGTCCACGCCGTGCAGGAACCCGTCGAGTCGGAGTCCACCGGCCTGTACCTCTGATGAGCGCGTCGGCGGAACATCGGGGAGCAGCTTTCCCGATGCGGCACCACCGAGGCATCCCCCGTCACCCGCGAACGTTCGACGAACCCGAGGTGAATGACGGACGTCCTGTGACGTACCTTCCATTCGCCTCGGGTTCGTCGTCCCCACCGCCTCCCGAGGCACCCGGAACGACCCAGCGCACGGACGGGCGAGCACGATGAGACCCGCGCCACGCGCAACGTTTTCCCTGGTGACAGGCTCGCAAAGGGCGACTCACGCGAGCGCACCGGTGAGGTGTGCCACAAACGGCCGAAAACCGGCTTTCCGAGTTTGCGCACCCCGTCGACCCATGTATAGTTATTTCTCGTTGCAAGCGAGGAAACGAGCGAAACAACACGCGCCTTTAGCTCAGCTGGCAGAGCAACTGACTCTTAATCAGTGGGTCCTGGGTTCGATCCCCAGAGGGCGCACCCGCAGGAAAAGGGNTCCGTTTCGCATTGCCCGGGATGGCTCGTTTCGCATTGCCCGGGATGGCTGCTGCCGCGCAGGCGTTCCGATCCCTCGTCGAGATCACGATTCCCTGCTGACACCGCGTTGAGATCGCCATTGAATGCGCAGATTCACGGAATCCCAGCAGCCGATCGCGACACGAACGTCGGCACCCACCGACAATCGCACAGTCGACGCCGACCCGACCCCGACTCCCGCCCGTACTCGCGAGCACCGACGTGCTCCCTCCCCACCGGCATCACGCCATACGCCCTCACACGCGTATGCGCGCCCGCACCGGCCCGTCCCCGCGCGTGCGGAGCGCATTCCACGCCGTGAGGCCGATCGCGACGACGACGAGCACAAGACTCACGGTCATGGCCGCGTGCAGACCCCACAACGCGATCGATCCACTCACGACGATGATCCCGACCGAGCCGGCCGTGCGCAGCAGGGAGAACAACTCCGCCCGCCGATCCTCCGGGGAGAGATCGTCGACGACGAGCGAGAAGTACGTCTGCAGCTGGGGCAGATAGACCCCGATGAGCGCCGCACCCGCGAGGGTGACGAGCAGATGCCCTCCGAACAGCGCGAGCACATTTCCGAGCCCCGTGAGCGCGAAGAACACGACGACCCCCGCCGCGCTCGGCCGCCGGTTCCGCATGCTCACCCACATACCGCCGAGCACCGATCCGACGCACAGCACCAGCCCGAACACGAAGGCCCATCCGGCGCCCAGCCCGAACGCGAGCGCGAACGCCACCGCCCCCACCTCGACGATCGCGGCGGCCGCATTGCTCGCCGCCGCGCACACGAGCCACAACAGGACGACGGCCGGCACCCGGCTCGTCCCGCCCGTACCTCCGGTGCCGCCGTCCTCGCCCGCCGAGGCGCCCCGCGCCCCCGCATCCGCCTCGCCTTCCGCGGCGTCCCCGTCCCCCACCCGCGCCCCAGCAGACGCCCCACTCACCGAGGGCATGAGGACCATCGGCCCGAACCCGAGGACGATCATCACGACCATCGCCCACACCGGCGACACCGCACCGAGCGCCGATGCGAGCACCGGCGAGGTGGCGAACGTGATCTCGTTGAGCGTGGCCGCGATCCCGAGCGCCCGGGGCAACCCCGCCGGGCGAACGAGACGATTGAGCAGCATGCGCTGATACCCGTAGGCCGCACCGTTCACGACCCCTGCGAGGACGACCGCACCGAACCACCAACCGAAGGGCACACCAGCGACAGCGAGGAGAGTGAGCCCCACGAGGGCGAACGCACGGATCCCGATGAGGGCCCGGAGGTACCGCACGGCATCGAAGCGACGGCCGAACCGGGCGACCGGAACGGCACCGACGACCTGCGCCGCCGTCATCGCGAAGACGAGTGCCGCCCCGGACTCCGCGCTCCCGGTGAGCGGCAGTGCGAGGAGAGCGAACGCGATGGGCCCCGCGGCCTGCGGGACGCCGAAGACGGCGAATCCCGCCCACCACCGGACGAGCGGCCCGCGTGGCAGAGGCGGGACAGTGGGTACGGCAAGGGGCGCCTCGGGAGTGGAGGCGGTGGGGCCGGGAGGGGTGGCCGGACCGGATTCGGACGTCATGGTGAGCACTATAGTGCTCACACGCGACGTGCAGCGCGTCCATCCACCGATAGTCTTGACCCGCCCGTTCTCCCTTCTCAGGAGGCAGGACCCCGGACGCACGAATCCCGGACGAACGGATCCGGAAGCAGGACTCGCGCACCCGGGGAACAGGACGGGCACGGAACGGAGGTGGACACATGTCGGAACGGATCCGACCGGAGGTCGCGGTGCAGGTGGGGCAGCGGATCCGCGCACTCCGCACGCACGCCGATCTCACGGTGGTCCGCCTCGCCGAACGCAGCGGTGTGAGTCGACGCATGCTCACGGAGATCGAACAGGGGAAGGCGAATCCGAGCCTCGGGACCGTCGACCGGATCGCCTCCGCACTCGGCACGACCTTCGCCGGACTCGTCGAACTCTCCGGCAGTCCCTCCCCCGAAGGCGTCGCGGTGTGGTCGACCGACCGCGGCAGCTGGGGCTACCTGCTCAAGGCAACCGAGACGGACTCCGTCTCCGTCGAACTGTGGAAGTGGCGCATCCTCGCCGGCGACGGCTACCGGACGAACGTCGAGAGCGCCGCTGCGGACTCGATCGTGCACGTCGACCTCGGCACACTCGCGGTCGGGCAACCGACCCGCCCCTTCGAGGTCCGAGCGGGCGAATCCGCACGGGTCACGAGCCGCGAACCGGTCGTCTTCGGCCCCGCCGGCGAGGTCGTCGAGTTCCTCTGGGTCGTCACCGTCCCCCGCACCTGACACGCAGCCCCACCCGATCACCGGGATCTGTCATGCTGTGGCGCATGACAACCCCGCACTCCCCCACATCCCCGTCCTCGTCGGTTCCGTCCGGCTCCACGCCGAGCTCGGCACAGCCCGCCTCCGCGCCCTCCCCCGCCGACCTCGTCGTCCGGAACGTCCGCCCGTGGGGAGATTCCCCCGTCGACGTCCACATCACCGCGGGCCTCATCACCGCGGTGACGCCCACCGCGCCGTCGGACCACTGCACCTCGCCCGCCGAGGCGCCCCGCGCTCCCGGCCCCGCGTCGCCGGCCGTAACATCCGCCTCCCCGACCGTCGTCGACGGCCGCGGTCTGCTCGCGCTTCCCGGCATCGTGAACGCGCACGCGCACGTCGACAAGACGTGGTGGGGTAAGGAGTGGGAGGGCTACGGCGGGGTGATGACGACGCCGGGGCGCATCGCGCACGAACGGGCCCGGCGCGACGCCCTCGGTATCCCCGACCCGGATTCCGTCCGTGGCCTCCTCGCGCAGATGGTCCGCTGCGGCACGACGGCGATCCGCACGCATGTCGACGTCGACCCGGGCGTGGGCCTGCGCGGTGTCGAGGTCGTCCGTGAGGTGTTCGCGGAGTACGAGGGAGCCCTCGGTACCCAGATCGTCGCGTTCCCGCAGGACGGGGTGCTCCGTCGCCCCGGCGTCCTCGATCTGCTCGAGCAGGCGGTCGCCGCCGGGGCCGACCACATCGGTGGGATCGATCCGGCGACGATCGACCGGGACCCCGTCGGACAGATCGACGCGATCCTCGGACTCGCCGCACACACCGGTGCCGGGGTGGACATCCATCTCCACGACCCGCGCGAACTCGGTGCCTTCCAGATCGAGCTCCTCCTCGACGGGATCGAGCACCGGGACCTTCTCGGGCGGGTCAACCTCGCCCACGGTTTCGCGGTCGCGCAGGTCGAACCGGCCCGGCGCGCCGGGCTCCTCCGGCGGATGGCCGATCTCGGGGTGTCGATGACGACCGTCGCTCCTCTCAGGCACCCGGAGCAGCTGCCGCTCGCAGAGCTCCGGGCCGCCGGTGTCCGCCTCGGCTTCGGCACCGACGGCGTGCGTGACCTCTGGGCCCCGTTCGGGACCGGGGACACGCTCGGGATCGCGTGGCAGTTCGCGCGGGCCTCGCACCTGCCGCGCGACGCCGACCTCCTCGACATCGTGCGCGTCGCGACCGCGGACGCGGGATGGGCCGTCGGCCGCGAGGTGCACGACCTCGTCGTCGGAGCACCCGCGGACCTCGTCCTCCTCGACGCCCAGAACCCCATGGACGCCCTCGTCCGCACGCCCGAGCGGTCACTCGTCGTCGCCGGTGGGAGGGTGCTCCACGACTCACGCTGAGGGACTCCGGCGCGGGTTCAGCCCGCCTTCACCGCGCTCACCACGGTGAACCGGGTATCGCGCGACCACTGCTCGACACGGTCGGCACCGAACGCGTCCTCGATGGCGGTGCGATGGCGCAACAGCGAGTTGAACACGCACACGAGGCGCCCGCCGGGCTCCAGCACCCGGTACGCGTTCGTGATCATCCGGTGGGCGGTCGTGAGTCCCAGCGCCGCTCCCTCGTGGAACGGCGGGTTGAGGAGGACGAGGTCGTACGCCTCCGCGGGGAGCTCCTCGCCGGCATCGGACAGCTGCACCGCCGCCCGCCCGGTCCCGTCGGCCGTCGCGCCCCCGTCGTCCGTCGCGCTCTCCTCGGCACCGACCGTGCCCGTGGCGAACACCTCCTCGCCGAACGCCGCCGCGAGCGTCTCCCGCGCCGAGGCGACGGCTGCCCGGGACACGTCGACCCCGGTGAGGTGCGCCGTCGGGAGGAGATGACCGGCGCAGGCGAGGAGCCAGCCGTTGCCACAGCCGAGGTCGAGGACGGACCCGGCGGGCGCCTCGGCGGTACGGGCGGCGAGCGCCCTCACGAGGGCGGTGGTGCCCGGGTCCTTCTTGATCCCGCCGAAGCACGCGCCGTGGGCGCGCACCGGCAGCTCCGGGACGCCCGGGGCCGGCGAGGGGAGCGTCCCGGCGCGCGGGAACCCCTGGACGTATCCGCGTTCCCCTGCCGGCACGGGCCCGGTCCCGACGAGGATCCGCGATTTCCCGACGCCGGGAGTCACGTCGACCCGGGAGAAGAATTTCGCGAGGGCCTCTCGGAGGCCCGGTCCCATGTGCTTCTCGCGACCGACGAGGACGATCTCGGTCGTGACGTCCGCGAGGTCGAGCAGGTACTCCTCGAGCGCGGCGACCGCCTTCGGTGCCGCCATGACGACGCGGAAAGGGCCCTCGCGCTCCTCGTCGTCCTCGGGCGCACCGACCCCGGCCCCGGCGTCCGCGGTCCGTCCCGGGAGCGCGTGCTCTGCCGGTTCGACGGCGAAGGAATCGTTGTAGGTGAGCACGGGGCGGGTGAGTCCGGCGGCCCGCGCCGCGGAGTCCACCGCGAGGAGGAGTTCCCCGGCCTCCGTGTCGTCGACGACGAGGACCGGAAGTGGATGCGCCCCGGTCGTGCTCCCCGACGGGCCGGCGGCCGGCGCGGCCGGCGACGGTCCGCCCTCGCCGCCGCCCGCCACCACGCGCCCCGACACGTCGAGCACGCCGAGTGCCCGACCGACGAGGTACTCCTGGGTGATCCGGCCGAGGGGGAAACCCTGCGGCCACCGGGCGTGCTCCCCTCCACTTGCACGGATCTCCGTCTGAAGGGTGTCGAGAACGCCCGGATCGGGCAGCAGGGAGGCAGGCATGGGCAAAGTCTACGTAGACTGGCCCACGACTCCTCACCAGCCACGATTCCCCGTGGCTCCACAGGTGCATCACGACCGGAAACCCCACCCACCGAAAGGCAGGACCAATGACGATCCTCGTCGGATACACCCCCAGTCCCGAGGGCGACGCCGCCCTGGAGTTCGGTATCTCCGAGGCCCGCGCGCACGGGGACCGACTCCACGTCATCAATGCCGGGATCGGCGAGGGCCGCTCGGTCGACGAGAAGGGACTGTGCAACGCAGAGGGCCTCGCGGAGGTCCGCGCCCGACTCGAGGCCACCGGCGTCGACTTCGAACTCTCGCAGTACCTCCGGGGCAAGGACGCCGTCGACGAACTCGTCGACGCCGCCACGGCGGATCCCGGCACCCGGATGATCGTCATCGGCTCGCGCCGTCGCTCCCCCGTCGGCAAGCTCATCATGGGCTCGACCGCCCAGCGCATCATCCTCGCCGCCGAGGCGCCCGTCGTCTCCGTGAAGGCTCCCGCCTGAGCACTCCCGAGCTCTCCTGAGCCTCCGGGCTCCCCCGAACTCCCCCGGGTGTTCTCCCGCGGATGCAGGAAGGCCCCGCACTGCCGAAGCAGTACGGGGCCTTCCGCGTGGAACGGGACCTCAGGCGCCGAGGAGCTCGCGCATGAGCTGCGCGGTCTCGGTCGGGGTCTTGCCGACCTTGACGCCGGCGGCCTCGAGGGCCTCCTTCTTCGCCTGGGCGGTGCCGGCGGAACCGGACACGATCGCGCCGGCGTGACCCATGGTCTTGCCCTCGGGTGCGGTGAAGCCTGCGACGTAGCCGACGACCGGCTTCGTCACGTTCGCCTTGATGAACTCGGCGGCACGCTCCTCGGCGTCGCCACCGATCTCACCGATCATGACGATGGCCTCGGTCTCCGGGTCGGCCTCGAACGCCTCGAGCGCGTCGATGTGCGTGGTGCCGATGATCGGGTCACCGCCGATGCCGATCGCGGTCGAGAAGCCGAGGTCACGGAGCTCGTACATCATCTGGTAGGTGAGCGTGCCGGACTTCGAGACGAGGCCGAGCTTGCCCTTGCCGGTGATCGTCGCCGGGATGATGCCGGCGAGCGAGGCCTCCGGGGAGATGATGCCCGGGCAGTTGGGACCGATGATGCGAGTCTTGTTGCCGGTCTCGCAGGCGTGTGCCCAGATCGCGGCGGAGTCCTGCACCGGGATGCCCTCGGTGATGATGACGAGGAGGCCGATCCCGGCGTCGATCGCCTCGATCGCGGCGTCCTTCGCGAAGGCCGGCGGCACGAACGCCACGGACACGTCGGCACGGGACTTCTCCATGGCCTCGGAGACGGAACCGAAGACGGGGAGCTCGACGGCGTTTCCGTCCTTGTCGGTGTGGGAGACGGTGGTGCCGGCCTTGCGTGCGTTCACGCCGCCGACGACCTGGGAACCTGCGGCGAGCATGCGGGCGGTGTGCTTGGTGCCTTCACCGCCGGTGATGCCCTGGACGATGATCTTCGAGTCCTGGGTGAGGAAAATTGCCATTGTTCTGTGAACCTTTCGAAGTTCTCTTGTCAGTCCAGGGAGGGTCAGGCGCCCGCCAGCTCGGCGGCCTTGTCCGCGCCACCGTCCATGGTGTCCATGAGGGTGACGAGCGGGTGTGCGGCGTCCTTGAGGATCGCACGTCCCTCTTCGACGGCGTTGCCGTCGAGGCGGACGACGAGCGGCTTGGTGGCGGCGTCACCGAGGATCTCGAGGGCCTTGACGATGCCCTTGGCGACCTCGTCGCACGCGGTGATGCCACCGAAGACGTTGACGAAGACGCTCTTGACCTGCTCGTCCCCGAGGATGACGTCGAGGCCGTTGGCCATGACCTCGGCGTTGGCGCCACCGCCGATGTCGAGGAAGTTCGCGGGCTTCACGCCGCCGTGGTTCTCCCCGGCGTAGGCAACGACGTCGAGGGTCGACATCACGAGGCCGGCACCGTTACCGATGATGCCCACCTGGCCGTCGAGCTTCACGTAGTTGAGGTCGAGCTGCTTCGCCTTGAGCTCGAGCGGGTTCTCCGCCTCGATGTCGCGCAGGTCCTCGTGGTCGGCGTGACGGAAGGAGGCGTTCTCGTCGAGCGAGACCTTGCCGTCGAGCGCCAGGATGGAACCGTCGCCGGTCTTGACGAGGGGGTTCACCTCGACGAGGGAGGCGTCCTCCTCCTTGAAGACGGTCCACAGCTGCTGGAGGACGGGAGCCACGGCGGCGCCGGTCTCCGCCTCGAAGCCGGCCGCGTCGACGATCTCCTTGGCCTTCGCCTCGTCGATGCCGGTGAGCGCGTTGACCTCGACCTTCGCGAGGGCCTCGGGGCGCTCGACGGCGAGGGTCTCGATGTCCATACCGCCCTCGACCGAACACATCGCGAGGTAGGTACGGTTCGCGCGGTCGAGCAGGATCGAGAAGTAGAACTCCTCGGCGATGTCCGCACCCTCGGCGATCATGACCTTGCGGGTGATGTGCCCCTTGATGTCGAGACCGAGGATCTCCTCGGCCTTCTCCTTGGCCTCTGCCGGGGACTTGGCGAGCTTGACACCGCCGGCCTTGCCGCGGCCGCCGATCTTCACCTGTGCCTTGACGACGACGGTGCCACCGCCGAGTTCGGTCGCTGCTGCTTCGGCTTCCTCGGGGGTGACGGCAACCTTTCCCTTGAGCACGGGCACGCCGTGCTTCTCGAAGAGGTCACGGGCCTGATACTCGAAAAGATCCACGAATCTTCCTTTTCGTCCGCGTATGTGTGAACTGGAGAACCTTGCGGTCGTGCCACAGCCTAGACCGGAATGGCCCCGAGGAATATTCGACGAGGCGTAGAGAAGGAACGGTTCCGCGCCTCGGGAGGGGACCGCTCGGTCCCCGAACTGCGGCGTTCCGATCAAGAATCTTGATGCGCAGTATCTTGATGACGACGTATCATGAGCGCATGGACGAGGTCGACCGGATCGTAGCCGCGTGGCGCCACGAGCGCCCGGATCTCGACGTCGCCCCGATGGAGGTCCTCTCCCGGGTCTCCCGCCTCGCCCGGCAGCTCGACCTGGCCCGCAAGGCGACGTTCCAGGAGCACGGCCTCGAGGTGTGGGCCTTCGACGTCCTCTCGGCCCTCCGCCGCGCCGGCTCGCCCTACCAGCTCTCCCCCTCGCAGCTCATCGCCGAGATGATGGTGAGCTCGGGAACGATGACGAACCGCATCGACCGCCTCGCCGCCGGCGAGCTCGTCCTGCGCCGTCCCGATCCGAACGACCGTCGCGGCATCCTCGTCCAGCTCACGGAGGCCGGGAAGGAGAAGGTCGACGGCGCTCTCGCGGACCTCCTCGTCCACGAGGCCGCTCTGCTCTCGGATCTCACCCGTGCCCAGCGCTCGAAACTCACCGAGCTCCTCCGTATCCTCTCGATCGGCTTCGAACACGATGACTGACCGGTTCCCGGCGGTCCCCGGCGCGCTCGGCCTGCGCGACCTCGGCGGGCTCCCCCGCTCCGGTAACGAGGCGCCCACCCGTTCCGGCACCGTGTTCGCCGGGGGCCGGCGGGAGCGGCTCACCGAGGACGGTGTGCGGGCCCTGGGGCGCCTCGGGGTGGGGATCGTGCTCGACCTGCGGACCGCGGAGGAACACGGCCGGAGGCCGTCGGACCCGGTGACCGACGAAGCGCTGTGGGACACCTTCGAGATCCACGACGGACAGATCGAGGACTTCACGCTCGAGGAGTACACCGCGGCACTCGACTGGCCGTTCCTCAATCATCCGAAGCACTACCCGTTCCTCCTCGCGCACTTCCCCGACCGGCTCGCGGCGGCAGCCCGCGTCCTCGTCCGCGCCGCGGACCGCGGCGTCGGGGTGTACGTGCACTGCTCGGCGGGGCGTGACCGGACGGGCCTGTTCGCGTCCTGGTTGCTCCAGCTCGCCGGCGTGGAGATCCCCGTGATCGTGACGGAGTACGTGCGCTCCCTCGGCGTCGTGAACGACCACCACCGCACCTCGGGCCATCCGGTCGAGCACTTCATGCCGCCCGAGGAGTTCGGACCCTGGTCACAGGAACGGGCCGAGGCGCTCTCCGCGTTCCTCCGCACGCATCCCGCGCGGCCGACGCTCTGCCGGCTCGGCCTCAGCGCCGGGGAGATCGACGCGCTCGCGTCCCTCCTCGCGTAGAACCGCCTGCCGCTCCCCTACTCTGGTGCCATGAGACGCACGCACTTCCCCTTCGCACCGGCGCTCCTCCTCACGGGGGCGCTCGTCCTGTCCGGATGTGCCACGACGGGCACCGAACGCGGTGCGGGAGCGCCGGGATCCGCCGGGTCCTCCGCGAGTGCCGACACCCCGGACGGCGCGGAGACGAACGCCGAGGCTCCCTCGGTCGAGGCGGCCCCCGAGGGAGAACCGCAGGTCGAGATCGTCGACACGAGCCCGGGCGGGCCGAAGGAGCAGGATGCGCTGTGGGCCGGTCTCGAGGAGGCCGCGGCCGGGAACGGGATCGCCTACCTCGACGTCCATCTGCGGTCGGCAGCCGCGAGCGCCGACACCGGAACGGTGCCCCTCACCCCGGACACCCCGGATTCTGTCACCGTCACGGTTCCGGAGGACGGGCTCGACGACTCCGCGAGCCCCTGGTACCGGATCACCGGCACCTTCTCCGTCGAACAGATCGCGGAATCGGCGTTCGTCCTCGAGACGCAGTCCACCGAGATCGACGCCGACCTCGAACTCAGCGGCCCGAGCACCGAGGAACGCTGCACCGCCGAGGGCGCGAACGAGGACATCATGGGGGCCGCCGAACGACTCGCGGAGGATCCCGGCGCGCACGAGGAACTGCGCTCCGAATGGGGTTCCTCCCCCGAGGTGTGGTGGGGGATCCAGCTCACCGCCGGGTCCCTGCGGTCCTCGGACGGCAACTTCGCCGGGGACTTCCTCTCGACGGCCTGCGCCGACTACCTCTGAGAGAACGGCCCGGTCCTCCGCGGGTGCGTCCCGGTCCGGGGGGCACGGGGGCTCAGGGCACGTAGATCCGCGTGGGTTCGGTGATCTCCCGGTCGAGTGCCTCGGCGCGCGCGGTGGACCGCAGACGGCTCCGCTCGGCCCGTTCGGCACGCCGTTGCACACGCTGCTCCCGTACCCGCTCCCGCGCGAACACGATCTCCGCGCGCTCCGCACGGGCCGTCTCCGGGTTCGCCCGGGAATCGGCCCAGCCGCAGAAGATCACGAGCGCCGTGGCCACGAGTGCGGAGGTCGGCAGGAGGAAGAGCCACAGTGCCGAGGGGTACGCGGCACCGAGCAGCAGAAGTGCTCCTGCGAGCGCGCTCTGGACAGCGGCGTTCGTCGCGAGGACGGCCGTCGCCCGGAGCCTGCCCCACCGCGCGAAGGCGACGTAGAGCCCGAGCGGCACGATCACCGTTGCGGCGAGGGGGAGGGAGACGAGCGCCGCCGCGACGAGGCCGGCGACGATCTCGAGGACGAGCGCGGCTTCGATCCACACCAGTCCCGCCTGCCGGCCGATGTGGAACACGCGGGTATTCCGATCCGTGTTCAGGCTCCGATGGTCGGTCGCGGAGAGTCCACGGTGCGCGCGTGTCCGGTCCGTGTGTTCCGAGTGTCCCGCGAGGTGAACGACAGGGGTCCCGTCCACAGTCACCGTGCAGGGAGCGGTCAGCGGGTTCACGGACGGTGTGCCGACGGTGGGGTCCTCGGGCACGGCGTCATCGAGCACAGAACGGTCTCCTTGTCGGCAATCGGTGGTGTCTGCAGGCGGTGGTGGGGTCATCGACGTCGCTGTTCCCTCTCGTAGCGCCACACGTCCGGGAACTTCAGCCGGTCGATGACGAGCAGCACGGTGGCGATCGCGGAGAGGACTGCGAAGAGGAACGTGAGCACCAGCACGAGGCGGAAGAGTCCCGACGAATTCGCGGCGGTCGGGTCGTCGGAGGGGAGGAAGCTCGCGAGCATGAGGAGAACGGTCCACCCTCCCGCGCCCACTGTCGTGAGGACCCACGACAGGTACCGGAAGCGAGCCGAGAGGATCCAGTCGACGACGAGGAACCCCGTGGTCGTCCGCACGGGGCGCCTGTGGTCCGGGAGTCCGACGAACACGATGGTCCTCCTGATGAACGGACGCTGCGGAGTGGTCACCCCCAATCCTGTCCGCACCGGGCTGTCCGCCGTCACCGGAGGTGTTCCCGACCGGACACAAAACGCACCGGACCGGTCACCTCGTGCGGGCCAGGCGCTTGCGTTCCTTCTTCTGCCACCGGTCGAACAGATACGCGTCGGCGTTCTTCACACGATCGATCACCCCGAGTACCGTCCCGGTGAGTCCGCAGACGGACCCGAACAGCATGACCGCGAAGACCACCCGCACCCACAGGGACTCGTCATCGGAGAACATCCAGAAAATCATTGCGGAAGCGATGACGGCGTGAGTGAGCGAACTGAGAACCCACCCGAGGTAGGGGGAAGAGGTAACCGAGCAGCGCATCGACCGCATAGGCGACCAGTGGGGGCAGGCCGACCACGAGCAACATAAAGCCGAATACCGCGCCCCCGAGCACCCCAGGTTCCGGGTACACCGCAACCATCAGGACCAGGAGGACGAACACCACCGCACAGGCGAGGAGATAGAGCGTGAAGATCGTGAAGGCGGTCCAGGAGAACACGCGCCCGGTGGTGAGCAAGACCGTCGACGACCGCTGGGCGGGCGGAGGTCCGAAAGCCGGCGGCGTCGCGCGAGAACCCGGGTGCGGTGGTGGCCCGGGAACGTGACCGCGCGGAGGACCGGAAGGTGGTGGTGGGACGGTCATGGGGAGGTACGCAGCCTACTTCCTGGTGTGCGGGAAATTCTGGTCGAGGAACGAGTCGTACACGGTGGGGTCGGGTTCTGCGGCGCCCGGCCCCCGCGGCGGTCCGGCCTCCCACGGGGGAATCGGTTCGGCCGACGGCCCGGAAGCAGCACGCTCCTTCGACGCCTTCGACACGCCCGCCCGACGGTCCACCTCCGCCCAGTGCTCGGGGTTCGCCGCGATGTCCGCGCGACGGAGGAACAGCGCACCGGCGGAGCCGGCGATCGCGAGCAGTGCGAGGCACCCGGTAACGATCACCCACCCGGTGAAGAATCGCCCCGAACCGGAACCGAAGAGCCCCATGAACGAACCGCCGATCCACGGAGCGCGGACGAAGAGGCCGATCGCGAGGAGGAGCTGGAACCCCGCGTGCGGGCCGTGTGTCCACCACGGGATCCTGCGCTCGCAGATCGGCAGGTAGATGAGGAACCCGAGCACGACGAGCGTGAGCACGACGGGGACGACGGTGAGGAGCCAGGCCCCGGACCCGAGCGAACTGAGCGTGAGGACGAGGGTGAAGAGCCCGCCGAACAGGACGGCGCACCCCCCGATGAGAAGTTCGAGTCCGAGCGCGGAGTACAGGACGACGAGGCTCACCGTGCGCCACGCGCTGAAGAGCTTCGTACGCCGCGGCGGGAGCGGTGGCGCCACCGGAACGGGCGGTCGCACCTGCACGACCCGGACGCCCGGCGGCAGCGGCGGGCGCCCCGGGGGGCCACCGTGCGGAGGTGGACCGCCGTGGAACGGGGGCATCGGTTGCTGCGGCATCCGGTTGGGAGGTCCCGGTTGCGAAGTCATGCGTCCATCATTCCAAAGACCACGGACACGGGCCCGGCGAACACTGTCACAGTCCGGTCACTCACGGTCCGTGGCGGAGTCCCGGCCCGGTCGGAACGCACGGTCCCCGGCCCGGTCGGGGCGTCATTCGCGGCCGAGGTTCGCCTCGTAGAAGCGGACGACCGACGGCAGGAAGAGGCTCACGAGACCGAGTGCCGCGAGCACGATCGCGACGACGCCGATCCACTGCCCGGCGGCGAATCCGCCGAGCACCATGAGCACCTGCCACGCCACCGAGGCGGGGCGCGCCCACCGACGCATCCGGAACAGCCCGAGTGCGACGCCGAACAGGCACACCCCGAGGAGGAGGAACATCACCGCGAGTGCCACGAGCGAGGTGCCGAGGTTCCCCGCCCCGATCGCGACGACGACGAACACGACGGAGATCACCGCGAGTGCGAGGGCCTCGAGGGCGACGACCCCGGCGGCGACGAACAGTCCGAGCGGCCGGGTGATCACAGCGAGATGCGGGCGAAGCCGGGGATGACGACCTCGTCGATGAGGCGTTCGCGTTCGTCGAGCGGCAGGAAGGCGTTGCTGATCGCGTTCACCGTCGCCCATTCGAGGTCGGCCTGGTCCCAGCCGGCGCGGTCCACGAGGAGGCGCATCTCCCGGCTCACCGAGGTCGCCGACATGAGGCGGTTGTCCGGGTTCACCGTGACCGCGTAGCCGAGCGCCTTGAGGCCCGTGATCGGGTGGTCCTCGATCGTGTCGGCGGCACCGGTCTGGAGGTTCGAGGAGGGGCACACCTCGAGCGGGATCTGCCGGTCGAGGACCCAGGCGGCGAGGCGTCCGAGTTCGCCGCGCCCGTCGACGACGTCCATGTCCTCGACGATCCGCACGCCGTGGCCGATGCGCTCCGCGTGGCACACCTGCACGGCCTCGAGGATCGACTGCACGCCCTCGGCCTCCCCGGCGTGGATGGTGACGGGGAACGAGGCGAGGTGGAGGGCGTCGAACGCCTCCTTGTGGTTCGTCGCGGGGAAGCCCTTCTCCGCACCGGCGATGTCGAACCCGACGACGCCGGAGTCCCGGTGGCGCAGCGCGAGCTCCGCGATCTCCGACGAGCGGTCCGCATGGCGCATGGCGGTGATGATCTGACCGGTGAGGATCGTCCGTCCCTCGTTCGCGGCGATCGCCATGCCGTCCTCGAGCCCTCGCTGGACGGCCTCCACGGCCTCGTCGAGGGTGAGGCCCGCGGTGAGGTGCTGTTCGGGAGCCCAGCGCGCCTCGGCGTAGAAGACGCCGTCGGCGACCTGGTCGAGGACCCACTCACGGGCGACGCGCTCGAGCGCCGGCGCGGTCTGCATGACCGCGATCGTGTGGTCGAAGGTCGTGAGGTACCGGACGAGGTCACCGGAGTTCGCGGCCGCGGAGAACCACGTCCGGAGTTCCTCCGGGTCCGTGGTCGGCAGCGTGTGGTTCACCTCGGCGGCGAGTTCGACGATCGTCGCGGGGCGGAGTCCGCCGTCGAGGTGGTCGTGCAGCGACACCTTCGGCAGCTGGAGAATCGGGTCGTCGGCCTGGACTCCTGCGGGAGTCGGAAAGAGTTCGTGATCCACGCGCCTCAGCCTACCGGAGCGACCGTGCCGGCGGACCGTTCGGTGAGCGCCGCGAGCGCGGTCGCGACGAACACCCGGACCCCGGTCGGCACCGCCCGTTCGTCGACGAGGTAGTCACCCTGGTGGATGTCGTAGGTGCGTCCACCCGGGGTCCGGGTCCCGAGGCGCACGAGCGCGCCCGGGCAGTGCGTGAGGTACCACGCGAAGTCCTCCCCGCCCATCGACTGCGGGGTGAGTTCGACGGAGTCCGGGCCGAGCTCCCCGCGGACCGCGGTCTCGACGAGCATGACCTGCGGTTCGGTGTTGACGACCGGCGGGACACCGCGGCGGTGTTCGAGGTCGACGGAGACGCCGTAGGGACCGGCGATGCGTTCGACGAGATCGGGGAGCACCTCGGCGGCCCGGTTCCATCCGGCGGTGTCGAGGCAGCGGAGGGTGCCCTGGAGCAGCCCCTCGTTCGGCACGACGTTCGGGGCATGGCCGGCGGAGATCTCTCCCCAGACGAGCGAGATCGCGTGGCGCGGGTCGATGAGCCGCGAGAGCACGGCGGGCAGATCGGTCGCGAGCTTGCCGAGCGCGTACACGAGGTCCTCGGTGAGGTGGGGACGCGAGGTGTGGCCGCCGTGCCCGGTGAGGCGGATGACGAGGGTATCGCCGGCTGCGGTGATGGGCCCGATGCGGGAGCCGACCTTCCCCACGTCGACGTTCGGATCGCAGTGGAGGGCGAAGACCTGGGGCACATCGTCGAGGACACCCTGTCCGATGACCTTGAGCGCCCCGCCGGGGGTCACCTCCTCGGCCGGTTGGAACACGACCCGGACCCGGCCGCCGAGGCCGCCGGGGACACCTCCGACGGTGTCCATGCGATGGAGCACGAGCGCCGCCCCGAGGAGAGCGGAGAGGTGGACGTCGTGCCCGCACGCATGTGCGACGCCGGGGACTGTCGAGGTGAAGGGGGTGTCGGTCTCGTCGTCGACGGGCAGTGCGTCGATGTCGGCACGCAACCCGAGCGCGACGGGCCCGACCCCGATGTCGCAGACGACGCCCGTTCCCTCGAGCCTGCGCGGTGCCAGACCGGCGGCCTCGAGGCGTTCGAGAATCCTGTCGGTCGTGCGGGTCTCCGCATAGGACAGCTCGGGGTGGGCGTGGATGTCCCGGCGGAAGGCGAGGAGTTCGTCGAGGAAGGGAGCGAGGGCGTCGGTGATCACCCCACCAGGGTAGGTGCCGCACACCGTCACATGACGTTCTGTGACGTCAGAGCACGTCGGTGCGTCCGAGGCGTTCCGCCGCCTCGACCGCCCGCTTCACGTCCTGTGCGTGCGAGCGTGCGGCGACGAGGAGCACGTCGTCCGTCTCCACCACGACCACGTCGTCGAGCCCGACGAGCGCGACCACCTTGTCCCGGGCCCGGGCGGGGCGTTCGTCGAAACCGGCGATGACGACGCCCGAGGCGTCGACGTCGACGACCTCCACCCCGTCGCCGATCGTGAAGACCCCGGTCCGCTCCCCGCGCACCGGCTGCCGGAGGTTCGCGACCGAGTCGAAGTCCCCGACGTCGTCCCACCCGAAGTCACCCGGCACGACGACGACACGGCCGGCCGCGGCCGCCGGTTCGGCGACGACGTAGTCGATCGCCCGCTTCTCGAGGGTCGGCCAGACCTCGTCCATGACGGCCGTGCGGGCCCCCTCCCCCGCGTCCCAGACGTCCGCGATCCGGCGCAGACCCGCGAAGAGGTCGGGCGCCTCGGCGGCGAGGAAGTCGAGGAGCGCGGAGACGCGGGCGATGAACATGCCGGCGTTCCAGCGGTACCGGCCGGAGTAGACGTAGGACCGGGCGCGCTCGGCCTCGGGCTTCTCGACGAACTCCTCGGCCCGGCGGGCCGTCGGGGCGCAGCGGATCCCGAGGCGCCCTCCCGTCCGGATGTAGCCGTAGGCGGTCGCCGGGTACCGGGGAGTGATGCCGACGGTGACGATGTCCCCGGTCGTCGATGCCGCGACGACGGCCTGCTGGATCACGTGCCGGAACTCCTCGACGTTCGTGATCGAGTGGTCTGCGGAGAACGATCCGATGACCGCCTCGGGGTCCCGGTCCGCGATGAGCATGGCCGCCAGCCCGATGGCCGCCGCCGAGTCCTTCGGACCGGGTTCGGCGACGAGGTTGGCCGGAGCGAGCCCCGGCAGCTGCGTGGTCACCGCATCGGTGTGGGACCGGCCTGTGACGACCCATGTGTGCGCGGCACCTGCGAGCGGTTCGACACGGTCCCACGTCGCCTGGAGCAGTGTGCGCCCCGTTCCGAGGATGTCGTGGAGGAATTTCGGCGACGCCCCCCGCGAGAGCGGCCACAGCCTGGTACCCGAACCACCGGCGGGGATCACCGCGTGGAACGCGACTCCGGCGAGGGGTTCCTCGGCGGCGGGCACGCCGGCACCGGACGCCGCGGTGTTCGTGGGCGACGGGGGACGTCGGTCGGTCGAGTCGGTCATCGGGCCATTGTTTCCCACACGGGTCGTCGGACGCGGTGACCGGCCCGTGTGTCGCGCCGGATTCGTCCGGACCGTGGGACGTGTCACCGCGAATTAAGGCAGCGTTCGTTTTGCATAAATCGGAAATGAGACGCACGGCTCACAGTGCGGGCGTGTCGTTTCGTGGAATTCCCAGGCGATTACAAGGCAACGCGCGTTTTCGATTGGATACCTTGCGGATTCCGGCGTAAGTTCAGCGCGTAAATATGACGTCCGTCTTCTCACTTGGAGGAAGCCCCGTGGCCAAAGCGTCAACGGGCACTCTGTACCGGGGAAACGAAGGCATGTGGTCCTGGGTCGCGCATCGCGTGACCGGTGTGGCCATCTTCTTCTTCCTGCTGGTCCACGTGCTCGACACTGCACTCGTTCGCGTCTCGCCGGAGGCGTACAACGCCGTCATCGCGTCGTACAAGACCCCGCTCATGGGCATCGGCGAGATCGGCCTCGTCGCGGCGATCGCGTACCACGCGTTCAACGGCCTGCGTGTCGTTGCTGTCGACTTCTGGAAGGGCGGCCCGAAGAACCAGCGCAAGCTGTTCTGGGGCGCCATGATCGTCTGGCTCGTCGTCATGATCGGTTTCGTGCCGCGCCAGCTCATGCACATCTTCGGAGGTTGATCTGATGAGCACTACGACCATTCCCACCCCGCGCGCCGGGTACCAGCGCTCCAAGTCCTCGCGCTCGAAGTTCGAGCTCACGGCCTGGGCCTTCATGCGTCTCTCGGGCGTCGTCCTCGTTGTCCTCATCTTCGGCCACCTCTTCGTCAACCTCTGGATGGGCGAGGGCGTCAAGGCCATCGATTTCGGCTTCGTCGGCGGCAAGTGGGCGAACCCGTTCTGGCAGATCTGGGATCTGCTCATGCTGTGGCTCGCGATGCTGCACGGCACCAACGGAATGCGCACGATCATCGCCGACTACGCGGAGAAGCCCGCCACGCGCGGCACGCTCTCGGTGATCCTCTACGTCGCCTCCGCCATCATCCTGGTGCTCGGCACGCTCGTGATCTTCACCTTCGAGCCCTGCCCGCCCGGTGCCGATCCGGCGCTCCTCGCGTCCTTCTGCAACGCCTGATCCGGCGTTCCTCTAAGGAGTATCGATTTCAATGCAGGTACATGAGTACGACGTCGTCATCGTCGGTGCCGGCGGCGCCGGTATGCGTGCGGCGATCGAGTCGGGCCAGCGTGCACGCACCGCGGTCCTGACCAAGCTCTACCCCACCCGGTCCCACACCGGCGCAGCGCAGGGCGGCATGTGTGCAGCCCTCGCCAACGTCGAGGAGGACAACTGGGAGTGGCACACCTTCGACACCATCAAGGGCGGCGACTACCTCGTCGACCAGGATGCTGCCGAGGTCATGGCCAAGGAAGCCATCGACGCGGTCCTCGACCTCGAGAAGATGGGTCTTCCCTTCAACCGCACCCCCGAGGGCAAGATCGACCAGCGCCGCTTCGGTGGTCACACCCGTGACCACGGCAAGGCGCCGGTCCGCCGTGCGTGCTACGCCGCGGACCGCACCGGTCACATGATCCTCCAGACCCTCTACCAGAACTGCGTCAAGCACGGCGTCGAGTTCTTCAACGAGTTCTACGTCCTCGACCTCCTCATGGTCGAGGAGGACGGCGTGAAGAAGGCCGCCGGTGCGGTCGCCTACGAGCTCGCCACCGGCGAGATCCACGTCTTCCGCTCGAAGGCCGTCGTCTTCGCGACCGGTGGTTTCGGCAAGGTCTTCAAGACCACCTCGAACGCCCACACCCTCACCGGTGACGGCGTCGCGGTCACCTTCCGCCGCGGCCTCCCGCTCGAGGACATGGAGTTCTTCCAGTTCCACCCGACGGGCCTCGCCGGCCTCGGCATCCTCCTCTCGGAGGCGGCCCGCGGTGAGGGCGGCATCCTCCGTAACGGTGACGGTGAGCGCTTCATGGAGCGTTACGCCCCCACCATCAAGGACCTCGCCCCCCGTGACATCGTGGCCCGTTCGATGGCCAACGAGGTCCGCGAGGGCCGCGGTGCAGGCCCGAACAAGGACTACGTCCTCCTCGACCTCACGCACCTCGAGCCCGCGCACATCGACGCGAAGCTCCCGGACATCACCGAGTTCGCCCGCACCTACCTCGGCGTCGAGCCCTACACGGAGCCCGTCCCGGTCTTCCCGACCGCGCACTACGGCATGGGTGGCATCCCGACGAACATCGATGCCGAGGTCCTCCTCGACAACGACACCGTCGTCCCGGGCCTCTACGCCGCCGGTGAGTGCGCCTGCGTGTCCGTCCACGGTTCGAACCGCCTCGGCACGAACTCGCTCCTCGACATCAACGTGTTCGGCAAGCGCGCGGGCCTCGCCGCCGCCGAGTACGTGAAGACCGCGAAGCTCCCCGAGCTTCCCGAGGACGAGAACCCGGCCGAGTTCGTGCAGACCATGGTGGAGACCATGCGGTCGTCGAACGGCACCGAGTCCGTCGCCGCGATCCGCAAGGACCTCCAGGAGACCATGGACGCCAACGTCCAGGTGTTCCGCACCGAGGAGACCCTCCGCACCGCTCTCGCGGACGTCGAGGCCCTTCGTGAGCGTTACAAGAACGTCGGCATCCAGGACCGCGGCTCCCGCTACAACCTGGACCTCCTCGAGGCGATCGAGCTCGGCTTCCTCCTCGAGATCTCCGAGATCGTCATCGTCGGTGCCCTGCACCGCAAGGAGTCCCGCGGTGGACACTTCCGTGAGGACTTCCCCGACCGCGACGACGCGAACTTCATGAAGCACACCATGATCTACAAGGATCCCGAGGCCGAGGTCGAGGGCATCAAGGGTCTGCGCATGGAGAACAAGCCCGTCGTCGTCACCCGTTACCAGCCGATGGAGCGCAAGTACTGATGACCGCTACCGCTGAACCCGCATCCAAGATCGAGCTCGCCTCCTCCGGTGACGCCGGGGCCATCGCGCGCTTCGACTGCACCATCCGCATTGCTCGCTTCGATCCCGAGAAGGACCAGGAGCAGCACTGGGAGGACTACCAGGTCACGATGTACGGCACGGACCGTATCCTGGACGCCCTCCACAAGATCAAGTGGGAGATCGACGGTTCGCTCACCTTCCGCCGCTCCTGCGCACACGGTGTGTGCGGCTCGGATGCCATGCGCATCAACGGCCGCAACCGCCTCGCGTGCAAGACGTTGCTCAAGGACCTCGACACCAGCAAGCCGATCACCGTCGAGGCGATCAAGGGCCTTCCGCTCGAGAAGGACCTCATCGTCGACATGGAGCCGTTCTTCCAGTCGTACCGCGAGATCATGCCGTTCCTCATCACGACCGGGAACGAGCCGACTCATGAGCGTCTGCAGTCCGCCGAGGACCGTGAGCGTTTCGACGACACCACCAAGTGCATCCTCTGCGCGTCCTGCACCTCGTCCTGCCCGGTCTTCTGGACCGACGGTCAGTACTTCGGTCCGGCCGCGATCGTGAACGCACACCGGTTCATCTTCGACTCCCGTGACGAGGGTTCCGACCTCCGTCTCGAGGTGCTCAACGACAAGGAGGGCGTGTGGCGTTGCCGCACCACCTTCAACTGCACCGACGCATGCCCCCGTGGCATCCAGGTGACCAAGGCGATCGCCGAGGTCAAGCAGGCGCTACTGCAGCGCGCGTTCTGACCCGCCTGCCCAGCGCGCGGTGAGTGCACCGCGCCCACGCGAGCCCGTTCTTCCGCACGGAAGGACGGGCTCGCGTGCTTCTGCGCGCAGGTCCTGCGACCCGACCTCCGCGGTTCTCCCCGTACCCGCGGGTAGACTCCCGCTCGTGTTCTCCCGTTCCCGCCCCCGAGGCGCCGCGTCCCGCTCCGGCACCACGCGCCCTTCCCACCCGCTCACGGCACCGGTCGTGCGCGTCCTCGCGCTCGCACTCGCGCTCGTTCTCGGAACGGCGACGACGACGATCGGCTTACCGTGGGGCGCCTCGGCGGTACCGGCGCACGCGGCCTTCGCGCCGGCGAGCGCACAGCCGGTCTACGTCTCCCCCGATCTCTCGGACGGGAAGCCTGCTCCGCAGCCCGTGGCCGGTGCGTGGATCGTCGCCGACATGGATTCCGGGCAGGAGTTCGCGGGATCGGCAACCGACAAGCAACTCGCCCCGGCCTCGACGATCAAGCTGCTCACCGCACTCGCGCTCATCGACGTTCTCGATCCTGAGGACCGGTACACCGTCGTGTACGAGGACATGCTCGTCGACGGCACGAAGGTCGGCCTCATGCAGGAGAACACGTACCGCATCGACACCCTCTTCCACGCGATGCTCATGGCCTCGGCGAACGACGCCGCCCATGCACTCGGCAACGCCGCGGGCGGGCAGGCGAAAGCGGTCGAGCTCATGAATGCGAAGGCCGCAGAACTCGGGATGACGGGCACGGTCGCGCGGAACACCTCGGGCCTCGATGCCGAGGGACAGGTCATGACGGTGACGGATCTCCTCATCGTGTCGAAGGCGGTCATGGAGAACGACTACCTCATGCGGGTGATCGGGACCGAGACGATGGACTTCCCCGGGCACGACCTGCCCTCCGGGGAGCACGTACCGGGATACCAGATCCAGAACCACACGAAGATCGTCGGCGCGGTGCCCGGCGGTATCGGGATGAAGAACGGATACACGCGGGCCGCCGGCGGATCCTTCGTCGCCGTCGTCGAACGCGACGGGCGGACCTACGGCGCCGCGGTCCTCGGTGCCGCGAACAAGACACGCGAATCCAGTGTCGACCTCATCGAATGGGCGTACAACCAGGCGGAGCTGCCCGACCTCGGGACCGTGCCGCTCACACCGGAGGAGGCGGGCACGGACTCGTCCCGCGGCGCCGCCCGGGGCGAGGATGCCGCGGGTGCCCGCGCCGGTGGGGACGCCTCGGGTGCGGTGGACACCACCGCCGAGGCGGCTTCGGCCGACGAGACCACCGCACCGGAGGCCGCAGCAGCCGGGCAGGGCATGCCGCTGCCCGCCCGTTCGATGCTCGTGGTTCTCGGCGCGCTCGTCCTCGCCGCAGGGGGCTTCGTCCTTCTCATGGCGCGACGGGCCGCGGCGCGGGAGTCCGGACGGCACCGCTCCCACGGACCCAAGCACTGAGCACCGGAGCATTCGCGCCGAGGCGTTCGGTGTCGCCGATCGTGCGTGAAACCGGCCGGAATCCGCATGATCGGCGACACTGAACGAACGAATCAGCTGAGGATGCCGCGCTCGGTGAGCTTCGACGCGAGGCCCGCGCCGTCGGAGGCGTAGACCCACGGCACGCCGTGACCGTTCCCGGAGCGACGGGAGCGGCCACCGGCCCAGACGGCTTCTCCCGCGGTGAGCTGCCGGATCGCCACTGCGGTGACGTTCTCCGGGTGGTTGTCGACGAACTGGGCGTAGATCTCCTCGTCGTGCTGCCCGTCGTCGCCGATGAGCAACCACTTCATGTCCGGGAACTCACGGGCCAGCCGTTCGAGCGACGCCTGCTTGTGTTCCTGACCCGAGCGGAACACGCGCGTGGCGGTCGGACCCCAGTCGGTGAGGAGGAGCGGTCCGTCGGGGTACATGTTCCGGGAGAGGAAGCGCTTGAGCGTCGGCTGCACGTTCCACGCCCCCGTGCTCAGGTAGAGGATCGGGGAGTTCGGGCGCAGGTATGTGAGTCGGTCGTAGAGCACCGCCATCCCGGCAACGGGCGAGCGCGCGTGCTCGTCGAGGACGAAGGAGTTCCACGCCGCGAGGAGCGGACGCGGCAGGGCGGTCACCATGACGGTGTCGTCGATGTCGGAGATGATCCCGAACTTCTGGTCCTCACCGATGATCCGCACCGTCGCGGTGTCGACGAGGGAGTCGTCGGTCCACATCTCGAGCTGCACGGAGCCGGGGGCGAACTCGCCGGGGATGACCGCGTCGACGATGCCACCGCGATCGGCCTTCACCTGGTGCTCGACGCCGTTCACGCGGACGGAGGCGGTGTCGAAGCTCAGCGGCACATTGCCGAAGGAGCGCCACCCCCGGATGCTCTTGCGGAGGTCCGCCGCCGGCATCCCGCTCTTCGTGAGGACGATGCGGGCGAGCACCCGGATGCTCGATTCCGTGCCGTAGGAGTCGTACGCGATGACGGTACGTTTCCAGCCGTGACGCAGGGCGCGGTCGCGGGCCCATACGTGGTACTTGTCCTCGATCCTGGCTGCGGTGTGCAGCACCTCGGGGGCGAGGTTCTTCGGTATCTGACTCTGTGCCACGCCGGTCATTCTCTCACGGGGGTCGTTGCAGGCCGGTGAACGGCGGGGGCGGGCGGCGCGAACGCGTGATCCAGCAGCGCGTGGTCGTCCAGCGTGCGTTCGACGGCGTCCAGGCGGACACCGGCTCCGGCCCCGCCGGCGATGAGGACGAGGCGGCCGAGGGTGTTCCGGTCCCGCGGAGTGCGCACGTCGTCGATCGTCACGCGCCGCCCTGCGACATGGACGGCTGCGTAGGTGCCGTCCTCCAGGTCGACGATCGTCTTGGCCCGTTCGAGTGAGTCGACGCACGCGCCGAGAACGGACACGAGGGCGTCGATGTCCGTGGGGCGTCGCAGCACGAGGGTCCGGGACTCGTGGTCCGTGGCGGTCACGACCTCGTCCGCCGTCCCGGCCGTGACCTCCGCCGTGGAGTGGGTCTCGAGCCCGGAGTGGGTCTCGAGCCCGGAGTGGGTCTCGGGCCCGGAGTGGGTCTCGGGCCCGGAGTGGGTCTCGGGCCCGGAGTGAGGCCGGGATTCGACGGGAATGCCGGTGAGCGTCTCGATCCGCATCGACCGGGGGTCCGTCCGGTCGAGGACGACGGCAGCCGGGTTGAGCCTTCTGCATTCCTCGACGGTGCGGGCGAGGAGCCACTCGGGAGCGCGGTCCGTCTTGGTGAGGAGGAGGACGTCGGCCGCCGCGATCTGGGCCGTGACCACGTCGCGGACGTACTCGTCGTGCAGGCGCCTCGGCGTTTCCTCCACGTCGACGCAGACGAGTGTCGGTCCGGCGGTGAGTCCCGGGAACGTCCGCCAGCTCGACATGCCACGCGGGTCGGCGATCCCGCTGAGTTCGCACAGCACGAGTGCCACGTCGGTCCGGGCGGCGACGGCGCTCATGGTGCGTTGGACGTCGTCGGTGATCTGGCAGCAGATGCACCCGTTCGCGAGGCGGAGGACGGTGTCGTCCCCACCGACGACGAGCGAGGCGTCGATGTCCACGGACCCGAAGTCGTTGACGACGAGGGCGACCGGGGGAACGTCGGGTGTGGTCAGCACGGAGTTGATGAACGTCGTCTTCCCCGTGCCGAGGTATCCGCCGACGAGCGCGAGCGGTTTCGTCACGTCACTGCGTGTCGGTCGGGATCGTGCTCGCGTGGAAGACTCCGCCGACGACGGTGCCGCGGATGCGGATTCTGTCCATCTCCTCCGGCGGGACCGCGAGCGGGTCCTCATCGAGAACCGCCATGTCGGCGAACTTCCCGGGTTCGAGCGAACCGATCTCGTGGTCGCGTCGCAGCATGTATGCGCTCCCGAGGGTCACCGCCGCGAGCGCGGACTCGGCGGAGATGCGCTCGTGCTCCCCCATGACGCGGCCGGACATCGTCCGGCGGGTGACCGCATGCATCGCAGACCTCAGGGGTCCGAGCGGGGTGACGGGGGTGTCCGAGTGCAGGCTGAACGGGACCCCGAGGCGCTCGGCCGTCGCGGCCGCGTTGTTCCGTCTGGCCCGGTCCGGTCCCATCGTGAGGTCGAGGTGCTGATCGCCCCACTGGAAGATGTGGTTCGAGAAGATGTTCGCGCACGCCCCGAGCGCTTTCATCCGTCGGTACTGCGCGGGTGTCGACATCTGCGAATGGGTGACGGTGTGCCGGTGGTCGGGGCGGGGTGAGGCGGTGAGGACCGCCTCGAGCGTGTCGAGGAAGAGCTGCGTGGCCTGGTCACCGTTGCAGTGGACGTGGATGAGGAAGCCGGCCTCGTGGAAGGTGCGGAACGCCGCGTGGAACTCCTCCGGGGTGATGTTCCAGATCCCGTTGGGTTGGTCCCCGAAGTACCCCGGCGCACGCACGCGTGCGGTGAACCCCTGGAGGGTGCCGTCGAGCATGAGCTTGACGTTCCCGAACCGGAGTTTCTCGGTCGAGGCCTCTCTGAGGGCGGCGAGGCGCCGGGCGTCGGCATCGAGGGTCGTCGACACCGGGCCGGAGCCGCCGCCGAAGTGGAAGACGTCCATCCGCACGGGGAAGTCCTCGCCCACGGTACGGGTGTACATCTCGACTCCCGCGTCGTCCATGAGCACGCGCGAGCCGAGGTCGGTCACGGTCGTCGTTCCCGTGTTGACCGCGTCCTGGGCATAGATCCGGAGGGACTCGGCATCGACCGAGAGCAGGCCGCGGTCGCCCGCGACGTCCGCGACGAGGGCCATGGCTGCCGGTTCGTGGAGCTCACCCGTGAGCACTCCGGAGGAGTCCCGTCCCACGCCGATCGTGCTCACCGTGGCGTCGACACCGCAGGCGGCGAGCGCCGCGTGGTTCACGGTGTAGGCGTGGCCGCTCGCGTGATTCACGCAGACGGGACGCGTCGTCGACACCCGGTCGAGGTGGTCGGCGGACAACAGTGCCTCGGTGAAGTAGATGGGGTCGAGGCCCCAGGCGACGAGCGGCGTGTCCGGGGAGTCGAGGGTCGCCTCGGCCTCCTGCAGGCGTTCGACGATCGCGTCGATGGACCGGCAACCGGGCCAGAAGCGGCCGCGCGGATCGGTGCGGTCGACGAATCCGACGTAGGTGCCCTGCCACACGTTGCCGGTGCCGGCGTGGCCGTGGGCCTCGACGAAGCCGGGGAGCAGGACGGCGTCGGCGAAGGACTCGTCGAGGACGGCATGCGGATAGGTGAGGAGTTCGTCGACGGAGCCGACGGCACGGACGGTCGAACCACGGACGGCGATCGCCTCCGCTGTGGGAACGGCGGGATCCATGGTCCGGACGAGCCGGGCGGGATACACGATGGTCGGCACCGGGGAGTGTGCGCTCGTGGTCACTTCGGTCCTTCGGGGTGGGGATGACGGGGAGGGATGTGATGTCCCTCACCACGATAGCCCGGAGGGCCGTGATCTCACGGGCCGAACGGCACCCGGTCGAACAGCTCCCACTCCTCGTCGGATCCGCTCACCCCGTCCTCCCCGACGCTCGTGCCGTGGAAGTACACACCGAACCCGTGGACCATGAAGCTCGCATCGAAGTCCGCGAGGGACTCGAACGCCTCGTCGAGGACGGGCTCGGGCAGCCCCTGCGCGATCGTCACGTGCGGGTGGTAGGGGAAGCTGAGCGGCTGGTTGAGGACACCTGTCCGCAGCCGGGCGGAAAGCTGTTCGCACTCGACGATCCCGCGCGCGACCGCGATGAAGACGACCGGGGAGGTCGGCAGGAACGTCCCCGTCCCCCGCAGACGGATGACGAACGGTGAGGTCTCGTTCGCAACGCGCCGGATCTCCTCCCGGACCACCGGCCACGAGTGCACGGGGATCTCCATCGGCGGGATCACGGTGATGTGCGCCGGCACCGTCCGTGCCGCCTCGTCGCCGAAACCGAGGCGCACGCGCCGCAACTGCCCCGCGAAGGGTTCCGGCAGCTCGAGCGTCACCCCGATGGACACCATGCCGTTCTCATCGGGTTCGGGTGCCGTCGGTGCCCCCGGCGGCGGTCCCCACTGCGGGGCGAAGGACGCGGTCACCGGCGCCTCAGCGGTGGAGGAATCCCACGCGTTCGTACGCGACCCGCACAGTCTCGTCGGCGATCGCCTGCGCCTTGTCCGCACCGGCGAGGAGGATGCGTTCGAGTTCCGCGCGGTCGTCGAGCAGTTCGAGCGTGCGTTCGCGCACCGGGGCGAGCTTCTCGACCGCGATCTCCGCGAGGCCCACCTTGAGGTGGCCGTACATCTTCCCCTCGTACTCCGCGACGATCGAGTCCACGGAGTCCCCGGTGAGCGCCGAGTAGATGGTGAGGAGATTGGAGACTCCCGGCTTCGCCTCGGGGTCGAAGGCGATGACGGTGTCGTTGTCCGTGACGGCACTCTTGAACTTCTTCGTGAGGGCCTTCGGTTCGTCGAGGATGTTGATGAGACCGGCCGGGTTCGCTGCGGACTTCGACATCTTCGAGGTCGGGTCCTGGAGGTCGTAGATCTTCGCGGTCTCCTTGAGGATCCCGGCCTCCGGCACCGTGAAGGTCGCACCGTACCGATGGTTGAAGCGTTCGGCGAGATTGCGGGTGAGTTCGAGGTGCTGCCGCTGGTCCTCCCCGACCGGGACGACATCCGCCTGATAGAGGAGGATGTCCGCCGCCATGAGCGCGGGGTAGGTGAGGAGGCCGAGGGAGACGTTCTCCTTCTTCGCCGACTTGTCCTTGAACTGGGTCATCCGCTGGGCCTCGCCCAGACCGGTCGTGCACTCGAGGATCCACGAGAGCTTGGGGTGGGCGTCGACGTGCGACTGGACGAAGATCGTCGAGCGCTCCGGATCGATCCCCGCCGCAATGAACTGCGCAGCGGTGCGCAGAGTCCGCTCACGGAGTTCCGCCGGGTCCTGCTCGACGGTGATCGCGTGCATGTTCGCGATGAAGTAGAAGGCGTCGTGGTGTTCCTGGTGCTCGACGAACTGCTGCAGTGCGCCGATGTAGTTGCCGAGGTGGAGCGAGTCCGAGGTCGCCTGGATCCCGGAGACGGAGCGGGGAAGCAGCTGCCCCGACTCCGCGGCGGCGTCGTGTCCGGCCGTTTCGGCGGCGAGGGCGGCAGTGGTTTCGACGGAGGCGGCAGCAGTCATGCGCATATTCTGCCACCGCGGCGGGCGCGCCCGGCAAATCCCGCGACGCCGACGCGTGGTCCACATGGCGTTCCACTATATGGACGGCAGGGATTTCCTTCGGATTCCGAATGGAACAATGCTCCGAGTCGTACGTCACACGACCGCCTTCCCACGTACTCTGGGACGCGACATGAACCGTGTCCGCCGTCCCGGGGTTCTGTACCCCGCGCACAGGCCTCATTCGGTACGACGGAGGGGGTCGGCGCGATGAATGCGGTCGTCCGCAACACCTTCATCCAGGGTTCGCTCTCGATCGTCTTCGCGGCGGTCGTCCTCCTGGTCGCCTTCATGGCGATCTGGGTGTCGATGCGCTCCATCGGCAAGACACTGCCGACGACGGAGGAGCCCTTCGTGCCGACGAGGACCTTCGCCCCGGCCGGACTCCTCATGACGAAGGCCGAGCGCGAGGTCCAGGAGCAGCGGAACGCCCACGACGCCGAACACGGGATCGACCGGACGAAGCACGGAGCACACGCATGAGCACGGAAGCCACTGCACACGGCAGGACCGCCGAGGCGCCCCTCGCCACTCGCGCGCTCGGAACCCTCGCCCGCGCCGTGCGGGGTGTCCACTGGTACGTGAAGGAACTCGTCGGCGAGAACGGGTACCACCACTACCTCGCCGCGTACGAACGCCGGCACGGCACCCGCGCCGACGCGATGACCGAACGCGAGTACTGGCGGGACGTCACCGACCGACAGGACCGGGAGCCCACCTCCCGCTGCTGCTGAGGGTCCGGCTGCTGCCGAACGCCCGGCCCCGCCGGGCCCAGGGCCGGAGGACGAACGCCCGAGGCGCCCCACCGTTCTCGACGGTGGGGCGCCTCGGGCGTTCACGGGCGGGGCATCATGCCGACAGGCGCTCCCGCACATGGGCGACGAACGCCTCGGCGACGGGTCGGAACGCGTCCTCCATCCCCTGCTGCACTGCTGCGGTCTGCCCCTCGACGGCATCCGCGGTGACATCGGCCCAGTCCTCGAGATCCGGGGTGAGCGCGCTCCAGTGCGCGACGAGGGCCGGATCGGATTCGGGATGGAACTGGGTCCCCCATGCCTCGCCGATGCGGAAGGCCTGGTGCGGGGCCGCCGAACCGTCCATGAGGTGCCGCGCGCCTGCCGGCAAGGTGAAGTGGTCCTGGTGGAAGAGCACGGTGGGGACCGGGTCCCCGTCCGGCAGTGCGGAGAACACCGGATCCGTGGTGGCCTCCGTGCGCGCGGCGACGTCGAAGGCACCGACCTGCGGCGCCTCGATCCGGCTCACCTCTCCCCCGGCGGCGGCCGCGAGCATCTGGGCCCCGAGGCAGATGTTGAAACTCGGGAACTCACCGTCGGCCGATCGGGCGAGAAGCCCGCGGACCTCGGGGAACCAGGGGTTCGCCTCGTCCTCGAGGGCGTTCGCCTGTCCACCGAGCACGACGAGCGCATCGTATGTGCTGCTGTCGGGGATCTCCTCCCCGCGGTCCGGCCGGACGATGCGCAGGACCGCTCCCGCGTCCTCGAGCCACGTGCCGAACCGGCGGATGTCGGTGCCGTCCTCGTGCTGGACCACGAGGATCCGGACGGGGACCGGCGGCGCCTCTGCCGGCGCCTCCGAGGTGGCCGGGGACGGAACGGACGACGGGGTGGAAAGAGCGGTCATGGACTGAAGAATACTGCCGCGCCGGGTGCTCACCGGCACCGAGTGCGCGAGGATGGACACATGGATATCACGGAGGTGGACCCGTTCGGCGAGGACGAGCTCGACACGATCGACTCGTTCAGCAGGTGGCGCATCGAGAACCCGGATTCGCTCGAGGACGTGCTCGCGTTCCTCGACCGCGCGGCCGGTGACGATGCCGAGAACACCGTGCACCACCGGTTCCTCGTGACGCTCGATGCGCTCGACCAGTGCGTGTACACCTCGATGCACGCGGCCGAGGACGAGGCGCTCCGGCTCGACGACGTGGAGGTCGAGGACACTCCGGAATCGCTGCACGCGTTCGACCGGGCGCAGCTCGCGCACATCGTGTCCCGGTTCACGGATCCTGCGTTCCGTGTCGAAGCACCGTCGCTCATCGGGCGGCTCCCCGCCGAGGACGCGGACATCGAGGTGCTCGCCCGCCTCAACACGGACCCGGACGACGCACTCGATGCCGTTCTCATGGTGCAGGCGCTCCCCCTCGAACACGTCGGCGATCCGGACGACGACCCGTCCGGGCACTCCGCGGACCTCCTCGCGGGCCTGCCGAACGGGTACTTCTCGGACGACCTCGACGTCTTCGAGAACCACGCGCTCGTGCGGCACCTCGCCGGGGAGTACGGATACCGCCTGTTCGGAATCGGCGCCTCGCTGCTGGGCCTCGTGCGGCCGGAGCCGCTCGGCCCGGAGGCCGCCGCCCACCTCACCGGGGATCTCGCCCGCCTCTACGGAGGCGCCGAGGCGCCCGCCTGGTCGGACTTCACCGCCGCCGTCTCCTCCGGTCGGGTCCTCCTCGTCGGGTACACGTCCGGATTCGCCGAGGGGTTCGGTCCGCCGTCCGCGGGAGGCGACGGTGCCGCGGACGAACGGGGCGCCTCGGCGGACGCAGCCGCGGATCCCGGACGCTGAGGTCCCGATGCGTCGAGGCGTTGGGGCCGTGGCTCAGATCTCCCGCCACTGCCCGGTCGCGAGGAAGTGTTCGGTCCGTTCCCGGTACGGGGTGAGATCGCTTCCCTGAGCGGCGACCCACTCGTCGTCGAAGTACGTGTGGGCGTAGCGGACGCCGCCGTCGCAGATGAGTGTCACCACAGACCCGGTCTCGCCGCGTTCGCGCATTCCGGCGATGATGCGGAAGGCCCCGGCGAGGTTCGTCCCGGTGGAGCCGCCCGCCCAGTGCTGCGAGATCTCCCGCAGGAGGCGGACGGTCGCGATGGACTCGGCGTCGGGGATCCGGAACATCTCGTCGACGACGGTGGGAACGAACGACGGTTCCATGCGGGGCCGGCCGATGCCCTCGATGCGCCCGGGCAGACCGGTCGCGTGTTCGGGGTCGCCGGACTTCCAACCGCCGTAGAAGGCGGAGTTCTCCGGGTCCGCAACGGCGATCCGGGTGTCGTGACGGTGGTAGCGCACGTAGCGCCCGAAGGTCGCCGAGGTCCCGCCGGTGCCCGCACTCACGACGATCCACGCGGGTTCGGGGTACCGCTCGAGGCGCATCTGGGCGAACACGCTCTCGGCGATGTTGTTGTTCCCCCGCCAGTCGGTCGCCCGCTCCGCCTGGGTGAACTGGTCGAGATAGTGCCCGTTGCACTCCGCGGCGATCCGTTCGGCCTCCGGATACATGTCGAGGGGCCGGTCGACGAAGTGGCACTTCCCGCCGTAGAACTCGATGAGCTCGATCTTCTCGCGGCTCGTCGACCGCGGGACGACGGTGACGAACTCGACGCCGATCATGCGGGCGAAGTACGCCTCGCTCACCGCGGTGGACCCGCTCGAGGCCTCGACGAGGACGGTGTCGGATCCGATCTTCCCGTTCACGAGCCCGTAGAGGATGAGGGACCGGGCGAGGCGGTGCTTGAGCGATCCGGTCGGATGCACGGACTCGTCCTTGAGGTAGAGGTCGATCCCCCATTCGGCCGGCAGCGGGAACACGTGGAGGTGCGTGTCCGCACTCCGGTTGGCATCGGCCTCCAGCAGCCGGATCGCTTCATTCACCCACGCGCGTTCACTCATGCGCACCATGCTAGGCGGCGGATGTTTCCGTGACGTCCGGAGCGTTTTCAGCGGACACTCATCGAAGTTGAGTGCCATTCACTCAACTTTGAGGTTCGGCGCGGAATACCGCACCCGTGGGCCACGTTGTGCCGGGCGAAAGGTTCGCAGGCGCAGCGGTCCACCAGGAACGGTCGCCGATCCCGGCACCGGCGCCCTACACAAAGGAGGTATGACATGGCCGGCACTCTCACCCGCATCGACCCCTTCTCGCTCATCGACGAGGTCTTCGGATCGATGCGTTCACCGTTCCTCGACACCCGTGATCGTCGGAGCGGATTCGTTCCCGCGCTCGACGTCTCGCGGCACGACGAGGATCTCCACGTCCGCGTCGATCTGCCGGGCCTCGACCCGGAGAAGGACGTGAACATCGACCTGTCCGGTCGCACTCTCACGATCTCCGGCGAGCGCCGCACCGAGTCCGACGAGGACGGCATCCGGGAGGTCCGGTACGGCTCGTTCAGCCGCACCGTGACGATTCCGACGGAGGTCTCGCCGGAGAACGTCACCGCACGGTACGAGGCAGGCGTCCTCACCGTGACGGTCGCCGGGGTCTACGCACAGGAGCAGCCGCACCGGATCCCGATCACCGCAGGTGACGCGGACGACCGGAAGGCCGTGACGGCAGGCTGATCCCCGGCTCGGAGTGCACCACGCCGTACACCACAGCGCTCCGTACCGGAGTTCCGACGGGCTGGGCGGGGGAAGCACGCGCATCCCCCGCCCGGCCCTCGTGTGTGCGGTCATCGTCCGCCTCCCGCGCGTGCGGTCGCCGTCCGTTCAGGCCACCCGCCGGAACCGCGGCCCCGTGTAGTCCTCGCGTTCGACGTGCTCCGTGAACATCGCGAGGGGGCGGATCCAGAATCCGTAGTCGCCGTAGAGGGCGCGGTAGTAGACGAACGGTTCCTCGGTCTCGCTGTGGAGACCGACGCCGTACACCTCGTAGCGATTGCCCTTGAAGTGCTCGTAGATGCCCGGTTCGATCCCGACCGGCTCGCTCGCCAGTGCCATGACAGTGCCTTTCGCGTGAGAGGGTGGAGCACCGAGAAGACTACGGCCCGACCGAGGAGTGCCCGTGACAGAGACCCAGCCGTACCGCGACCTCGCGGCCCTCATCGCCGAGATCCCGACGGGCCGGCTCCTCGAGTACTTCGAGCAGGGCACATATCCGTATGCACCCGAGGAGGATCCGTTCGCCGCGGAGTTCTTCACCCGGTTCGCACTCGTCGAGCGCTACCGCGCGGCGCCCGACTTCAACCTCCCGGCTCCACTCGAGGAGCCGAAGGTGTTCCTCTACCGCTACGGGAAACTCACCCGCGAGGTGGCGGCCCGGGAAGCCGCTCCCGGCGCGGAGCAACCCACCACCGTCGAGGACCTCACCCCGGAGCAGACACGGCTCTCGCGGTGGCGGACCATCCTCGAGGAGTACCTCGAGATGTACGACCTGCAGTCGATGGACGACGACGGCGAGCGCCTCATCTCCGACGAGGACTTCGATGCGGTGGCCGCCCTCCCGTTCCGGTCCCTGCTCGACGCTGCGGAGAGCCTCGTCCGGCCGTTCCTCGACGACTCGGCCGATGCCGAGGATCTCGCAGACACTCCCGGACTCCTGCTCATCACCGCGTTCGAGCTCACTCTCGTCTCCGACCTCCGCCCGGCGATCACCCGCATCTTCCGTGACGAGATCACGTTCCGCCTCGACTGGAGACAGGGCGTCCTCGAGTCGGAACGGGATGCGCTCGGAATCGAGGAGTGAGGCAGCCGGTCCCTCCTCACTAATGCCCCGACCACCGGCTCCATGAGCCCGGTTCCACGGGAAACCGAGCGCTTGATCACATGCCCGAACGCGTGATCGGGTGGTTTTAATCCAAAGATCCGTCGGGCACTCCGGTCCGGCGGAGATGAGAGCACCACACATGTGGGGCGGGTGACGACAACGGCGTCGCACCTGCCCCACATGTCTTGCCCGCCGCACCTCTCACCGGCTGTAACTACGCGACCCGGAACGGAGCATTCTCATGACGGAAACGACCCCGCGTACTGCCACCCCGCTCACCGAACTCCTCGCGGAGGCACCGAAGAACTGGCACCGTTGGGGTGCCGAGGACGAGCTCGGTGCCCTCAACTTCCTCACTCCCCAGGAGGTGCTGCGCGGGGCCGCGGAGATCCGTGACGGACACGTCTTCACCCTGCAGCGCCCGCTCGGTCACGCGCGAGTGTCCTCCCAATGGCCGAGCACGGTGCCGTCGGCCGCGCCGTCCTCCTCGACTTCGCGCGGTTCCTCGGCGTCGAGTCCGTCGATCACGGGCACAGTTTCGACCTCGAGGACGTCCTCGCGTGCGCCGAGGCGCAGGGCACCGCGATCCGCCCGCACGACATCCTCGTGTTCCGCACGAACTACCTCCAGCGCTTCTACGACGAGGGCGCGGAGTTCTGGACCCGGTACGACGAACCGGGCCTGCGGTACTCCCCCGCCCTCGTCGACTGGTTCCACCGGATGGAGATCCCGAACCTCGTGTCCGACACGATCGGGAACGAACCGACGATCCATCCCGAGCACGGCACCGCGCTCGTCCTCCACAGTGCGCTCATGCGTAACCTCGGGGTCGCGTTCACGGAGATCGCACTTCTCGAGGATCTCGCGGCCCACCTGGCGGAGACCGGCCGGTCGTCCTTCTTCTACGTCGCCGCTCCGCTCAAGATCCCCGAGGCGAGCGGTGCACCGGTGGATCCCATCGCGATCACCTGATCTCCCCCGCCGGATCGTACGGGTAGCCCCACCCCCTCGGGGGAATCGGGTGAGCCGGGTCCGCGTTACTGTGGATACCGACCTCGATCAGGAGAAACGCCATGACCCCGAACCCGTACGCCGTCGTCCCTGCGAAGGATCCCGGGCTCGCGCTCGTCCTCACGATCCTCGGCTTCTTCTTCGTCGCCGGGCTGCAGTACTTCTACATCGGCAAGATCTGGAAGGGCATCTTCTTCCTGCTCACGCTCGGTTTCTTCTACATCGGCACCGTGATCTCGCTCTTCACCATCCGCGACGAGACCGCCCGGGTGAACGTCCGCCGCGCCTCCCGCGGGTACTGAGCCCGGCGGTCGCCGGCCCCACCTGCCCGCGACAGCGGCGACACCAGTTCTGTGCCCCGGACATCGGGAATCGCTTCCCGATGTCCGGGGCACTGTGCTGTCACGGCGGACCGCCGAGGTGCCTCGGCCCTGGCACCGCGCCGCGGGCGGACGGCGCCTCGGGCTCGGCCCTCCCCGAACAACCAGTCCGCAGCGGCCCGTGAAGATTGCATTTCGTCGACCCGGGAGCGATGACGCCCCCCGTCGCGCGGAGTGGATCGGAGGAGACGGCCGGCCCGGCTGCCGGACATGGACTTCATCGAGAGGCTTACTGAACGTACGATCAGTTTTGAAAGCGCGATCACCCGGATCGCACCATCACCACAACGGAGTGACGATGACCGACCGCACCACGATCTTCTCCACGGACCCCGGAACGGGATCCGCCACCGGCCCCGCCGGGGACCGGCGCCCGCGTGCCCTCGCACTCGGCGCCTCGGCGTTCGCCCTCGCACTCGGGTTGGCCGGATGCGCCGGGTCCGCCGGCGGCAGTACCGGTGGAGGCGATGAGGCTGCAGGCGTCGACTACGGCGCGACTCCCGAGGAGTATCAGGCGGCCCTCGCCGACATGGACCCGGTGACGCTCACCTACCAGCCGGGGTCCGCCTCGGCACAGGGCTTCACCGGGGAGGGCGAGACCGCCTTCACCGAACTCGTGCACGAGTGGTCCGGCGGGAAGATCACCCTCGAGCCCGTCTGGGGGCAGGCGATCGCACCGTTCGACGAGGTCACGGAGGCCGCGGCGGACGGGCGCATTGACATCGGGACCGAGATCCCGATCTACACCCCGGCGAAGTACCAGGCGATCAACGACCTCATCAACCTCACCCCCTCGAAGCCGGCGAGCCCCTACTTCACGGAGATCGCCACGACCGCAGCAATGCTCGAGACGAGCTGGAACACGCCGGAGATCATCGACAACTACACAGAGATGGGGGTCGAGGTCCTCCGCCCGACGTTCTTCGAGTTCTCGAATGCGCTCATGTGCACCGAACCGGTGACTGCTCTTCCGGACTTCGCCGGCAAGCAGGTCCGCGTCGGTTCCGCCGCCGACCTCACGATCAACGAGGCACTCGGATCGAGCGGCGTCTCGATGCAGTTCGGCGAGGCCTTCGAGGCGCTCCAGCGCAATACCGTCGACTGCACCTTCGGCGGTCTGCGCATCGGTTCCGAGTACGGCTTCCTCGAGGTCGCCTCGCACGTGACGTTCCCGAGCGAGGGCGCATGGGTGCGGAACCCGACGGCGATCGTCGCGGGACCCGGGTACCAGAACCTCCCGCTCCCGGCACGTCAGCTGATCTTCGACGCATTCTCCGTGTCCAACGGCACGACGCTCGAGGCGATGCTCCAGTGGAACGTCGAGGCCATGAAGAAGGTCGAGGAGTACGGCGGCTCGGTCTCCCGCATGGAGCCCGATGCCGAAGCGGCGTTCGAGGGCGCCGTGTCGTCCCTCGAACAGAAGACCGTGGACTCGACCGCGCTCGACGGCGCTCTCGCCCTCGAGACCTTCAATGCGAACTACGACAAGTGGATCGGGATCGCGGAGGAGCTCGGGCTTCCGCAGATCGACGACTACATGGAGTTCAAGGACGCATACGAGTCCGAACCGATCGAACTCGACGAGTTCTCCGCACGGATGTTCGAGGAGATCTACCTCCCGCACCGCCCGAGCTGACCCCGCTCGAACCGGCCGAGGGCTCCGGCCCGAGACAACGCCCCCGGACAGCACTTTGCCCCGGATACCAGGTTTTGGAATCCGGTATCCGGGGCACAGTGCTGCTATCGGCAGCCGGCCACGGTCGGACACGGCCGGCCACAGTCGGCCCAGCGGCGTCAGACGAGCGCGGGCAGGTCGTAGTCGATGACGAGCGGGGCGTGATCGGACCAGCGCGAGGCGTAGTCGGGAGCGCGGTCGACCCGGGCGACGCGGGCGAGCTCGGCGAGTTCCGGGGTGGCCATCTGGTAGTCGATGCGCCAGCCGGCGTCGGTGTCGAAGGCCTTGCCGCGCATCGACCACCAGGTGTACGGACCGTCGATGTCACCGGAGAGCGCACGGTGGACGTCGACCCATCCGAGCTCACCGAAGAACCTGTCGAAGTACGCACGCTCCTCGAGGAGGAAGCCGGCCTTCTTCCGGTTCGCCTTCCAGTTCTTCAGGTCCTTCTCCGTGTGGCACACGTTGAGGTCACCGGTGACGAGGGCGTGGTCCGCATGTTCCCGGATCTGCGGCATCCGCACGAGCATCTGCTCGAGGAATCGGTACTTGTCCACCTGCTTCGGGGTGTCGACCTCCCCCGAGTGCACGTAGGCGGACACGACGGTGAGGAGCTTGCCGTCGGACAGGCGGTAGTCCGCCTCGATCCAGCGTCCGGCGGCATCGAAGTACTCGTCACCGTTGCCGACCCGGACCTCGACGGGCGCAGTACCGCGGGAGATGACGGCGACGCCCGCCCGGCCCTTCGCCTCGGTCGAGTCCGCGGAGGCTGCGGTGTACCCGTCCACGGCATCGAGGATCCCCAGTGCGATGTCGTTCGCCGCCCGGACCTCCTGCATCGTGATGAGATCCGCGTCGACCCCCTGGATCCACGGCTCCATGCCCTTGCGCCAGGCGGCCCGGATTCCGTTGACATTCACTGTTGCGATCCTGATCATGCGCCCAGTTTTCCACGTCGCCGCGGCCCGGGCGAACCCGTCCCACACCCCACGCAGGGCCCGTCCCGCCGGTGACCTGCGGGTTTACTGCGGCATGTGACGCAGGCCGCACGGGGCTCTTACTACACGGCGTAGAGTGGTGCTACATTCAAGGCCCCCGAGGCGCCCGGCCGGACCGACAGGAACTCCCCGGCGGGAACTCCGAAGGTGGACGTCTCCCCCCGACGGAGTCCTCCTTCTTCGGAGTCACCACCACGGCTGCACCGGACGCCTCACGGATTCAAGGAGGAATCATGGCCGTCGTCGACATCACCCCGATCGACCGAACCCACCTCGTCATCAGCCCGCTCGACGAGGTCGATTCCCTGGAACTGCGCGACTTCCTCGTCGGCGAGCAGCAGAAGTTCTGGGGAGAACGCGACCTCAGCGAGGACCACGATCCCTTCTGGTTCCGACAGCTCGCCGCCGGCGGTCTCGTCGCCCGGTACAAGAACGAGATCGTCGGTTACCTCCTCGGCGTCGTCCCGAAGGAAGGACCCGCCTTCATCCATCTCGTCGCCGCCCGGGACGACTTCCGCGGCCAGGGCATCGGCCGCGAGCTCTACACCGCCTTCCTCGATCGCGCGCGGTCCTTCGGCGCCTCCGAGGTGCAGGCGACCACGGAGCCGGAGAACGCCGGCGCGATCAGTTTCCACTCGTCCCTCGGATTCGAGGGCGAGCGCATTCCCGATTACGCCGGAGCAGGGCGCGACCGCGTACTCTTCAGCCGCGCCTTGAACGGCCACTGAGCCCGGTCCGACGGGTCCTCCCGCACACCGGCCCGGCTCCGTTCCCCGTCGGTCATCGACCGTTACACCGGGGAAACCCCCAGGCTTCCGGCGTGTCACGGACCTCTCGTTCACTGGAACCGTGACGCACTGGACGCTTCCGCGAACCCTGAGCGCCGAGGACGCCGACACGCGCATGCGTGAGGGCACCTCGGCGCTCTCGGTCGTCTTCTCACCGGATGCCCCCGCCACCGCCGAGGCGCTCGCGGCATTCTCCCGCGACCTCGCCTCCGCCTCGGTCGGGGTCCGCATCCGCATCACCGGCCCGGAGGCCGACGTCCACGCCGCCGCCGCGGTCGCCCTCGAACAGGGGGCGCTGCCGGAGGAACTCGTGCTCGTGTGCGACGCCGTGATCGACGAGGCCCCCGTCCGTCGGGTGTTCTGCGTGCACTGCTCGCACATCACGCGTACCGAGGCGCCGATCGACGGCACCTGTGACTGCGACGGGTGTGGAAAGCGCCTCGGGGTGCACCGTCACTTCAGTCGTCGGCACAGCGCCTACATGGGCACCGCGGCTTCCTCCGTCCCGGGAGCGCCGGCCTGATGACGACGATCACCGCACCGTCCGCTGCACCGTCCCCCGCCCTCCGCGACGGCCTCGACCTCGTCGTCGACCGGATCCGTGATCTCACTCCGGTCGTCCGCGAGGTCACCTTCCGCTCGGCGGACGGTGCCGAACTCCCCGGGTTCACCGCCGGTTCCCACCTCGTGGTCGAGTGCGCGGGAGAACGGGGCACCCGGACGAACGGCTACTCACTCACGGGCGAGGGCCTCTTCCCCACCCGGTACACGATCGCGGTCCGCCGCGACGACGCGGGGCACGGCGGCAGCCTCTTCGTCCACGGCCTCCGCTCGGGTGACCGCGTCCGCACGTCCCGGCCCCGCAGCGCGTTCGCGCCGATCGTCTCCGCACGTCGCCACCTCCTCATCGGTGCGGGCATCGGGATCACTCCGATCGTCTCCCATGCGAGGGCCGCGGCGCGCACCGGCACCCCTGCCCTGATCCTCTACCGCCACCGTCCGGGCGAGGCCTCCCATCTCCGCGAACTCCGGGGTCTCGCCTCGGCCCACCGCCACCTCGAACTCCGGGCCGTGGGCTCCCGCGCGGACTGGGACACGGTGTTCGCGGACGCTCTCCGATCGCAACCGCTCGGCACCCACCTGTACGCCTGCGGACCGAACGGTTTCACGGACGCCGTGCGGGAGTCCGCGATCGCGGCCGGTTGGCCGGACGGTCGCCTCCACTTCGAGGCCTTCGGTGCGCAGACCGAACCGGGCGAACCCTTCGTTCTCCGGCTGGGCAGGTCCGGTGAGGAACTACCGGTGTCCGCCGGCGACTCGGGGTTGGAGGTGCTCGAGGCCTCCGGCCGAACGGTGCCGAACATGTGTCGGCAGGGTGTGTGCGGAGAATGCATGTTGTCGGTGCTCTCGGGCACCCCCGATCACAAGGACCTGTTCCTCTCCCCCGAGGAGAAGGAATCCGGCCGCTACGTCATGTGCTGTGTGTCCCGGGCGACCGGGCCGACCCTGGAGGTGGACCTGTGACGGTACCGACGACCGAGGTGGGTGCCTACCCCGGCTCCCTCGCACGCTTCCCGTTCTCGATCCCCGAGGGCCCCTTCGTCTACCGATCGAACGTCGAGCCCGCGCTCGTTGCCGAGCACACTGCCGCGGGCTCCTGGGGAGGGACGCTGTTCGACGTGAATCCCCTGTGGGACGCCGAGGTGGCCCTCCGCCGACAGGTCCTCGCGGCCGATCCCCGCCGGGCGTTCGCGTCCCCGCACATGCACCTCGCCCAGTGGGACACGCTCGTCCTCATGATGGAGCACCTGAACGCGGTCGACCCGTGCACGTTCCGGTACGCACGCGACGGGGCGCAGATCTCGTGGACGAACGGCCGCACCGGAGACACCCTCGAGTGCACCTTCGGTGACGACTCGACACTGCCGGCCGCCGGGACGGGCCGGCGCAGTGCCCTCCACTACATCGGTACGCAGGTGCCCGAGGACATCGTGCTCCTCGACCAGCGCGAGGGGCAGCTGTGGTTCGACGCGGGACTCGTCACCTACGCCTCGGCATGGTCGATCGCATTCACCGCGGGGATGAGTTTCACGGACATCCACGGCCCGGTCCCGCGCATCAAGGAGGAGGGTGTCGTCGGCCGTGCCGAACAGTTCCTCATGCGCCTCACCCCGGAGAAGCCCTACCGGCGGACGAACTTCGCGTTCTCCCTCGGGCGCGACCTCGACATCTCGATGGAGGTGTCCGACCGGTGGCTGCCCGCGAAAGAGGCCGCGGTCGACGCCCCGGACCTCATGGAGCGCCTCCACGGACGGGTCGAGGTGCAGCACTTCTTCCGCCTCCCCCACTCGGGCGCGGTCATCATGACCGTCCGCACGCACCTCGAGAGGCTCACCGATCTCGTGACAGTGCCGGAGTGGAAGGCCCGGCTGCGCGAGTACTTCACGACGATGCCTGCGGACATCCGCCTCGACAAGGGAATCACCCGCTACGAGGACCGTCTGCTGGAGTTCCTGGACTCCTGATCCGGCACTGGTTCGGTGCTGGTTCGGCGCCGTCGGGTGGCCCGGGCTTCCCGCCGCCGAGGCGCCCTGCGGCCGGGTGCGGAACGCACCGCGGCCCCCGTGGAGAGGACTCCGACGGGGGCCGCGGTGTGCGCCGGGCGATGACACCCGTGAGGCGGAGGGTCAGGACCGAGCGGCGGCCCGTTCCGCCGCCTCGACCACATTGGTCATGAGGAGCGCGACGGTCATCGGGCCCACACCGCCGGGATTGGGCGAAAGGTATCCCGCGACCTCGGCCACACCCGGGTGGATGTCGCCGTACACCTTGTTCTTCCCGGTCTCCGGGTCGACCTCCCGGGTGACCCCGACGTCGAGCACGGCGGCGCCGGGTTTCACGTCCTCGGGCCGGATGAGGTGCTTGACCCCGGCGGAGGCCACGATGACGTCCGCCTGACGCAGGTACTGGCCCATGTCGACGGTGCCGGTGTGCACCTGGGTGACGGTCGCGTTGATCTCACGACGGGTGAGGAGCAGCCCGATCGACCGACCGATCGTCACTCCGCGACCGACCACGACCACGTGCTTCCCCTTGAGGTCGTAGTCGTGGCGCAGGAGCAACTCGATGACACCGCGGGGCGTGCACGGCAGCGGGGTGTCGATCGGCTGGTTGACGTTGAGGACGAGACGCCCGAGGTTCGTCGGGTGCAGCCCGTCGGCGTCCTTGGCCGGGTCGATCCTCTCGAGGACCGCATCCGTGTCGAGGTGCTTCGGCAGCGGCAGTTGCACGATGTACCCGTGGCACTCGGGGTCCGCGTTGAGTTCGTCGATGAGGTCCTCGACCTGCTGCTGCGTGGCGTCGGCCGGCAGCTCGCGCTGGATCGAGTTCATGCCGATGGCCTCGGACTGCTTGTGCTTCATGCCCACGTACAGCTGCGAGGCCGGGTCGGCCCCGACGAGCACGGTGGCGATGCCCGGGGTCACGCCCCGGTTCTTGAGGGCGGCGACGCGTTCGGTGAGCTCCGCCTTGATCGCGGCGGACGTCTCCTTCCCGTCGAGAGAGACCGCCGGCATCAGTACTGCACCAGCCCGTCGTAGAGCGGGAAGTCGTCGGCGAGCTTCTTCACCCGGGCCTGGAGCGCCTCGACGTCCGGCTGCGGCTTGAGCGACTCGGCGATGATGTCGGCGACCTCGGTGAACTCGGTCGCACCGAATCCGCGGGAGGCGAGCGCCGGGGTACCGATGCGCAGACCGGAGGTCGTCATCGGCGGGCGCGGGTCGAAGGGCACCGCATTGCGGTTGACGGTGATGCCGACCTCGTGGAGGAGGTCCTCGGCCTGCTTGCCGTCGAGGGCGGAGTTCCGGAGATCGACGAGGACGAGGTGGACGTCGGTGCCGCCGGTGAGGACGGAGACGCCGTGCTTCGTCACATCGTCCTGCATGAGACGGTCGGCGAGGATACGGGCACCCTCGAGAGTGCGCTCCTGGCGCTCCGTGAACGCCTGGGTTCCGGCGAGCTTGAAGGCGACGGCCTTCGCGGCGACGACGTGCATGAGCGGGCCGCCCTGCTGACCGGGGAAGACCGCGGAGTTGATCTTCTTCGCGTACTCCGGGTTCTTCGAGAGGATGAAGCCCGAGCGCGGTCCGCCGATGGTCTTGTGGACGGTCGAGGAGACGACGTCGGCGACCGGGACCGGGTTCGGGTGGAGGCCGGCGGCGACGAGACCCGCGAAGTGTGCCATGTCGACCCAGAGGGCGGCACCGACCTCGTCGGCGATCGACCGGAAGGCCTCGAAGTCGAGCTGACGCGGGTACGCGGACCAGCCGGCGACGATGACCTTCGGATTGTGCTCGAGGGCGCGCTTGCGGACCATGTCCATGTCGATGACGTTCGTCGCGGGATCGACCTCGTAGGACGCGACGTCGTAGAGCCGGCCGGAGAAGTTGATCTTCATGCCGTGGGTGAGGTGACCGCCGTGGGCGAGGTCGAGGCCGAGCATCGCATCACCGGCACGCGCGAAGGCGTGCATGACGGCGGCATTGGCCTGAGCGCCGGAGTGGGGCTGGACGTTCGCGAACTCGGCGCCGAAGAGATCCTTGGCGCGGTCGATCGCGAGGTTCTCGGCGACGTCGACGTACTCGCATCCGCCGTAGTAGCGACGACCGGGGTAGCCCTCGGCGTACTTGTTCGTGAGCACAGAGCCCTGCGTCTGCAGGACGGCGCGTGGCACGAAGTTCTCCGAGGCGATCATCTCGAGCGTGTCGCGCTGACGACCCAGCTCCTGATCGAGGACGGCGGCGATCTCTGGATCGATGACGCTCAACGAGTCGTTCATCAGATCGAAGGATTCGGTCATGTGCAGGTCTTCTCCCATATCCGAGTCGACGAATGAGCGGCCCAGGCGATCGGCCTCGTTCGTGAGTGCGGTCGCTCCCCCGTGGTTTCCCACGTCTTCTCGCCAGTCACGACCGTCGGTCAGTCTAGCAACGCGGGCACCGTCCGACCCCGGTCGTTCCCCCTCGCGGGCCCGGGCGCGCGCGACGACCACGTGACGGGCAGCCCGGCACCCCGCGAATCGTGCGTCGTACAATGCGCGGATGACCGATTCCGCCTCCGTCTCCCAGACCGGTGCACCCGCGCACTCCGACTCGCCCGAATGGGTCCTCTCGCTGTCCTGCCCCGACGGCGCCGGGATCGTCCACGCAGTGTCGGGAGCCCTCGTCGACGTCGAGGCGAGCATCACCGAGTCCCAGCAGTTCGGCTCCCCGGACTCGCGACGCTTCTTCCTCCGTCTGCAGTTCCGCACCGCGGCTCCGGAAGAGGTGATCCGGGAGGCGCTCGCACCCGTTGTCCGACGCCTCGGCGCGGACATCGAACTGCATCCGGCCGTCCGCAGGCAGCGGGTGCTCATCCTCGTGTCGAAGGCCGGCCACTGCCTCAACACCCTGCTGTTCCAGCAGCGGGGCGGACAGCTTCCGATCGAGGTCGTTGGCGTCGTCGGGAACCACGACGACCTCGCACCGATGGCGGAGTTCTACGGCGTTCCGTTCCATCACATCCCGGTCACCCCGGAGACGAAGGCCGACGCCGAGGCGACCCTCCTCGACCTCGTCCGTGACCTCCACGTCGAACTCGTCGTCCTCGCCCGGTACATGCAGATCCTCTCCCCGGAGCTCTGCGAGGTCATGCGCGGCCGCGTCATCAACATCCACCACTCCTTCCTCCCGAGCTTCAAGGGTGCGAAGCCCTACCACCAGGCGCACGACCGCGGGGTGAAGATCATCGGCGCGACCGCACACTACGTGACGAGCGACCTCGACGAGGGCCCGATCATCGAACAGGACGTCGAACGCGTCACCCATGCGGACTCCGCGCGCGACTTCGTCCACATGGGCCAGGAGATCGAGGCGTCCGTCCTCGCCCGCGCCGTCAAGTGGCACACCCAGGGCCGGGTCCTCCTCGACGGGCACCGCACGGTCGTCTTCCGCTGAGGGCTCCCCCTGCTGAGAGCTCCTCACTCCTCCCCCGCGCGGGGCTCTCCCACCAGATCCGCGGCACGTGCGATGCCCGCCATCGCACTCTCGAAGGAGAAGCGGCTCCGACCGCTCGCCAGGCCCGTGTCGGTGAACCGCGCGAAGTACCGCACCTCGGCCGCGGCACGCACACGGACCTCGTCGGCCTCGGGGACGAAGTCCCGGATCACGGCGAGGTACTCGCGGAACATCCCGTCGATGGTCGCCTCGTCGGCACCGGCGACGCGCATGTGCCGGAGAACCGTGTGGAGTTCGGCACCGACCGGAGAGGCGTCCGCGATCCCCAGGTCGAGGAGGATCGTCCTTCCGCCGCGGTGGACGACGTTGTGGAAGTGGAGATCGTTGTGGGCCACCGTCATCGGCGCGTCCAGAAGTGCGTCCCGCGTGCGTGTCCATGCGGCGAACCCGCGGTCCCACCGTCGTCGTAGTGCCAACGCTGCGCCACCGGGCACGCGGAAGGTCCTGGCGAGGTCCTCGACGGACGGGGCGCGCCGCGGGGGCCAGGCCTGGGGCAGCCGTGCGTCGACCCGGTTGCGACCGTTGAATTCCGCGACGGCCCGCACGGTGTCGAGCAGCCGTGCGTCGAAGACGGCCTCGCGTCGGCCGAGCTCCTCGACGCACTCGGAAACGAAGGAGAACTCGAGGGTCCGCCCTGCCGTACTGTCCCGGATCCGGGTCGGCGCGACGACGGTGAACCGTTCGCCCTCCCGAACGAGGTCCTTTCCCAGCCCCGTGGTCCAGAAATCGTGTTCGGCGCTCGTCGGCGCCAGGACCTTCTCGACGTGGTCGCGACGGGACCCGTCGCGCAGCACCGTCGTGACCCGTACGACCTCCAGACTGCCGGACCCGCTCGGCAGCATCCGCCTCGTGACCTCGACCGGAGCCGCGTGCACGGCGGCCCCGACCACCGAGTCCGGCCACAGGAGCCGTGCGAGTAACGGGATGCGGAGGCAGAGGCGACGCACGGGTCGCAGGATCCTGCGACACGACCGTGGAACCCGAGGAGACATGAGAGAGCCGATCTGGTCAGCCCCCGGCGACGACGACGGGGGCGTATGCACGAATTGCATCGACGGTAGTGCACGTGCAGTGCGCGCGAGATGAAGGTCTTCTCATCCGGCTCTCACACAGCACCGAACTCCTCCCGTGCCCCGTCCGCCCGACGCAGAATCGATACAGCTCCCTGCTGTCCTCAGAGGGTGCGGGCGCATAGGTTCGGACCATGAACGCTTCAGGACCCGCCGTGTCCCCGTCCTCCGCCCGTGGCTCCTCGATGTCCGGCTCCGCGACCTCCGGCTCCTCCGCCCCCGGTCTCCGCACCGCCCTCACCCGACTCAGGGTGCCCAGGCGCCCGGTGAACCTCGCCCGCCAGGCCGTGCTGCGCCTCGCGAACGTCGGTCTCACGGGCGCGTACGCGGCGTACCGCGTACACCCCGCCGTGTGGCGGTTCACCGCCCGCCACTACCGGCCGGAGATGGAACGGTTCGCGAAGCTGAATGCGTGGATGATCTGCCAGAACGCCTCGCTCGACGTGCCGGCCTACCAGGACCACCTCGCCCGCAACGACTTCGAGTTCCGGTGGTGGGACCTCGCGAACTACACCCCCACCTCGAAGGACGAGTACGTGAGGATGTACGCGGAGGACGACCGCTGTTGGCACGGCCGGATCGAGACGGTGGGCACGGTGGTCGACGAGTCCTCGGGCTCCTCGGGCACACCGTTCAACTGGATGCGGTCGAAGAACGAACTGCGCACGGTGCACAAGAACGTCGCCGGTTACGTCACCCTCCTCTTCGGCAGCCGGGACCTGTTCTGCATCAACGCGTTCTCGATGGGCGCCTGGGCGACGGGAACGAACACCGGGCAGGCGATGTCGAAGATCGCGATGGTGAAGAACACCGGTCCGGACCTCACGAAGATCCTCGACACCATGCGGCACTTCGGCCCGCGGTTCACGTACCTCATCAGCGCGTATCCGCCGTTCCTCAAGCACATCGTCGATGCGATGGATGCCGAACCCGAGTACTGGGATCGCTACCGCATGAACGGTTTCGTCGGCGGTGAGGCGATGACGGAAGGTCTGCGCGACTACGTCGAGCGGCGCTTCGACCGGGTGTACTCCGGCTACGGCGCCTCCGACCTCACGATCGGGATGGCCGGCGAGAGCGACCTTTCCGTGACGATCCGCCGGGCGCTCTCGGAGGACCCCGCATTCCGGGCCGAACTCCTCGGCGCGCACGAGTCCCGCGTCCCGATGGTGTTCCAGTACAACCCGCTCGAGACCTACCTCGAGACCACGGAGGACCACGAACTCGTCGTCACCATCAACTCCCGCTCCGTCATGAGCCCCCGCCTGCGCTACAACATCGGTGACGAGGCGAAACTCGTCGACTTCCCGACGATGGTCGCACTCACCCGGAAGTACCCGGAGATCGCCGCCGCCTGCTCCGCGGCCTTCCGGGAACAACGGATGAGGCTCCCCTTCGTCCTCCTCTTCGGCCGCGCGGATTCGACGATCAGTTACATGGGCGCGAACATCTACCCGCTCGACGTCGAGAACGGGCTCTACCGGAACAATCCGTGGGCGCATCTGCTCGACGGGTTCCGGATCGAGCTCACCGACATCGGCGCACTCGAGAACCGTCCGACCATCCACGTCCACCTGCGGGAGGACGCACCGCTCACCGGTCACGAGGCGGTCGACACCGACGCACTCGCCGCCCGGATCTCCGCCGGTGTCGTCGAGCACCTCGCGTCGGTGTCGAGGGACTTCGCCCAGTCCCTCGAGGAGGATCCGACGACCGCCGACATCCGCGTCGAGGTCCACCCGCACGGCACTGGCCCCTTCGCGGAGGCCACTGGGAAGATCAAGAACGTCTACCTCGTGAAGAAGGACTGAGACCGTGCGCACGAACGACTTCTCCCGGGCGCTGCCCCAGGGCCGCGCCGAATCGCTCTTCCTCGGCTGCAATCGGTACCGGTCCCCCTGGGCGGTGCTCGGGCAGGTCCGGCGCTGGCCGAAACTCGCGCGCGCACTGAAACGGGCGCCGGGTTACCTGTGGCACCGCAGCTACTACGAGTTCCCCGACAGGATCGGCCTCGTCGTCGCCTTCGCCACCCGGGACGATCTCATGCGCTTCGCCCGCACCCCCGAACACCGGGAGATCATGGACTGGCTCGTCGGCGCGGAGCCCGGCTCCACCGAGGGCGGCCGGAACGCCCCGGCTCTCGGTGGCTTCATCCGTATCCTCGCCGCCGAGGAATGGGGGTACTCGAACGGGATCTACCGTGCGGAGGACGGGACACTCGGCATGGTCGACCGTTTCACCGCGGTCGACGGGGAGACCACGGGACCGGCGACGTGACCGGCGCGTCCGTCGGGTCCGGTGCCGCGATCCGCATCGTGCCGGTCACCACACGCGCACAGCTCCGCGACTTCCTCGCTCTCCCGGCCCGCCTCGCCCGGTCCCGAGGCGCCGCGCACTGGGTGCCCTTGTTCGCCTCGGACGTCCGGCGGTGGTGGCGCCACGGCGGCCCGTACCCCGGCGGGGACTGCGCGCTGTACCTCGCACTGCGCGGATCCGCGGTCGTCGGGCGCACGACCGTGCACACGGCGCCGCGCCTGGCCGCGAAACTCCGCGCCGAGAGGCAGTGCACGGACGATTTCCTCTTCTTCGGGGCCACCGAGTTCGCGGACGCCGCCGTCGGCGCCGCCCTGTTCGGGTTCCTCGAGGAGGTGGCCCGTCGCGGTGTCGGGACCGAAGAGCGGGATGGGACACCTGCCGCAGCACCGACCGCCTCGGGTGCCGACCGGAGGACTGCGCGGCCGTCCCGCACCGTGCGCCTGTTCGGACCGGTGTCGCTCCTGCCGAACATGACCGGCGGAGTCGTCACCACGGGGTTCGAACACCCGGGTTTCTTCGACGCCGTGTGGAACGACGAAGCGACCGCAGCAACCTTCACGGACGCCGGCTTCACCCCCTGGGGCGGCGGCCGGACCTGGGAGGTCGACATCGCCGGGATTCCGGCGGACCGGCGGACTCCCCCGACCCGGGACGAGCTCGCGCGCGCCGGGGTACGGGTGTTCTCACCGTGGCACAAGGTGGTCGGCCCCTCCCGGCAGCCCGTCGGCGAGGCGGCTGCGGTCCGCACTCGTAATGCGCTCCGGGCGATCCACCGCACGATGAACCGGGCCTTCGCAGCCCTGCCGTACTACACGCGGATCGACGAGGCACAGTGGCGGGAACAGACGGCGGGCCTCGGACTGGTCATGGACCCGGCGCTCGTCGTCCTCGCCGCCCGAGCGGGCGCAGGGGATCACGCTGCTCGGGCACAGCTTCCGGGGTGTGACTCCTTCGCGCTCGTGATCCCGGATCCGATCGGAGGGCTCCGGTCCTCGGGCGGCCGGCTCGACCTCCGCGCCGCCCGCGAGCTGCTCGGTCCGCTTCTTCGACGGCGGCCTCGTGACGCCGTGCTCATCATCCAGGGCACCGACCCCGAGGCGCAGGGTCGCGGTCTCCTCTCGATCGTCACCCGGCAGCTCTTCGCAGCGCTCCACGCACGCGGGTACCGACGGCTCCGTGCCACGTTCATCGCCGAGGACAATCCCGCGTCCTCGGCCGTGTTCGAACGGGCCGGCGGGTATCCCCTCCACACCGTCCGCTTCTTCGAGAAAGCGGTCCGACTGGAGGGCGACGCGTGAACGAGGCGCACCACCATCCGGCAGGCCGGCCGACGCTCCTCTCCCCGGCCGAGATCACCCGGGTCCTCGACACCGCCCGGTTCGCCCCGTCGGCGCACAACACCCAGCCGTGGGTGCCGGAATTCCGAACGGAGGAGGCCAGAACGCCGGAGGCGCACACGGCGCTCGTTCTCCGGGTGGATCCCGAACGCACCCTTCCCGTCGCGGACCCCCGTCACGAGGACCTCACGCTCGCGCTCGGCTGCTGGCTCGAGGCGGCCGCGATCACCCTGCGGCAGAACGGCTCCGACCTGCGGATCGATGCGGTCACGGGCAATGGTCCGGACCTCCACGTGCGTGCGACCGTCGTCGAATCCGCGCCGGACGGCCGGGCGCAGACGACCTCGGCGAAGGCGGCGACCGTCGAGACCTTCACCCCCGCCGACGTCCGCGACCGGTGCGTCGACCGCGGTCGGCTCCTTCCCGATCCCGCGGCGCTCGACCGTGCCCTCACCGCATGGACGGCGGAGGACCCCCGGTCCTCACGCGCGGAAAGTGGCGACGGCGACGCGGCACTCCGGATCGTGGAGGTGACGGAAGCCGTGTGGAGTCGCGCAGCCGGGCTGTCGAGGTACGCACTGTTGTCCTCGGCCCCGGTGTTCGAGGAGACGCTCGCGTGGTTGCGGCTCGACCCCCGGGAGCCGCAATACCGCGAGGACGGACTCACTGCCGACACGCTGCGGATCCCGGCCCCGCTCGCTCGGGGAATGCATGCCCTCGTGGGCACGGGACGGTCCGTGCCGACCCACCTGGTCCACCGCCTCGTGCGGGCTGCGGCGGTGGGCGTCGGTGGGACGGTCGATCGTGTCGTCCGCCGGACCGGGAACCGACGCCGCGCGGACCGTTCCCCGACGTCCGACAGGTACGACGTGGGCGCCCGGTTCCGCGCCCTCTCCCGGCAGAACCCGCACCGTCTCGCACTGCTCGTGCCGACCGCCGGTTCCGCGCCGTCACCCACCGTACTGCTCGCCCACGGCCGGAGGCTCTACCGCCTGTGGTTGCATCTGGCAGGCGCGGGCCTGCGGGTGAACGTCGCCTCGGAGCTCAAGGACGTGCCCGAGGCCGCCCGCCGGCTGACTCCGGACCCGCGGCTGCGGCCCCTCGCCGCCTTCAGCGCGGGAAGGTCCCGGGACCAGCGGGTCCCGCGGGCGCCTCGGCTCCCGTGACCGGGCTCCTGTGAATCGGCTCCCGTGAATGGACCGAGGACCCCTGGTCCGATCGAATGTGATCGCACCAGGGGCCCTCGGGCAGCTCGGGAGGTCAGAGCGAGAAGATCACTTCTCCTCGAACTTCTCCTCAACGGGCTCGGCGTCGGCGGCAGCCTGTGCTTCGTCCTCCTGAGCACCGGACTCGACGTCGGGCTCGACTGCGGGAGCTTCCTCGACCGGAGCCTCCTCGGCAGCAGCTGCCTCGGTGACCTGCTCGGCTTCCTTCACGGTTGCCTGCTTGGGCGAGTAGGGCTCGAGAACGAGCTCGATGATGGCCATGGGGGCGTTGTCGCCCTTGCGCGGACCGATCTTGGTGATACGGGTGTATCCGCCGGGACGCTCGGCCATGACCGGAGCGATCGCGGTGAACAGCTCGTGGACGATTCCCTTGTCCGTGATCTGCTGCAGAACGCGGCGGCGAGCGGCGAGGTCACCACGCTTGGCGAAGGTGATGAGACGCTCGGCAACCGGGCGGAGGCGCTTGGCCTTCGTCACGGTCGTCTTGATCTGCTTGTGCTCGAAGAGCTGAGCGGCCATGTTGTTGAGCATGAGCCGCTCGTGCGCCGGAGATCCGCCGAGGCGGGCTCCCTTGGTGGGCGTAGGCATTGTTCTTCTCCTTGAAGGTTCTTAGAGCTGCTCGTCCTCGACGTAGGACATGTCGTCCTCGGCGACGGTGTCGTAGATACCGACGGAGTCCTTGAGGCCGAGGCCGAGCTCGGCCAGCTTCGCCTTGACTTCGTCGATCGACTTCGAACCGAAGTTACGGATGTCCATGAGGTCCGCCTCGGAGCGTGCGACGAGCTCACCCACGGTGTGGATGCCCTCGCGCTTGAGGCAGTTGTAGGAACGAACAGTGAGATCCAGGTCTTCGATGGCAAGAGCCAGATCCGCTGCAAGCGCTGCATCGACCGGCGACGGGCCGACCTCGATACCCTCGGACTCGGGGTTGAGGTCGCGCACCAGGCCGAAGAGCTCCACGAGGGTCCCACCGGCGGAGGCGATCGCATCACGCGGGGTGATGGACGGCTTGGTCTCCACATCGACGATCAGACGATCGAAGTCGGTACGCTGCTCGACACGGGTGGCTTCGACCTTGTAGGTCACCTTGAGCACCGGCGAGTAGATCGAGTCGACCGGGATCCGGCCGATCTCTGCGTCGGCGTTCTTGTTCTGCTCGGCAGAAACGTAGCCACGACCGCGCTCGATCGTGAGTTCCATGTCGAGTCGACCGGTCTCGCTGAGCGTCGCGATGTAGAGCTCCGGGTTCCGGATCTCCACACCGGCCGGCGCCGAGATGTCCGCTGCGGTGACTTCGCCCGGACCCTGCTTGCGCAGGTAGGCCACGACGGGCTCGTCGAAGTCGGAGGTCACCACGAGGGACTTGAGGTTCAGCATGAACTCGGTGACGTCCTCCTTCACACCGGGAACGGTGGTGAATTCGTGGAGGACACCGTCGACGCGGATGCTGGTGACAGCGGCGCCGGGGATCGAGGACAGCAGGGTACGGCGCAGCGAGTTACCGAGGGTGTATCCGAAGCCCGGTTCGAGCGGTTCGAGAACGAAGCGCGAACGGTAATCGGAGACGACCTCTTCCGTGAGCGTGGGGCGCTGTGCGATGAGCACGTGGGCTTCCTTTCGGCGAGCATCCGCTATATGACGCTCGCATGCACTAGGTGAGTACTACTACTCGAAAACGCTTGCGGTGGATCGAGAGGCTCTGATCAGCCGCGACGACGCTTGGGCGGACGGCAACCGTTGTGCGCCTGCGGCGTCACGTCCTGGATGGTGCCGAGCTCGAGGCCGGTGGCCTGCAGCGAGCGGATAGCGGTTTCGCGACCGGATCCCGGACCCTTCACGAAGACGTCGACCTTCTTGAGGCCGTGCTCCTGTGCGCGGCGAGCGGCGGACTCGGCAGCCATCTGCGCAGCGTAGGGGGTCGACTTACGGGAACCCTTGAAGCCGACCTCACCGGAGGAAGCCCAGGAAATGACGGCGCCGGTGGTGTCGGTGATCGACACGATCGTGTTGTTGAACGTCGACTTGATGTGCGCCTGGCCGTTGACGATATTCTTCTTGACCTTGCGGCGGGTGGAACGCGCAGCGGCGCGTGACTTGGGAGGCATGTGTGATTACTCCTGAACCTGAGGTTACTTCTTCTTACCGGCCACGGTGCGCTTCGGGCCCTTGCGGGTGCGCGCATTCGTCTTCGTACGCTGACCACGGACGGGGAGTCCGCGGCGGTGGCGCAGGCCTTCGTAGCTACCGATCTCGACCTTGCGGCGGATGTCGGCTGCAACCTCACGGCGGAGGTCACCCTCGACCTTGAAGGTTCCTTCGATGTAGTCGCGCAGCTGCACGAGCTCGTCGTCGGTGAGGTCCTTCACGCGGGTGTCCGGGCTGATTCCGGTGTCGGTCAGGGTCTGGCTCGCACGAGTGCGGCCCACACCATAGATGTATGTCAGGGCGATTTCCACGCGCTTCTCACGCGGGAGATCTACTCCGGCAAGACGTGCCATTGGTGATTCTCCATATGTTCGGGTTTCGAAGGTGCTTGCTCAGACCTGATCCCGGTGGAAATGCTCCTCCATCGGGTCCCCGGCCTCCGAACCGAGGGTGTCGTCCTGTCGTTCACCCGGCGCCGGCTCGTTCCACCGGGGTGGACCGGGCCGCGTGGGCCGACAGGGGGCGAGGTCTGCTTGGGTGTGGTGCTCACAGGGATCGATCGGATCATCGACGTTTCAGCGGCATTGCTGCTGCCTCACGACCACGACCTCCCGACCCGTGCGAACGGATCTGCCTCAGGTGCCTGCGATCAGCCCTGGCGCTGCTTGTGGCGCGGGTTCTCGCAGATGACCATGACCCGGCTGTGACGACGGATCACTTTGCACTTGTCGCAGATCTTCTTGACGCTGGGCTTAACCTTCATCGTTATTCCTTCTTCTCACCACGAACACCCCGCGGTGGCACGAGACCTCCGGGGGTGTGTCCGGCGGCAAGAGATGTCGAAAAGATCTTCTTACTTGTACCGGTAGACGATGCGTCCGCGCGACAGGTCGTAGGGAGACAGCTCCACCACGACGCGGTCCTCGGGGAGGATGCGGATGTAGTGCTGGCGCATCTTTCCGGAGATGTGCGCAAGCACCTTGTGACCGTTGCTCAGCTCGACCCGGAACGAGGCGTTCGGGAGAGCTTCGACGACGGTTCCTTCGATCTCAATGACCCCTTCTTTTTTGGCCATATCGTTCGCTAACCTCGGTTTCCCGCAGCAGGTGCTGCGATTCGTTCGTGTCACGTGCTTCCGGGAGGAAACCGGAGGCCCGCACGTACCGGTGGCTGCTCGCCGTGCACCGATCACCCTGTCGCTCACCACACACCCTGCCGGGTGCCACCCCGAGAAACACCTGTCGGCACCCGAGGGTGCCGCGCTGTAGAGTTCTCCCGGCACGGTGCGTGCGAGACCCGCGGTGATCGCCGGAGGGCGATGCCGTGAGTGTTCGCACGAGGGTGCTCGAACGTATTCGAGCATGTGCCGGAACGGGTGTCGAGCGAGCAGGACGAACTGCCCACAGGTCACAAGCCAATCATCTACTCTACACAGTCCCCGCCCCGGCTGCCAGTTCGCGCGGGACCGCAGGAACGAAAGACTCGTCACATGTCCAGCACCGCACCCGGCGTTTCGCGGACCTCCTCGACGGTCCCCGCGGCCTCCATCGCCGCGCCTGTCGCCGTGCACGTCGTCACGTCGGTCACCGCGGGCGTCCTCGAGCTCGTGAACGAGTCCCGGACGCGCGGTATTCCCCTGTCGCGGTTCCGGGCGGACCTCGGCGCCCTCGGAAGCGTCCTCGGTCGGTCCCGCAGGGCCGGCCATGCGGTGCTCCGGGCTCTCGCCGGGGACTCCGCCGCCGAGGCGCCGCGGCCCGACAGCCCCGCGTCCCCCATCCTCCGCCTCACGCCGGACGAGCTCGCCGTCGTGCTCGGGGCGATCCCGGTCCTCGAGCCCGTAGGCCGCGGGCGACCGTGCAGCGTCCCGGCACGGCTCTCCCGCGCCGGCGCGTCCGAATCCCGCGCCGGCGCGTCCGAATCCCTCGCCGGCCCGGGTGCCGGAGCCCTGCCGGCCTCCGCCGGCGGCGGTGCGCCGGTCTCCGTGCGGCAGGGGCGCCTCGGCGATTGTTGGTTCGTCGCGGTGATGGCCGCGTGCGAACACGTGCGGCCGGGGTTCCTCTCCTCACTCGTCCGTGTACGTCCCGATGGTCTCGTCGAGGTCGACCTCCACGGACTGCGCGGCCCGCGCACCGTCGTGATGAGTGCGCGCGTGCCCCCGGCGAATCGGGCCGGGGACCGGCACCTCCGTCCGAACGTGGCGAGCCTCGTCGAGAAGGCCCTCGTCGTCGGCTTCGCCGGGCACCGGTACGTGTGGGCCCAGCGGAACTTCGCGGGGAACGCACTCCGCGTCCTCACCGGCACCTGGTGTCCCGCTCGCCCGGTACCGCGCACTCTCGCGCCCATCGCCGAGGCGCTGGCCACCGGCCGTCCCGTCGTCGCCTCGACGCTCGTGCGGCCCGGTGGTTCCTTCCTCCTGCCCCGGGAGGACGACCCCGCGCGCGCATTCGCCCTCATGGACGGCCATGTCTACGTGGCGCACGGCGTCTCCCGCACCGACGAGGACGGACACCCCGATCCGGATGCGCCCCTCCGCGTCCACCTGCACAACCCCATCGGAGTCCCCGAGGGCGAGCCCCGCCGTACGGATCTGTACCTGTCCGCCCGGCAGTTCCGACGCGCGTTCGTCTCCGTGAACATCGGCCCACCGCTGCACTGACCAGCACTCACCGATTGCAGGGCAGCCGCGGCCCGCAACGACAGCCGCCGAACCGATTGCCCGGCACTGAGGCCCGTCCGGAACGAGCAACGCAAGGTGGGGTGGTGGCGGCGCCCGATGGGAGTGGCTTCGGGCGCACACGACGAGGGGCTTCCGGCGAATGCCGGAAGCCCCTCGTCGTGTGGGCGGGAGGGCGCCGCCACCAGCCCACCGCCCTGTGCTGTGCTTTCGCCGTCGATCAGCAAGCAGGTATTCGAACCACCGTCACTCGGAGAGCGCCGCCGCCGTCCGCTCGAGCGCCTCTCGGAGGATCGGCCGCGGAGTCGCGAAGTTCATCCGCAGGTGTCCGGCGAGTCCCGTGCCGCACAGCGCACCGTCGGTGAAGGACACCTTCCCCTTCTCCAGGATGTGCGTGTGGAGTGCGCTCGGGTCGATCCCGAGGCGCGCACACGTGGCCCGGAGGTCGAGCCATCCGATGTACGTGCCCTGCGGCGGGATGAAGACCGCGTCCGGCACGAGTGCGGGCAGGAGCTCGGTCACGAGGTCGCGGTTGCCCTCGAGGTAGGTGCGCACCTCTGCGAGCCAGTCCCGGCTCCCGGTGTAGGCCGCGGCCGTCGCGAAGAGCCCGGGGTTCGAGGCCATGTGCGCCGTGAAGAGGCACTTCTGTTTCCAGACCGCGAGGTCAGCCTCGTTCGAGAAGAGCATCTGTGCGCACTTGAGGCCGGGGATGTTGAAGGCCTTCGTCGCGGCGATCGCGGTGACCGCGTGTCCGGCGTTCACTTCGTTCACGGACGTGTACGGCACATGGGAGTGCTCGGAATAGACCAGCGGGGCGTGGATCTCGTCGGCGTAGACGCGGGCACCGTTCGCCTCGACGACCTCTCCGATGCGCACGATCTCCTTCGCGCTGTAGACCTTGCCGATGGGGTTGTGGGGGTTGACGAACACGAGGAGCCCACCACCGGCCTTGAAGGCCGCGTCGAGGCCTGCGTAGTCGACGGTCCAGTCGGATTCGCCCTTGATCATCGGCACCTCGATGACCTCGCGGCCGGCGAAGGTCGGAGCCGTGAAGAACGGCATGTACGCCGGTGTGAGGAGGACGATCTTCGATCCCGGCGCACTGAAGTGGTCCATCGCGACGTTGAGGCCCATGAGGACGTCGGGCAGGGTGTCGATGCGCTCCGGCGGCACGCGGTACCCCGAGAGGTCCGCGTAGAAGTCGGAGGTCGCCCGGCGCACCTCGTCGTACAGCCATTCGGGGGCATACCCGAAGAGGTCCCGCCGGTCGACCTCGTCGAGGCTCTTCCGCACCGGGTCCGCGACCCCGAAGTCCATCTCCGCGATGTGCATCCCGATCGTGCCGGGGTAGGTCGTCCACTTGTTCGAGCCCTGTTCGACGAGGGCGGTCTCCGTGATGGAGTCGAAGCGGTGAGTCGCAGGTGACATGAGGGGTGCCTTTCGCATTCGTGGAACGGGGATGTCCCCAGTGTGCACGCACCGCGTTCACGGCAGTACTCCGGTCGTCACATCCCGGACACGCCCGTGGATGCGCCGGCCTCATGTGCGGGTCCGACACGCACTCGGGCGTCCTCCGTATCAACTTCGTGTAAATCTCCCGAGGATTTTCCGTGTTTTTGTTGGCCACGTGAGCGAAAACGTGGTGAACTCTTGTTGAGGCGGCGGTTGTATACACCCCCTCGAGTCCCGGGCATCATCCCCCCTTGCAGTGATCCCACCTCGCAACCGCCGCCTCTCCCCATCCCATGAAAGGCAAGCCGATGCGGGCCACCTCCGGTTCCAGTACCCCCGTTCCCGGCGCCGCGGCCCCACCGTCCCGGTCCGACCGCGGTCGTCCCCGCCTCGTCCTCGAACGCAGGCACTACCTTCTCGCCGCCGCCCAGATGTTCTCCGGTGTCGGGATCGCCGTCGGTGTGGCGGTCGGTGGCCTCCTCGCCGAGGACCTCACGGGTCGCACCGAGTTCGCCGGGTTCTCGCAGACCGCCTCCGTGCTCGGTGCCGGACTCGCCGCGATCCCGCTTTCCCGCCTCGCGGTCCGCCGGGGCCGCCGCGCCTCCCTCACGACCGGGTTCACCCTCGCACTCTGCGGCGCGGTCCTCATCGTCCTCGCCGCGACGCTCGACTCCTGGCCCGGGTACTTCCTCGGCATGATGCTCTTCGGGATCGCGACCGCGACGGGCCTCCAGGCCCGCTTCGCTGCGACCGACGGCGCACCCGCCCATGTCCAGGGCCGTCTCATGTCCTTCGTCGTGTGGGCGCAGACCATCGGCTCCGTCGCCGGACCGAACCTCTCGGAGCCCGGCGCCGGCATCGGCACCTGGCTCGGCACCCACGCCCTCGTGGGACCGTTCGTCATCAGCATCCTCGCGTTCGGCCTCGCGGTCTGTTTCACGGCGTCACTCCCCCGCCTGCGTCCCACGGGCGGGACTCCCGCCCCCGGCCGAGGCGCCCCGCTCTCCGCAGACCGGGGCACCTCGGCAGCGGGCGGCACCGATGACCCGACGGAGCGCGGGGGCACCGGCCCGGCGGGGTCGAGATCCTCCGTCGGCGCCCTCGCCGCGCTCCGCGTCGTCCTCGCCCACCCACGCGCGACGATGGGTATGACCGCGGTCGTCGCCGGGCAGATGATGATGGCGTCGGTAATGGTGATGACGCCCATCCACATGCATCACAGTGGGCACGCGATCCACCTCGTCGGACTCGTCATCAGCGTCCACATCCTCGGGATGTACGCGTTCTCGCCGGTCGTCGGCTGGCTCACCGACCTCCTCGGTCCCGGTCGAGTCATCACCGTCGGGATGGCCGTGTTCGCGCTCGCGATCGGCATCGGGATGTGGGACGCGACCGGGGAGTCCCTCATGTGGCGGATCTCCCTCGCCCTCGGCCTCATCGGTCTCGCATGGTCGTGCACGATGATCGCCGGGTCGACCCTCCTCACGACGTCGATCGACCCGTCGCACCGGACCGCGGTCCAGGGCACCTCGGACGCGTGCATGAACTTCGGTGCCGCGGGGGTGACGGCCCTCGCCGGGCCCGTCCTCGCGGTCGGCGGCTTCCTCTGGATCAACGCGATGGCGGCCTGTGTGCTCGCGGTCCTCGTGCTCGTGTGCGCCCGCGCCGGTTTCGCGTGGCACCCGGCGCGCCGCTGAACCCGGATCGGAGCGCACTCCGTCGACGCCACGATTCCCTTCGACCACCCCGTCGAAATCGCGATTCCCTTCGACCACCCCGTCGAGATCGCGATTCCTTGCGCATTCCTGCCGATTTCCAGCACACAATCGCGACCTCAACGGCCACACTCGCAGGCAATCGCGACGTCGATGCCCCCGCCACCGGGCGCCACGACGCCGCGTAGGGTCCCTACGACACGTGAAAGTTCCATGATGGTGGCTCGCGCGAGCCACCATCATGGAATTCTCCCGTGTCTCGACGGTTCACTCGTACGACGAGTTCCGGATGTGAAATCAGTCGTTCTCGAGAAATCGTGCCGCGAACCTCAGCTCCTCCAGAGGCGTTTGATGCCCTCGGTGACGACGAAGATCCCGAGCGCGAGGAGCGCCGTGATACCCCACGCCTCGAGCGGCAGCGCAGTGCTGCCGAAGAGGTCGTGCATGACAGGGACATAGACGAAGAACAGCTGGAGTGCGAGGAGCGCCCCGCACGACAGCCACAGCATCCGGTTGCCAGTGAACACCTCGGGGGTGAACGAGCTCCGCCCGAGGAACCGGCAGTTGAAGAGGTACGCCATCTGCCCGAGCGCGAGCATCGTCACGGCCGTGGTGCGGGCCGCCTCGAGATCGACGCCGCGCCCCATCTGCCAGTAGAACAACGCGATCGTCACCCCACCGATGAGGACGGACACCGCGAGGACCCGGCCGAGGAAACTCGCGCTCAGCAGGGGTGCGTTCGGATCGCGCGGCATCCGGTCCATGATCCCGGTCTCCGCCCGCTCGTTCGCGAGGCTGAGCGAGAGCGTCACCGCGGTCACCATGTTGATCCACAGCACCTGCACGGGTTCGAGGGGGAGCACCCACCCGAAGACGACCGCGAAGAGCACGACGAGCGACTGCGCCCCGTTCGTCGGCAGGAGGAAGAGGACGGACTTCCGGACGTTGTCGTAGATCCGTCGTCCCTCCTCGACCGCGGCCCGGATCGTCGCGAAGTTGTCATCGCCGAGGACGACGTCCGCGGCCTCCTTCGTCACCTCGGTACCCTTGATGCCCATCGCCACCCCGACGTCCGCCTGGGTGAGTGCGGGGGCGTCGTTCACCCCGTCGCCGGTCATCGCGACGACCTCGCCGTGCGCCTGCAGCGCACGCACGATCCGCACCTTGTGCTCGGGACTCGTACGGGCGTACACGTCGACGTCGCGAACGACGGACCGCAGGTCCTCGTCGTTCATCGCCTCGAGTTCCGCACCGGAGAGCACGTTCGTCCCGGTGCCGTGGACGAGGCCCATCTCCTTCCCGATCGCGAGCGCGGTACCCGCGTGGTCACCGGTGATCATCTTCACCGCGACGCCGGCCCGCTTGCACACCGCGATCGCCTCGACCGCCTCCGGGCGGGGCGGGTCGACGATACCGACGAGCCCGACGAGTTCGAGCCCGTCCTCCACCGCGGCGTGATCGAGCGTGTTCTCTCCCTCGGCGGCCGGGCGCCGGGCAGCTGCGAGGACCCGCAGGCCCCGGCCCCCGATCTCGTCGATCCGGGCCTCCCATGCCGCCCGGTCGAGCGGTTCCGCACCACCCGAGGCGCCGGTCTGGTGGGTGCACCGTGCGAGCACCCGGTCGGGGGCGCCCTTGAGGAGTACCTCGCGTTCGCCTGCGGGACCGGCGACGAGGACCGCCTGGTACTTCGTGGCGGATTCGAAGGGCACGACCGCGTCGCGCCGCCATCCCTCCCCCGCGAACCCGATCTTGGGGCCGAGCACCGTGAGCGCCCCGTCCGTGGGCGAACCGACGAGGGTCCACCCGTGCTCCTCCTCGGTGACGGCCGCATCGTTGCACAGGGTCATGACCCGGGCGAGGGCCGTGAGGTCCGCCCGCGGACCGACCTGCTCTCCGCCCAGGGTGAGCTCGCCCTCGGGCGAGTACCCGATCCCGGTGACCGCGAACTCCGCGTCCGCTGTCCGCACCGTGCGCGCGGTCATCTCGTTCTTCGTGAGGGTCCCCGTCTTGTCCGAACAGATCGTCGTGACGGAACCGAGCGTCTCCACGGCGGGGAGCTTCCGGGTGATCGCGCGACGCCGTGCCATCTGTTGGACACCGAGCGCGAGCGTGATGGTGACGAGCGCGGGCAACCCCTCCGGGACCGCGGCCACGGCGAACCCGATGGCGGCGGAGACGAGTTCACCGGCGGGCCAGTCGTGGACGAGCATGCCGACGAGCATGATGACGACGGCGAGCCCGAGGATGAAGATCGCGAGCTGCGTACCGAACCGGCCGAGCGCCCGGGAGAGCGGGGTCTCGAGCGTCGTGACGTCGGCGATCATCGCCTGGATCCGTCCGATCTCCGTCCGTGTGCCGGTCGCGGTGACGACGCCCCGTCCCTCCCCCACGACGACGAGCGTGCCGGAGAACAGCATGTTCGAGCGGTCGCCGACCCCGGCGTCCGCGGGCACGGGCGCAATGTCCTTCTCCGCCGCCGTCGACTCGCCCGTGAGGGCGGACTCCTCGGCCTGGAGGTTGTTCTCCTCGAGGAGCCGGATGTCCGCGGGTACACGCTGGCCCGCGCTCACCCGGACGATGTCCCCGGGAACGAGGTCGTCGGCGTCGACGTCGTGCCACTGCCCGTCCCGGAGTGCGAAGGCGCGCGTCGTGAGCATCCGGGAGATCGCGTCGAGGGCCTTCTGCGCGCGTCCCTCCTGAATGAGCCCGACCGCCGCGTTGATGACCGTGACCGCGAGGATGACGAAGAAGTCGACCCAGTCCCGCAGGAGGAACTTCGCGAGTGCGGAGGCGAGCAGGATGTAGATGAGGACGTCCTGGAACTGTGCGAGGACCCGCCGCCAGAAGGGCACGGGTTCACTCGCGGCCAGGCGGTTGGGACCGTACTCCCGCAGCCGGGATCCGGCTTCCTCCGCTCCGAGGCCCGTCGTCGCGGTGCCGAGCTCCTGCAGGAGGAGGTCGGTGTCCTGGGCCCACGGCGCCTCGGGAACGGGGTGCCCGGCGGGATCGGAGTACCCGGCAGGGGCGGACCGCGCCGGGTCGGTGGGGCCGACGGGGTGCGCGGACTGTGCCGCGCGGCCGGGTCGATCGGCAGGGGTGTTCGGGGAACCGCTCATCGAAATCCGCTCTCGGGAGGGAAACGTACGTGCTTCGATGGTAGGACTGCCCCGACCTTCCGACCAGGGCGGACAGTGGCCGTCTCAGGACGGCGAACGCCCCCGTCTCACGGCGGAGGCGTTCGGGGTGGAACACGGCGGACACCGGAGGGACGGCGCGGTCGGATGTCGTCGGTGCGAGCGCCCCCCGGGTCGGTTCAGTCCGCCAGGGGTACCGGGGTCACCCCGTACTTCGCGAGGCGCGCCTCACCGCCGTCGGGCTCGGTGAGCACCCAGATGCCCTTCGAATGGCGGGCGACCGTGTGCTCCCAGTGGCTGGCGCGGGATCCGTCCTTCGTCACGACCGTCCACTCGTCCGGGAGCGTCTCCGAGGCGATCTCGCCGAGCACGAGCATCGGCTCGATGCACAACACCATGCCGGGGCGCACCTTGGGCCCCATGTTCCGGGCGCGGTAGTTGAGGACCTCGGGATCCATGTGCATCTCGGTCCCGATGCCGTGGCCGGTGAAGTCTTCGATGAGGCCGAGATCGGGACCGAGCTCGGTCGCACACTCCTCGATCGCCTCGCCGATCTCCCCGACCTTCTTCGCTCGGGCGAACGCCGCGATGCCCGCCCACATGGCTTCCTCCGTCACCTGCGACAGCCGGATGTCCTCGGGGCGACCGACCTCGTCCCCGCCGCACACCATGGTGAAGGCGGAATCACCGTGCAGCCCGCCGACGATGGCACCGCCGTCGATCGAGACGAGGTCGCCGGCCTCGAGCACGCGGTCGTCGGGGATGCCGTGGACGATGACCTCGTTCGGGGAGACGCACAGGGTCCCGGGGAACCCGTGGTAGCCCTTGAAGTTCGAGCGGGCGACGGCTGCCTGCACCGCCTCCTCCCCTGCTCGGTCGACGTCCCGCAGAGTCGCTCCCGGGACGCACGCGGCGCGCGCGGCGTCGAGGGCGGCACGGGTCACGAGCCCGGCCTTGCGCATCGTACGGATCTGGGCGTCGGTCTTGAGTTCGATACGGGATCCGAACATCGGGCCCTCCTCGGTCGTGCAGTGATGGTGGTCGTGCCGGTTGCGGTGGTGTCGTGCCGGTGGTGCGTGCCGCGCCGTGGTGATCGCCCTGGGGCCCGCGTGGGACCACGGCCGGAACGGCCAACGCCGCCCGGGAGGGACGTCGGTGTCCGGTCCGGGCGGCGATCGATGGAGAACGGAATCAGGCGTCGAGCGCCGCGAGGATCCGTGCGGTGACCTCGTCGACCTCGCCGAGGCCGTCGACCTGCTTGAGCAGACCGCGGTCCGCGTAGATCGCGGTGAGCGGCTGGGTCTCCTTCGCGTAGACCTCGAGGCGGTGGCGGATGACGTCCTCGGTGTCGTCCGCGCGGCCCTGGATCTTCGCGCGCTCGAGCAGACGGGAGACGACCTCGTCGGTGTCCGCGGTGATCTCCACGACCGCGTCGAGCGACGAACCGAGGTCCGTGAGCATCGCATCGAGCTCGTTCACCTGGGCCTCGGTGCGCGGGTAGCCGTCGAGGAGGAATCCCTCGGCTGCGTCCGACTGCGCGAGGCGGTCCCGGACCATGCCGTTCGTCACCTCGTCGGGGACGTACTCGCCCTTGTCCATGTACGACTTCGCAGTCTTCCCGAGTTCGGTCTCCTCGGCGACGTTGGCGCGGAAGATGTCGCCGGTCGAGATCGCCGGGACTCCGAGCTTCTCCGTGAGACGTGCGGCCTGGGTGCCCTTACCGGCACCGGGGGGACCGATGAGGATGATGCGTGCGGACATGGAGATCCTTCCTGTGGGAATGCGTGACGCCAGTCTAGTCCGGTCACCGGCGGGCGCGTCCTCGCGTCCGCCGGTGACGCCCGGGCCGGGCGTGCACCTGTCGGGCGCTGCCCCGGTACGGGGAAGCGCAGAAGGTCGGGGCGCCTCGCCGGTTCACGAGGCGCCCCGACCGGTGGGCACTCAGCGCAGCAGACCCTCGTAGTGGCGCTGCTGCAACTGCGAGTCGATCTGCTTGACGGTCTCCAGGCCGACACCGACGACGATGAGCAGGGAGGTACCGCCGAACGGGAAGTTCTGGTTCGCATCGATGAGGACGAGCGCGATGAGCGGGATCATCGCGATGAACGCGAGGTACATCGAACCCGGGAAGGTGATCCGGGACAGCACGAAGCTCAGGTACTGCTCGGTCGGGCGGCCGGCGCGGATGCCCGGGATGAAGCCGCCGTACTTCTTCATGTTGTCCGCGACCTCCTCCGGGTTGAAGGTGATCGCGACGTAGAAGTACGCGAAGAAGATCGTGAGGAGGAAGTACAGGACCATGTACATCCAGTGGTCACCGGTGGTGAGGTGCTCGTTGATCCACAGCACCCAACCGGCCTCCGGGTCACCGAACTGCGCGATGAGCCCGGGCAGGTAGAGGACCGAGGACGCGAAGATCACCGGGATAATGCCGGCTTGGTTGACCTTGATCGGGATGTACGTCGAGGTACCGCCGAACATGCGGCGGCCCACCATGCGCTTGGCGTACTGGACCGGGATGCGGCGCTGCGACTGTTCCACGAAGACGACGAGGACGACGAGAGCGAGGCCGACGAGGAGCACGATCGCGAAGATGTCGATGCCCTGGGTCTGGAAGATCGCGCCGAAGGCCGAGGGGAACGCGGAGACGACAGCCGTGAAGATGAGGATCGACATGCCGTTGCCGACGCCGCGTTCGGTGATCTGCTCACCCATCCACATGATGAGGCCGGTGCCTGCGGTGAGAGTGATGACGATGATGAGGATGCCCCACCAGGCGTCGTTGACGAGGAGGTTGTTGCACTGCTCGACGTTGCCGAAGAGGGCACCCGTCCGAATGGTCGACACGAGCGTCGTCGCGTTGAGGATACCGAGACCGATGGTGAGGTAGCGCGTGTACTGCGTGAGCTTCGCCTGTCCCGAGGCGCCTTCCTTGTGGAGGGCCTCGAACCGCGGAATGACCACGCGCAACAGCTGCACGATGATGCTCGCGGTGATGTACGGCATGATGCCGAGCGCGAAGATCGACAACTGCAGGAGCGCACCACCGGAGAACAGGTTGATGAGCCCGAACGCACCCTGGTTGAGCTGGGGCGCGGCGACACACAGCTGGACCTGGCTGTAGTCGACGCCGGGAGCGGGAATGTACGACCCCATGCGGTACAGCACGATCATGGCCAGGGTGAAGAGGAGTTTGTTCCTCAGGTCAGGCGTTTTGAAGGCCCGCCCAATAGCGCCGAGCAAGCGTCCTCCTGAAGTCAGGGTGTCCCGCGTGATCCGAGGCCGTGGGGCGCCGGGTCCGCCGCCACGGGGGCGTGGGCACGTACGAGTGAGAGAAATACCTGGTGCACTTTATCAGCCGGGGCCTGCGCGCCCGAACCGGAAAGTGTCCGGCAGGTGAATGCCACCGGGCCGCGGGCCGAAGCGGGCGCGGGCCCGCCCGGCACGGACCGCGGACGAGGAAGGATGAATGCGAGGAGGGAGACCGCTCTTCACGAGCGATCTCCCTCCTCCTCACACAGCGTTCAGCGTGCGATACCGATCAGGCAGCGGTGGTGGTTCCGCCGGCAGCGGTGATCTTCTCGATCGCCGATGCGGAGAACTTGTCCGCCGTGATGTCGATCTTCACGGTGATCTCGCCGGTGCCGAGCACCTTGACGGGCTGCTTCGGGCGAACCGCACCCTTGGCCACGAGATCCGCGACGGTGACGGTGCCACCTTCGGGGAACAGGGCCGAGAGCTTGTCGAGGTTGACGACCTGGAAGGTCACCTTGTTCGGGTTCTTGAAGCCACGAAGCTTGGGCAGACGCATGTGCAGCGGCGTCTGTCCACCTTCGAAGCCGTGGGGCACCTGGTAACGAGCCTTGGTGCCCTTGGTTCCACGACCGGCGGTCTTACCCTTCGACGCCTCACCGCGACCCACACGGGTCTTCGCGGTCTTGGCACCGGGGGCGGGACGCAGGTGGTGGAGCTTCAGTGCGCTCTGTTCAGACATGTCAGTCCACCTCTTCGCACGTGACAAGGTGGCGAACGGTGTTCACCATGCCACGGATTTCCGGACGGTCTTCCTTCACGACGACGTCGTTGATCCGCTTGAGGCCGAGCGTACGCAGGGTCTCGCGCTGATTCTGCTTGCCACCGATCTGGGACTTGACCTGGGTGATCTTGAGGTTGCTCATCAGGCCTTCGCCTCCTCAGCCGCGCGCAGGAGTGCGTGCGGAGCGACTTCGTCGACCGGGAGTCCGCGGCGGGCGGCAACCTCTTCGGGACGCTCGAGGCCCTTGAGCGCGGCGATCGTGGCGTGCACGATGTTGATCGCGTTCGAGGAACCCAGCGACTTCGAGAGGATGTCGTGGATGCCGGCGCAGTCGAGGACTGCACGGACCGGACCACCGGCGATCACACCGGTACCCGGGGCAGCCGGACGGAGCAGGACGACGCCTGCAGCCGCTTCGCCCTGGACCGGGTGCGGGATGGTCTTGGCGATGCGGGGGACGCGGAAGAAGTTCTTCTTCGCCTCCTCGACGCCCTTGGCGATGGCCGCGGGAACTTCCTTGGCCTTGCCGTAACCGACGCCCACGAGACCGTTGCCGTCACCGACCACGACCAGCGCGGTGAAGGAGAAACGACGTCCACCCTTCACGACCTTGGACACGCGGTTGATGGTGACGACGTGCTCGATGAACTCGCTCTTCGCCTCGCGGTCCTGACGGTTGCCACGACGGTTGTCGCGGTCACCGCGGCCACGACCACGACGGTCGTCGGACTTGGTGTTGTCGGCCTGTGCGGCCTGGTTCTCGGACACGTTCTGGTCCTTGACTTCTTCGGTGCTCACAGGGACAGTCCTCCTTCGCGGGCTCCCTCGGCGACGGCGGCCACACGGCCGTGGTAGGCGTTGCCACCACGGTCGAAGACGACTGCCTCGACGCCGGCGGCCTTCGCACGCTCGGCAACGAGTTCGCCGACCTTGTGGGCCTTGGCGGTCTTGTCACCCTCGAGGGTGCGGAGGTCGGCTTCCATGGTGGAGGCCGATGCGAGGGTCTTGCCCTCGGTGTCGTCGATGATCTGCACGAAGATGTGACGTGCAGAGCGGTTCACCATGAGACGCGGACGTTCCGTGGTTCCGGAGATGTGCTTGCGCAGACGAGCGTGACGACGTGCGCGAGCAGCCGTCTTGCCCTTGCCATAGCTCTGCTTCTTACCGAAGGCCATGATCACTTACCAGCCTTTCCGACCTTGCGACGGACGTTCTCGCCCGCGTAACGGATGCCCTTGCCCTTGTACGGTTCAGGCTTCCGCAGCTTGCGAATGTTGGCGGCGACCTCACCGACCTGCTGCTTGTCGATGCCCTTGACGGTGAGCTTGGTCTGGCTCTCCACGGTGAATTCGATTCCGGCCGGCGGCTCGATGGTGATGCCGTGCGAGTAACCGAGTGCGAAGTCGAGGTTCTTGCCCTTGGCCTGCACGCGGTAACCGGTACCGACGATCTCGAGGGACTTCGAGTAGCCCTCGGTCACACCGATGATGTTGTTGTTGATGAGGGTCCGGGTCAGACCGTGGAGCGACCGCGATTCACGGGAATCGTTCGGACGCGTCACGGAGATGACGCCGTCTTCGAGTGCGACCTCGATGGGGTGCGCAACGGTGAGCGAGAGCTCGCCCTTGGGCCCCTTGACGGAGACTTCCTGACCGTCGACCTTGACCTCTACGCCCGAAGGAACGGAGATCGGCTGCTTGCCAATACGTGACATTGTGCTGTTTCTCCTTTCCTTACCAGACGTATGCGAGGACTTCGCCGCCCACGCCCTTCTTGGCGGCCTGCTTGTCAGTCAGCAGACCCGAAGAGGTGGACAGGATGGCGATACCGAGACCGCCGAGCACCTTCGGAAGGTTGGTGCTCTTGGCGTACACACGCAGACCCGGCTTCGAGACGCGCTTGATGCCGGCGATGGAACGCTCGCGGTTGGGACCGAACTTGAGGTCGATCGAGAGCTTCTTGCCGACCTCAGCGTCCTCGACGGTGTAGTCGGTGATGTAACCCTCGGACTTGAGGATCTCGGCGATGTTGGCCTTCAGCTTGCTGTGCGGCATGCTGACGTCCTCGTGATACGCCGAGTTCGCGTTGCGCAGACGCGTAAGCATGTCTGCGACGGGATCAGTCATTGTCATGGTGGGCTCGTGCCCTTCCTCGTCACGGTTTCCTTCGGGACGTACCCGGTCGGACCTGCGACGTAGTGCTTCAGTTGGTCTTGAACGGGAAGCCCAGGTGCTTGAGCAGCGCCCGGCCCTCTTCGTCGGTCTTCGCCGTGGTGACCACGGTGATGTCCATGCCGCGCACGCGATCGATCGAGTCCTGATCGATCTCGTGGAACATCGACTGCTCGGTCAGACCGAAGGTGTAGTTACCGTTCCCGTCGAACTGGCGGTCCGAGAGTCCGCGGAAGTCGCGGATACGCGGGAGTGCCAGGGACACGACGCGGTCGAGGAACTCCCACATGCGGGCGTTGCGCATGGTGACGTGGGCACCGATGGGCTGGCCCTCGCGGAGCTTGAACTGCGCGATGGACTTGCGGGCCTTGGTGACGACCGGCTTCTGACCCGTGATGAGGGTCAGGTCGCGGATGGCACCCTCGATGAGCTTCGAGTCACGGGCGGCGTCGCCGACACCCATGTTCACGACGACCTTGACGACCGTCGGGACGAGCATGGGGTTGGAGTAGTTGAACTCCTCCTGGAGCTTCGCCACGATCTCTTCGCGGTACAGCGTCTTGAGACGCGGTGCCGGACGGGACTGCACGTTCGCTTCCGTCATCAGATGTCCTTCCCGGTACGGCGGGAGATGCGGACACGCACGGTCTTCTTACGACCGTCGCGCTCGACCTCCTCGAGGCGGTAGCCCACACGGGTCGGCTTGCCGTCCGTGGGGTCGACGAGCTGGACCTTCGAGATGTGAAGCGGAGCTTCGACGATCTCGATGCCGCCGGCGGTAGCGCCGGATGCGGTCTGCATCGGCTTCTTGTGCTTGGTCACCCGGTTGACACCCTCGACCAGCACGCGGTTGGTCTCGGGGAACACCTGGAGGACCTTGCCCTGCTTGCCGCGATCGCCGCCACGGGACTGCTTGGCGCCCGAGATGACCTGCACGAGGTCACCCTTCTTGATCTTGAGCTTTGCCATACTCACAACACCTCCGGTGCGAGCGAGATGATCTTCATGAACTTCTTGTCGCGGAGTTCGCGACCGACCGGTCCGAAGATGCGGGTGCCGCGGGGTTCACCGTCGTTCTTGAGGATCACCGCAGCGTTCTCGTCGAAACGGATGTAGGAGCCGTCGGGACGACGACGTTCCTTGACAGTGCGGACGACGACGGCCTTGACCACGTCGCCCTTCTTGACGTTGCCACCGGGGATGGCGTCCTTGACGGTCGCCACAATGGTGTCGCCGATTCCGGCGTAGCGTCGACTGGAGCCACCGAGCACACGGATGGTGAGAATTTCCTTCGCACCCGTGTTGTCGGCGACCTTGAGTCGCGACTCGTTCTGAATCACAGATTTTCTCCTGTCGTCTCGTCGGTTCTCGTGGCGCGCACGAGCCTGACGGAACGGTCAAATGGTGTGTGCCCTCCCCCGGCGTGCCCGGTGGCCACTGTGGAGCAGTGGGACCGGGCGGGAGCCGGGGGCAGGCGGCGTCGAAGAGGCGGAATTACTTCGCGCGCTCGATGACGTCGACGAGACGCCACCGCTTCGATGCCGACAACGGGCGGGTTTCGGCCACGAGAACGAGGTCGCCGATGCCGGCGGTGTTCTGCTCGTCGTGAACCTTGATCTTCGAGGTCTTCTTCATCACTTTGCCGTAGAGGCGGTGCTTCTTGCGATCCTCGACCTCGACGACGATCGTCTTCTCCATCTTATTGGAGACGACGTAGCCGCGCGCAGTCTTGCGACGGTTGTCGCGGACAGTGGTGGTCTCTTCAGCCATCACTTACCCTCTTCCTTTGCATCGGCCGGGTTCGTACGGATCGACAGCTCGCGCTCGCGGAGCACGGTGTAGATCCGGGCGATGTCACGACGGACGGCCTTGAGACGACCATGGCTCTCGAGCTGGCCGGTGGCCGACTGGAACCGGAGGTTGAACAGTTCGGCCTTGGCCTTCTTGAGCTCTTCGACGAGACGATCGTTATCGAAACCGTCGAGGGCGTCCATGGAGAGATCCTTGGAACCGATAGCCATGATCATTCACCACCTTCACGCCGCACGATGCGGGCCTTGAGCGGAAGCTTGTGGATCGCCAGGCGCAGGGCCTCGCGAGCGACTTCCTCGGACACGCCGGCGAGCTCGAAGAGAACTCGGCCCGGCTTGACGTTTGCGACCCACCACTCGGGCGAACCCTTACCGGAACCCATGCGGGTCTCGGCGGGCTTCTTCGTGAGGGGGCGGTCCGGGTAGATGTTGATCCAGACCTTGCCGCCACGCTTGATGTGGCGGGTCATGGCGATACGAGCAGCCTCGATCTGGCGGTTCGTGACGTAGGCCGGCTCGAGAGCCTGGATGCCCCAGTCACCGAATGCCACGGTGTTGCCACCCTTGGACATGCCACCACGCTTGGGGTGGTGCTGCTTGCGGTACTTGACACGACGCGGGATAAGCATCCGTCAGCCCTCCGATCCGGCTTCTGCAGCCGGAGCTGCAGCAGCAGTCTGGTTCTTCGAAGCGTCGCGGCGGTCGTTTCCACGACCACGGCCGCCACGGCCACGGCCGGCGCCACGACCCGCACCACGCGGACCACGGTTGTTCGGCTGCGCGGCTTCCTGCGCGGCGATCTCCTTGTCGGTGAAGTCGCCCTTGTAGATCCACACCTTCACGCCGATGCGACCGAAGGTCGTGTGGGCCTCGAAGAAGCCGTAGTCGATGTTCGCGCGGAGGGTGTGCAGCGGCACGCGACCCTCGCGGTAGAACTCCGAACGCGACATCTCCGCACCGCCGAGGCGGCCGGCGCACTGCACGCGGATGCCCTTGGCACCGGCCCGCATGGCGGACTGGATGGCCTTGCGCATCGCGCGGCGGAAGGCCACGCGGGACGCGAGCTGCTCGGCAACACCCTGAGCGACGAGCTGGGCGTCGACCTCGGGGTTCTTGACCTCGAGGATGTTGAGCTGGATCTGCTTTCCGGTGAGCTTCTCGAGCTGACCGCGGATGCGGTCCGCCTCGGCGCCGCGGCGACCGATGACGATGCCCGGGCGTGCCGTGCGGATGTCCACACGGACACGGTCACGGGTGCGCTCGATGTTCACGCGGGAGATGCCCGCGCGCTCGAGACCGGTGGACAGCATCTTGCGGATCTTGATGTCCTCGAGGACATAATCCGAGTAACGCTGGCCCTTCTTGTGGGAGTCCGCGAACCACTTCGACTTGTGATCGGTGGTGATTCCGAGGCGGAACCCGTTGGGGTTGATCTTCTGACCCATCAGGCGTCCTTCCGTGCGTAGCGGGCCGGCACATCGTCACCGGACGCGAGGGTCACGGTGATGTGGCTGGTGCGCTTGTTGATCCGGAACGCACGCCCCTGAGCGCGGGGCCGGAACCGCTTCATGGTGGGTCCCTCGTCGACGAATGCCTCCGAGATGACCAGATCGTTCTCGTCGAACGCCTCTCCGAGCTTGTCGGCCTTGACACGCGCATTGGCGATGCCCGAGGCGACGAGCTTGTAGATCGGATCGGACGCGGACTGTTCTGCGAATTTCAGCACCGCGAGGGCTTCGGTTGCCTGCTGACCACGAATGAGGTCAACGACGCGCCGAGCCTTCTGGGGCGTTACGCGCAGGTAGCGCGCCTTCGCCATGGCTTCCATCGTTTCCTTCTTTCCTTCTGACCGTGAGAGCCGGCCGCGATCAGCGGCGGCGGCCCTTGCGGTCGTCCTTTTCGTGGCTGCGGAACGTCCGCGTGGGTGCGAATTCGCCGAGCTTGTGCCCGACCATCGCTTCGGTGACGAAGACCGGGACGTGCTTGCGGCCGTCGTGCACGGCGATCGTGTGTCCCAGGAAGTCCGGGATGATCATCGAGCGACGGGACCAGGTCTTGATGACGTTCTTGGTGCCCTTTTCGTTCTGAGCAGCAACCTTCTTGTAGAGGTGCTCGTCGACGAAGGGGCCCTTCTTCAAGCTACGAGGCATATTTCAGGCTCCCTATCAGCGCTTCTTGCCGGTGCGGCGGCGGCGAACAATGTACTTGTCGCTTTCCTTGTTCGGCTTGCGGGTACGGCCTTCGGCCTGTCCCCACGGGCTGACCGGGTGGCGACCACCGGAGGTCTTGCCCTCACCACCGCCGTGCGGGTGGTCAACCGGGTTCATGACGACACCACGGACGGTCGGGCGGACGCCCTTCCACCGCATGCGGCCTGCCTTGCCCCAGTTGATGTTGGACTGCTCGGCGTTTCCGACCTCGCCGACCGTTGCGCGGCAACGGGCGTCGACGTTGCGGATCTCGCCGGACGGCATACGCAGCTGGGCGTACGGGCCGTCCTTGGCGACGAGCTGAACCGAAGCGCCTGCGGAGCGTGCGATCTTCGCGCCGCCACCGGGGCGGAGCTCGACCGCGTGGATCACGGTACCGACGGGGATGTTGCGCAGGGCGAGGTTGTTGCCCGGCTTGATATCCGCGCCGACACCGGCCTCGATCTGGTCACCCTGCTTGAGCTTGTTCGGCGCGATGATGTAACGCTTCGTGCCGTCCACGTAGTGCAGGAGTGCGATGCGAGCGGTGCGGTTCGGGTCGTACTCGATGTGCGCGACCTTGGCCGGCACACCGTCCTTGTCATGACGACGGAAGTCGATGACGCGGTACTGGCGCTTGTGACCGCCGCCGTGGTGGCGGGTGGTCACGCGGCCCTGGCTGTTGCGGCCGCCCTTCTTGGGCAGCGGGCGCAGAAGCGACTTCTCCGGCGTCGACCGGGTCACTTCGACAAAGTCGGCGACCGAGGAGCCGCGGCGGCCCGGGGTCGTCGGCTTGTGCTTACGGATTCCCATGAGTCCTAATCCTTCTGACGAAGTGATCGCTTAGAGCGATCCGCCGAAAATGTCGATCGAACCTTCCTTGAGCGCGACAATGGCACGCTTGGTGTCCTTGCGCTTGCCCAAGCCGGTACGGGTCCGACGGGTCTTACCCTGACGGTTCAGGGTGTTCACCTTCTCGACCTTCACACCGAAGATGGATTCGATTGCGTACTTGATCTCGGTCTTGTTCGAACGCGGATCGACGAGGAAGGTGTACTTCCCTTCGTCCATCAGGTTGTAGGACTTTTCCGAGACGACCGGTGCGATGATGACATCGCGCGGGTCCTTGATCTTCACGCTGCTCATGCTGCGTCCTCCTGCTTGTCGGAGCGGCCGGCCTTGGAGGCACGGTTCAGGAAGGAAGCGAGGGCGCCCTCGGTGAAGACGATGTCGTCCGCCATGAGCACGTCGTAGGTGTTGAGCATGCCCTCGGAGAGGACGTGCACACCCGGGAGGTTCCGCACCGAGAGGTACGTGAGCTCGTCCGAGCGCTCCACGACGACGAGAGTGTTCTTGCGGTCCGAGAGGGCCGCGAGTGCTGCCTTCGCCTGCTTGGTCGACGGCTGCTCACCGGTGACCAGAGCGGAGACCACGAACACCTGACCCAGGCGTGCGCGATCGGACAGGGCGCCACGGAGGGCGGCGGCCTTCATCTTCTTGGGGGTGCGCTGCGAGTAGTCACGCGGCACGGGGCCGTGGACGATTCCGCCGCCTGCGTACTGCGGAGCACGGATCGAACCCTGACGGGCGTTACCGGTGCCCTTCTGCTTGTAGGGCTTCTTGCCGCCACCGGAGACCTCGGAGCGGGTCTTGGTCTTGTGCGTGCCCTGACGTGCAGCAGCGAGCTGTGCGACGACGACCTGGTGGATCAGCGGAACGTTGGTCTCGACGCCGAAGACGTCGGCCGGGAGTTCCACGGAGGCACCGGTCTTCGCGCCGGCAGCATCGAGAACGTCGATGGTGTTGGTTTCAGTCATGTCTCTCAGGCCTCCTTCGCAGCGGAGCGAACGAGAACGACAGCACCCTTGGGGCCGGGGACGGCACCCTTGACGAGCAGGAAGTTGTTCTCTGCGTCGACCGCGTGGATGGTGAGGTTCTGCGTGGTGTGCTTGACGGCACCCATGCGACCGGCCATGCGCAGACCCTTGAACACACGCGACGGCGTCGAGGCGCCACCGATGGAACCGGGCTTGCGGTGGTTGCGGTGCGCACCGTGGGATGCGCCGACACCGGCGAAGCCGTGGCGCTTCATGACACCTGCGGTGCCCTTACCCTTGGTCTTCGCGGTGACGTCGACCTTGGTGCCGGCCTCGAAGGTGTCGATGCCGAGCTCCTGGCCGAGCGAGTACTCGGAAGCGTCCGGGGTGCGCAGTTCGACGAGGTGGCGACGCGGAGCGACGCCTGCCTTCTCGAAGTGACCGGCCGTCGGCTTGTTCACCTTGCGCGGGTCGATCTCGCCGAAAGCAATCTGCACGGCGGAGTAGCCGTCGACCTCTTCGTTGCGGATCTGCGTGACAACGTTGTTGCCCGCCGCGATCACGGTGACCGGAACCAGGTTGTTGTTCTCGTCCCACACCTGGGTCATGCCGAGCTTGGTGCCGAGCAGACCCTTGACGACGCGAGTGGTGGGGCGGGGCTTGGAACGGGTGTTAGCCATTACAGTCCTCCCCCTCAGAGCTTGATCTCGATATTGACGTCGTCGGCGAGGTCGAGACGCATGAGCGAGTCGACGGCCTTCGGCGTCGGGTCCACGATGTCGATGAGGCGCTTGTGGGTGCGCATCTCGAAGTGCTCGCGGCTGTCCTTGTACTTGTGCGGAGAGCGGATAACGCAGTACACGTTCTTCTCCGTCGGGAGCGGCACCGGGCCAACAACCGTAGCGCCCGCGCGAGTGACAGTGTCCACGATCTTTCGTGCAGCACTGTCGATCACCGCGTGGTCGTACGACTTGAGCCGGATGCGGATCTTCTGTCCCGCCATGGCGTCGTAACCTTTTCTTTCGTTCTTCCCGGCCATCAACCGTTGTCCTCGCGGATCGAACGGTCTGTGCCGGCTGAGTGTGACCGACCCCCGGGGTCGGGCGTGTCGCCCTGCGCTTGCGCGCAGAGGTTCCACGCATTCCTTCATTCGGTTGCCCGGTGTTATCGAACCCGATGAACCAGATTCTGACCGGAGATTTCTGAGCTGTTCGACGGCGCACGCCGTGGGACCCGGGGAATCGAACCGCTATATGATCGATTCGCAACCGGCCCAGGGTCGACCGTTCGTCCTGTTCCGTCCCACCGCTATATGAGTGACGGACCGAGATTCACGGGCCGTCCGTGCAGGGGCCAGAGCTCGAAATGCAACCCGTCTATCTTGTCACAGCCGACAAGTCCCGCGCAAACGCGGGTCGGAGGACCTCCATCACATTTGTCCGCCCGCGCGTGTCTCCCCATTCATCCCGCGGACTTCGCGCGGGCGGCCCGTGCGGCCTCGGCGCGTTCCTGGAGCTGCGCCACCTTCTCCTCGTCGCGGGTGAGGTTCTCCCCTGTACTCGGGTCGAACACCATCACGCGGGCCGGATCGAACCACAGCTGCGCCTGCTCCCCCTCCCGCACCCTGGAGGCGCCCGAGAGCGTCGCGATCATCTGGGTCCGCATGCCCTCGCCGTCGAGGTCCCGGTCGAGCTGGTCGAGCGAGGCCCGGATCTCGTCGGAGGCGCTGAACGGCAGGTAGACGTACACCTCGTTGCCCAGCCACTCGACGACATCGACCTCGGCGGTGAGGACAGCACCGTGGTCCCGCCGGGACTCCTCGACGAGCGAGAGGTCGGAGAAGGCCTCGGGTCGGATCCCCGCGATGAGCACCTTCCCCTCGTGCGCGGTGAGCTTCGCAGCCTTCGCCTCGGGCAGGGCGAAACGACCGAACGGACTCTCGAGCGCTCCGGCGGAGTACGTGACGGGCAGGAAGTTCATCGGTGGGGAACCGATGAATCCTGCGACGAAGAGGTTCACCGGCTGCTCGTAGAGCTCCTGCGGACTCGCGAACTGCTGGAGTCGGCCCTTCTTGAGGACCGCGACCCGATCGCCGAGCGTCATCGCCTCCGTCTGGTCGTGGGTGACGTAGATCGTCGTCGTCCCGAGGCGCCGCTGCATCCGGGAGATCTCCGTCCGCATCTGCCCGCGCAGCTTGGCATCGAGGTTCGAGAGGGGCTCGTCGAAGAGGAACGCCTTCGCATCCCGGACGATCGCCCGGCCCATGGCGACGCGCTGCCGCTGACCGCCGGAGAGGTTCCCGGGCTTGCGGTCGAGGTGCTCGCGGAGTTCGAGCATCGCGGCCGCGTCCTCGACCCGTCTCCGGATGTCCGCCTCGGAGTACTTGCCCTTCGCGAGGCGCAACGGGAACGCGATGTTCTCCGCCACCGTGAGGTGTGGATAGAGGGCGTAGCTCTGGAACACCATCGCGAGGTCACGGTCGCGCGGGGAGCGGTCGTTCACGACCTCCCCGTCGATCCGCAGTTCGCCCTCGGTGATGTCCTCGAGGCCCACGACCATCCGCAGGAGCGTCGACTTACCGCAGCCGGACGGCCCGACGAGGATGACGAACTCCCCGTCGCGGATGTCGAGGTTCACGTCGTTCACCGCCGGGAAGCCGTCGGCGTACCGCTTGACGATGTGCGAGAGCGTGATCTCAGCCATGGTGGACCTTTCCGTGGGGTGCCTCGGCGTTCATCCCTTCACCGCGCCCTGGGTGAGGCCGGCGACGATCTGGCGCTGGAACAGGAGGACGAGGACGACGACGGGGACGGTGACGACGATCGCCGCCGCGGCGATCGCCCCGGCCGGCTCCTCGAACTGCGAGGCGCCGGTGAAGAAGGACAGCGCGGCCGGGACGGGCCGGGCCGCCGAGGTCGAGGTGAGGGAGATTCCGTACACGAAGTCGTTCCACGCGATGAAGAACGCGATGATCGCGGTCGTGAACACCCCCGGCGCGGCGAGGGGCACGATGACCTTCCGGAACGCCTGGAACGGGCTCGCCCCGTCGACCTGCGCCGCCTGCTCGAGCTCCCACGGGATCTGCCGGAAGAACGCCGCGAGCGTCCAGATGGAGATCGGGAGGGTGAGCGAGAGGTACGGGATGACGAGCCCGAGCCAGGTGTCGAAGAGCCCGATCGCCGACCACACCCGGAACAGCGGAGTGACGAGCGAGATGACGGGGAAGATCGACACCGCGAGGGCCATCGTGAGGACGAACTTCTTGCCGGGGAACTCGAGTCGCGCGACCGCGTAGGCCGTGAGCGTCGAGAGGACGACGGCGATGAGCGTCGCGATGAGGCAGATGCCGATCGAGTTCACGAGGGCCGGGACGAAGAGTTCGCGGGCGCGGCCGTTGAAGATGAGGTCGTAGTTCTGCCAGGTGATCTCCGTGGGCCAGAACTGCCGATTCGCGATATCGGCCGGCGATTTGAGCGACAACGACACGATCCACACGACCGGGAACAGCGCGTACACCGCGATTGCGAGCGACAGGAGGACCCAGAAGAGGGTCTTGCCACGTGTGCCCATGATCAGCCTCCCCTCGTCTGGGACAGGTCGACCCGGAACAGCTTGATGAAGACGAAGCAGATGAGGGCGACGCAGAGGAACAACAGGACCGAGAGCGCCGAACCCATGCCGATCTGCAACTGTCCGATCGACTGGTCGTACGCGAGGAAGGACACCGTCGCGGTGTTCTGCGCACCGTTCGTCATGACGAAGACCGAGTCGAAGACGCGGAAGGCGTCGAGCGTACGGAACAGGAGCGCGACCATGATCGCGGCCTTCATGTTCGGGATGATGACCCGACTCATGCGCTGCCACCAGCTCGCGCCGTCGACGGTCGCGGCCTCCACCATGTCGCCGGGGATCTGGGCCAACCCGGAGAGCAGGAGGAGCGAGATGAAGGGTGTCGTCTTCCAGATCTCAGCGGCACAGATGACGAAGAACGAGGACCAGAAGCCACCGAACCAGTCGAATTCCTCGAGCCCGAACCACGTCCCGACGAACCCCGTCCCGAGGTCGAACGCATAGGTCCACGAGAACGCGGAGACGACCGTGATGATGCCGTAAGGCACGAGAATGACGGTGCGGATCCACGGCCGCACCGCCCGCACGGCGTTGAGCATGACGAGGGCGAGGGCGAAGCCGAGGACGAGTTCGACCGCCACCGTCACCACCGTGATGAGGAGGGTGACGCCGAGCGTCTGCCACCACAGGGGGTCGGTGAGGACGACGAGGTAGTTCTCACCCGCGTTGAAGAATCGGTTGTCCGGGTCCGTGAGGCGGTAGTTGAAGAACGAGTAGTAGAGGGCCTGGAGGATCGGGTACCCGGTGACGGCGAGGAGGATGACGACGGCGGGCGCGGAGAGCAACCAGCCGAGTTTCCGTTCCGCGCGGGCCCGGTCCGACAGTGCGGGCTTCGGCGCGGAGTTCCGCGTCCCCTTCGCGGGCCCCTCGGTCCGCGGGACGGTCGTGTCGCTCACAGCAGTCGCTCCCCTCGCAGGATCTCGGTGATGACGAGTGCGGAGCTCGCGGGGGTCGATTCCGGATTCACGGAACCGGGAGCGTGCCAGGTCTTCTGCACTCCCCCGCTCACCTCGTTGTAGTAGGGAGTGAGCGGCCGCGGTGCCGAGGCCTCGAGCGACTCGACGATCGTCGGCGCGGCCGGGAACTGCTCGGCGATCGCCGGGTCCTCGAACGCCTGTGTGTTCGAGGGTGCGTTGCCGTCCGAGAGGAAGTACGCCGCCTGGTTCTCCGCCGTCCGGATGCACTCGACGGCGTCGAACGCGAGGTCGGGGTGCTGCGAGAACGCCCCCACCCCGAGGTTGATCCCGCCGAGCGGCGGCGCGGACGGGTCCTCCGGATCCACCCGCGGGTAGAGGGCCCAGCCCATGTCGTCGAGCACCGCCCGGTCGAGGCTGCCCTCCTCGACGGCCGCCGACGTCGCCGCGTACACGAACGGCCAGTTCACCATGAACCCGCCGGCATCGGACTGGAACTCGAGCATCGAGGCGTTCTCGTCGAGGGTGCTGTACGCGGGACCGGCGACCCCGGTCTCCCCGATCCGCCGCATGATCTCCGCGGCCTGCGTGCCCGCCTCACTGTCGATGCCGAGCTCGACCGCATCCGCGCCGTCGGCCTCCGGGTTCTCGACGATGTGCCCGCCGGCGGACTCCATGAGCGCGTTGAGCCACACCATGAGCGACTCGGCGCGGACCCCCTGGACACTGAGGCGCGTGCCCGTGGATTCCGCGGCGTCGATGAGCTCGTCCCAGGTCACGGGCCTGCTCATGTCGAGGCCGGCCTCGGCGGCCACGGATTTCCGGTACCAGAGCAGCTGCGTGTTCGCCCAGAACGGCGCTGCGATGAGTTCGTCCTTCCACGTCGAGGAGTCGATGGAGGACTGGATGACGTTCTCGGTGAAGGCCTGCTCGTACTCCTCGGGTACCGGTGCGAGGTAACCGGCGTTCGCCATCTCTGCGACGAAGACGGGGTCGAGGCTCATGATGTCGATCGAATCGTCGTTCGACGCGAGCCTGCGCACGAGCTGTTCCCGCTGTCCGGGTGCGTCGTTGGGCAGCAGGGTCGTCGCGATCCGGTAGGCGCCGTCGGCCTCCGCCGTGCACTGCTCGGCGATCGCCGCCTGTCCTCCGTTGTCCGGGTTGATGTACCACGTGAGGGTGGGCGCTCCGTCGTCCGGCGCGCAGGCACCCAGCGCGAGGAGAAGCGCGGCTGAGGGCAGTGCGAGCGCGCGGAACGGTCCGCGTCTCCTGCGGCTTCGGCGATCCGGCTCCATTGCAGTTCCACCTGGTCGTTCGGGTTCGTGTCGCTCGGGACGAGGTCGTTCGGGTCGGTACCCCGGTCACCGGGGTCACGGCGAGGACGGAGCCACGGCGTTGTGAGCCGCGTCCCGGGCTTCAACCTATACCACGTGTTCTCTTTCCGCCACGGTCCTTTCAGGCCTTTTCGGGGCCGGTTCCGGGAGCGGGGTGGACGAACCACACGGCCGTGTCCGGAGCGAGGACCTCACCGCTCCACGCCTCCGGTGAGCTCCCGAGCACGAGGCGCCACGCAGGGGGCACCGTCATCGGCACCTCCTCGCCGCCGAGGTTGGCCCGGACCTCGACCACGTCTCCGCCCGTGCACTGCACGGAGAAGGCGAGCACCTGGTCCGGCACCCGGCTCGGGGCCCGTTCCTCCCCCGGCCACGCGGTCTCCTCCACCGCGCTCTCCGCCGCGTCGTACCAGGAGAACTCACCGCGGCCGAGCCGGAGCTCCTTCCGCGCCGCGAGGAGCCGCCGGTACAGGTGGAGGACCGACTCCGCGTCGGCCTCCTGGAGGTCGACGGCGGAGGCGGCGTACGCCTCGGGGACGGGGAGCCACGGGGCGGAGTCCGGAGCGGTACCGAACCCGAGGTGCGGCTCCACGGCGCTCCACGGCATCGGCACCCGGGCTCCGTCGCGCCCGAGATCGGCTCCTCCGGACCGCTCGAAGGCCGGGTCCTCGCGCGCCTCCGGTGGGAGCGTCGTGTGGTCCGGGAGCGCGAGCTCGTCGCCCTGGTACACATATGCAGACCCGGGGAGCCCGAGGAGGACGAACGCCATCGCCCGTGCCCTCCGCCGTCCGAGCGCGGCGTCCGGCTGCGGGTCCAGCGGTCCGATGCCCCGCTGATGCGGTGGGGGCGTGGGCAGGCCGAACCGGCTCGCGTGGCGGACAGTGTCGTGGTTGGAGAGGACCCACGTGGGCGGTGCCCCGACCTCACGGGCGTGGGCGAAGGTCTCCCCGATCGAGCGCCGGAGGGCCGCCGGGTCGTAGCCGGCCATGAGGAAGTCGAAATTGAACGCCTGGTGCATCTCATCGGGCCGGACGTAGCGGAACAGGCGGTGCATGGGATCGACCCACGCCTCGGCGACGAGGATCCGAGGCGGTGCGTACGCGTCGAGGAGCCTGCGCCATGTCCGGTAGATCGCGTGGACGCCGTCCTGGTCGAAGTACGGTGTGCGGTCCATGGGGGCGTGACCGACGTGTTCCTCACCGCCGATCATGAGGACGCGACCGGCGTGATCGGGCAGGCCCTCGGCCTTGACGAGACCGTGCGCGACGTCGACCCGGAACCCGTCGACCCCACGCTCGAGCCAGAACCGGAGCACGTCCGCGAATTCCGCGTGAACCTCGGGATCCGTCCAGTCGAGGTCCGGCTGGGTGACGTCGAAGAGGTGGAGGTACCACTGGCCGGGCGTGCCGTCTGTTTCCGTCACCCGCGTCCAGGCGGGACCACCGAACACGGAGGTCCAGTTGTTCGGCGGTTCCTCCCCCGAGGCGCCCCGGCCGTCGCGGAACAGGTAGCGACGCCGCGCGGGCGAGTCGGGTGGGGCGGCGAGGGCCTCGCGGAACCAGGGGTGTTCGCTCGAGGTGTGGTTCGGCACGAGGTCGACGATGACCTTGAGCCCGTGCCCGTGGGCCTCGCCGATGAGGCGTTCGGCGTCGTCGAGCGTACCGAACATCGGATCGACATCGCGGTAGTCGGCCACGTCGTACCCGGCATCGTGCTGCGGGGAGACGTAGAACGGGGAGAGCCAGACCGCGTCGACGCCGAGCGAGGCGAGGTACGGCAGCCGGGCGATGACGCCCGGCAGGTCGCCCATCCCGTCCCCGTTCCCGTCGGCGAAGGACCGGGGGTAGACCTGGTAGACGACGGCGTCCTGCCACCATGCGATGTCATCGGAGGGAGTCATGGCACCACGATAGATGCCCGGGCGGACACAGTGGCTGGAACTTCCACGGATTCGCCACGGGAAACCGAATCGATTTCCCTTTCACGAGACGCAAAGCGTTTCGGTTGGCCTCGTCGAATTCGTTGCTTTCGCCGGCTGCTCAGCATCTGACCCGTGCCGTCGCAGGGTGCACGGCGCCGGTGAATGCACGAATGCCCCGGTCCGAGGACCGGGGCATTCGTTCGGATCGAGGATCCGATCACCTCAGGAAGGTGATCAGGCGACGATCTTGGTCACACGACCTGCGCCGACGGTGCGTCCACCCTCGCGGATTGCGAAGCGGAGGCCTTCCTCCATGGCGATCGGCTGGATGAGCTCGACCGACATGTCGGTGTTGTCGCCGGGCATGACCATCTCGGTGCCCTCGGGCAGCGTGATGACGCCGGTGACGTCCGTGGTGCGGAAGTAGAACTGCGGGCGGTAGTTCGAGTAGAACGGGTTGTGGCGTCCACCCTCGTCCTTGGAGAGGATGTAGACCTGGCCCTCGAACTTCGTGTGCGGGGTGATCGAACCCGGCTTCACGATGACCTGGCCGCGCTCGACCTCGTCGCGCTTGGTGCCGCGGAGGAGGAGTCCGACGTTCTCACCGGCGCGTGCGTCGGGGAGGGTCTTGCGGAACATCTCGATGGCGGTGACGGTGGTCTTGGAGGAAGCCTCCTTGATACCGACGATCTCGATCTCCTCGTTGGGGAGGAGAACGCCGCGCTCGACACGACCGGTGACGACGGTGCCGCGACCGGTGATGGTGAAGACGTCCTCGACGGGCATGAGGAACGGCTTGTCGATCTCGCGCTCCGGCTCCGGGATGAAGTCGTCCACGGCATCCATGAGCTCTTCGACGGTCTTGACCCACTCGGCGTCGCCCTCAAGAGCCTTGAGTGCGGACACGCGCACGACGGGAGCGTTATCGCCGTCGAACTCCTGGTCGGAGAGAAGCTCGCGAACTTCCATCTCGACGAGGTCGAGAAGTTCCTCGTCCTCGACCATGTCGGCCTTGTTGAGGGCGACGAGGATCGCCGGCACGCCCACCTGGCGAGCGAGCAGCACGTGCTCGCGCGTCTGCGGCATCGGACCGTCGGTAGCAGCAACCACGAGGATCGCGCCGTCCATCTGGGCGGCACCGGTGATCATGTTCTTGATGTAGTCGGCGTGACCCGGGGCGTCGACGTGTGCGTAGTGACGCTTCTCGGTCTGGTACTCAACGTGCGAGACGTTGATGGTGATACCGCGCTCCTTCTCCTCCGGAGCGTTGTCGACCTGATCGAAGGCACGCGCCTCGTTCAGATCCGGGTACTTGTCAGCAAGCACCTTGGTGATGGCCGCGGTCAGAGTCGTCTTACCGTGGTCAACGTGACCAATGGTACCGATGTTGACGTGCGGCTTAGTCCTGTCGAAACTAGCCTTTGCCACTGTTCCTCCTGGTTGTTGGTGTAGGAAACGAGGTTCGTGTCCTACGCCTTCCTATTTTTAGGGTGTCCGGGCCGGGGGTACCCGGCCCGGACGACGGGCAAGAGATTACTCTCCGCCGCGGGTCTTCTGGATGATCTCGTCGGCAACTGCCTTCGGGACCTCCGAGTAGCTCTCGAACACCATCGAGTACACGGCGCGGCCCTGCGTCTTGGAACGCAGGTCGCCGATGTAGCCGAACATCTCCGACAGCGGAACGGAAGCGCGAACGATCTTCACGCCGGCTGCGTCCTCCATGGACTGCACCATGCCGCGGCGGGAGTTGAGGTCGCCGATGACGTCGCCCATGTACTCCTCCGGAGTACGGACCTCGACGGCCATCAGCGGTTCGAGAAGAACCGGGTTCGCCTTCTTGACGCCCTCCTTGAGGACCATCGAGCCGGCGATCTTGAACGCCATTTCCGAGGAGTCGACGTCGTGGTAGGCACCGTCGATGAGGGTGGCCTTGATGCCCACGAGCGGGTATCCGGCGAGGACACCCATCTGCATCGCGTCCTGGATACCGGCGTCCACGGACGGAATGTACTCACGGGGCACGCGGCCACCGGTGACGGCATTCTCGAACTCGTAGATGGTGTCGCCCTGGACCTCGAGCGGCTCGAAGGTGACCTGCACCTTTGCGAACTGACCGGAACCACCGGTCTGCTTCTTGTGGGTGTAGTCGACCTTCTCCACCTTGCGGCGGATGGTCTCGCGGTAGGCGACCTGCGGCTTGCCGACGTTCGCCTCGACCTTGAACTCGCGACGCATGCGGTCGACGAGGATGTCGAGGTGGAGCTCGCCCATGCCACCGATCTCGGTCTGGCCGGTCTCCTCGTTCAGGTTGACCGTGAACGTCGGGTCTTCCTTCGCGAGCTTCTGGATGGCCGTCGAGAGCTTTTCCTGGTCACCCTTGGTCTTGGGCTCGATGGCCACGGAGATCACGGGGTCCGGGAAGGTCATCTTCTCGAGGACGATCGGGTTGCTCGGGTCGCACAGGGTGTCACCGGTGGTGGTGTCCTTGAGACCGATGAAGGCGTAGATGTGGCCCGCAACGGCTTCCTCGACCGGGTTCTCCTTGTTGGAGTGCATCTGGAAGAGCTTGCCGATGCGCTCCTTCTTGCCGGTGGTGGTGTTGAGCACCTGGGCACCGGACTCGACCTTGCCGGAGTACACGCGGACGTAGGTGAGCGAACCGAAGAACGGGTGGGTCGCGACCTTGAAGGCGAGAGCCGAGAAGGGCTCCTTCATGTCCGGGTGGCGCTCGAGCTTCTCGTCCTCGTTGTTGAGGGCGTGGCCCTCGACGTTCGGGACGTCGAGCGGGGTCGGGAGGAAGTCGATGACCGCGTTGAGCATGGGCTGGACACCCTTGTTCTTGAACGCGGAACCGCACATGACCGGGAAGGCACGCGAGGAGATGGTGAGTTCGCGGATGCCGGCCTTGAGCTCGTCGAGGGTGAACTCACCCTCCTCGAGGTACTTCTCCATGAGCTCGTCGGACGCCTCGGCGACGTCCTCCATGAGCTGCTGGCGGTATTCCTCGGCCTTGTCGGCGAGGTCGGCGGGGATCTCGACCTCCGTCATGTCCTGGCCCATCTTGGACACGTCCGGCCAGACGTAGGCCTTCATCTTGAGGAGGTCGACGACGCCCTCGAACTCGCTCTCCGCACCGATCGGGAGCTGGATCACGAGCGGCTTCGCGCCGAGGCGGTCCTTGATGGTCTGCACGGTGAAGTAGAAGTCCGCACCGAGCTTGTCCATCTTGTTGACGAAGCACACACGCGGCACGTCGTACTTGTCGGCCTGACGCCACACGGTCTCGGACTGGGGCTCGACGCCCTCCTTGCCGTCGAACACGGCAACGGCACCATCGAGCACACGCAGGGAGCGCTCCACCTCAACGGTGAAGTCGACGTGCCCGGGGGTGTCGATGATGTTGATCTGGTTGCCCTCCCAGTAGCAGGTGGTGGCAGCCGAGGTGATGGTGATGCCGCGTTCCTGCTCCTGCTCCATCCAGTCCATCGTCGAGGCGCCGTCGTGGGTCTCGCCGATCTTGTAGTTGACGCCGGTGTAGAACAGGATGCGTTCCGTCGTGGTGGTCTTGCCGGCATCGATGTGTGCCATGATGCCGATGTTCCGAACCTTCTTGAGGTCGGTAAGCACGTCGAGTGCCACGGTGTCTCTCTCTCGTCAGAATGACTCTTCGGATCGGGTGAGTGTGCCGAACCGGAGGATCCGGCACACCCACCCTATCGATCCGATTACCAGCGGTAGTGGGCGAAGGCCTTGTTGGACTCTGCCATCTTGTGGGTGTCCTCGCGGCGCTTCACTGCGGCACCGAGGCCGTTCGACGCATCGAGGATCTCGTTGAGGAGACGCTCGGTCATGGTCTTCTCACGACGCTGGCGGGCGAAGCCCACGAGCCACCGGAGAGCGAGGGTGTTCGCACGGTGCGGCTTGACGTCGACCGGGACCTGGTAGGTCGCACCGCCGACGCGGCGGGACCGGACCTCGAGCGAGGGACGGATGTTGTCGAGAGCCTTCTTGAGAAGGGCCACCGGATCCGAGTTCGTCTTCGTGCCGGCTGCCTCGAGGGCGCCGTAGACGATGCGCTCGGCGGTGGAACGCTTGCCGTCGAGCAGGATCTTGTTGATCAGCTGCGTGACGAGCGGGGAGTTGTAGACCGGGTCGATGACGACCGGGCGCTTGGGTGCAGGACCTTTACGTGGCATTACTTCTTCTCCTTCTTGGCACCGTACAGGCTGCGCGCCTGCTGACGGCCCTTGACTCCCTGGGTGTCGAGCGTGCCACGCACGATCTTGTAACGAACACCGGGGAGGTCCTTCACACGACCACCGCGCACGAGCACGATCGAGTGCTCCTGCAGGTTGTGGCCCTCGCCCGGGATGTAGGCGGAGACCTCGATCTGGGAGGACAGCTTCACACGGGCCACCTTGCGGAGGGCCGAGTTCGGCTTCTTCGGAGTGGTGGTGTACACACGGGTGCACACGCCACGACGCTGGGGGCTGCCCTTGAGGGCAGGGGTCGAGTTCTTCGCGACCTTCGGCTGCCGTCCCTTACGGACGAGCTGCTGGATAGTAGGCACTAAATATTCTCCATAGCTTCTCGCTGTATCTAATTCCGCAAGCCCCACTCGCGACGCCTACACGTCATTCACGGGTCCGTGCCTCACGGACATGTCCTCCTGCAATCGGGTGAAGCGACCTGCCCGATCCCAGTTATCACACGGCACTGCACACCCCGAGGTCGGGTGTGTCGCAATGCCGATGTTCCGGCAGTGCAGACACGATTCCGACGAGGGACGTGTCCTGCGTGTTGCCGTCATGCACACTCTCGGATCTCTCGCAGCACTCCCGCACGGTGGGGAGAACACGATCCGAAAACGCGCATACGGACATGCCTGATCAAAGATCAGTCGGGCTCAAGCGTAGACCGCCCGGTCCGCAATGGTCAAAACCCGACCCCACCTCCGGCCGCCGGTGCGGCGAGGGTCACACCGGCGCCGGATCCGCCCCGCGGATACACGGGTTCCCGCCGGCCGAGGCGCCGCTTCCGGCAGGCCGGTCGGGGCGCCTCGGGAGGCGCTTTCCGGAGACCGCCGAGGCGCCGGCTCCGATGCACGCCCACCCCCTGTGCATCCCTCCCGTCATCCGGACGCCACCGTCCCGACACGAAAAATTATCTTGATTGATTCAAGAAAATGGGTTTGGATGGAGCCATGTCCTCACAGACCACGGTCCGGTACACCCGCGACGATGCCGAACGCGCACTCCGTGCCGTGCATCTGCGGGTGACCCGTCCCCGGCTCACCGTGCTCTCGGTCGTCGCCCGGAATCCGCACGCGGATACCGCACGGATCATCGCCGGCGCCCGGGAGGATCTGCCGGAGGTCTCCCACCAGGCGGTCTACGACTCGCTGCGCGTCCTCACCGAGGCCGGACTGCTCCGCTGCATCCAGCCCTCCGGGACCGTGGCGCGGTACGAGGCCCGCGTGGGCGACAACCACCACCACCTCGTCTGTCGCGAGTGCAATCGCATCGTCGATGTCGACTGCGCGATCGGCGAGGCCAAGTGCCTGACCCCCTCCGACGGCCACGGTTTCGAGGTCGACGAGGCGGAGGTCATCTACTGGGGCCTGTGCCCCGACTGCTCCACCGCACACCCGCGTCCATGAAGAACCCATCACCCAATGGAAGGACCCTCCCATGACGGAGAATCCCTCGGCCGGCAAGTGCCCGGTCATGCACGACGGACCCGACACCGTCACCCCCGGTCGCGAGATCACCGACGGTGACACCCCGGGCTACCGCGTGCACCCCACCCAGGGTTCGCCGAACAGCGAATGGTGGCCCAAGAAGCTCAACCTCAAAATCCTCGCGAAGAACCCCGCCGTCGCGGATCCCATGGACGCGGATTTCGACTACGAGCAGGAGTTCCTCTCCCTCGACCTCGACGCCGTCAAGGCCGACATCGCGAACGTCCTCACCGACTCGCAGCCCTGGTGGCCGGCGGACTTCGACAACTACGGCCCGCTCATGATCCGCATGGCCTGGCACTCCGCCGGCACCTACCGCGTGTCCGACGGCCGTGGTGGTGCGCACGAGGGTCAGCAGCGCTTCGCCCCGCTCAACTCCTGGCCGGACAACGTGAGCCTCGACAAGGCCCGCCGCCTCCTGTGGCCGGTGAAGAAGAAGTACGGCAAGAAGATCTCCTGGGCCGACCTCATCATCCTCACCGGTAACGTCGCCCTCGAGCAGATGGGCTTCGAGACCTTCGGGTTCGCCGGCGGCCGCAAGGACGTCTGGGAGGCCGACAACGACGTGTACTGGGGCGCGGAGACCGAGTGGCTCGGCGACGACAAGCGCTTCACCGGCAACCGTGAGCTCGACGAGCGCCTCGGTGCGACCCACATGGGCCTCATCTACGTGAACCCCGAGGGCCCGGGCGGCGAACCCGACCCGGTCGCTGCCGCACACGACATCCGCACGACCTTCGCCCGCATGGCGATGAACGACGAGGAGACCGTCGCCCTCATCGCCGGTGGTCACACCTTCGGCAAGACCCACGGTGCCGCCCCCGACACGAACCTCGAGGGTGACCCGGAGACCGCCGGCCTCGAGCGCATGGGCCTGGGCTGGAAGAACAACCACGGCACCGGCCACGGTGACGACACCATCACCTCGGGCCTCGAGGTCACGTGGACCTACCACCCGACCCGCTGGGACAACGAGTTCTTCCACATCCTCTTCGCGTACGAGTGGGAGCTCATGAAGTCCGACGGCGGCGCCTGGCAGTGGCGCCCGAAGGACGGTGCGGGTGCGGACATGGTGCCGCTGGCCCACTCCGAGGGCTTCCGTGAGCCGCGCATGCTCACCACCGACCTCGCGCTCCGTATGGACCCCGAGTACGAGAAGATCTCGCGTCGTTTCAAGGACGACCAGAAGGCCTTCTCCGACGCGTTCGCACGTGCGTGGTTCAAGCTCACGCACCGCGACCTCGGTCCGAAGGACCTGTACCTCGGCAAGGAGGTCCCGTCCGAGGAGCTTCTGTGGCAGGATCCGGTCCCGGCCGGTACCCCGCTCACCGACGAGAAGGTCGCGGAGATCAAGGCCGCGGTCGCCGCGTCCGGTCTCACCGTCTCGCAGCTCGTGTCCACCGCCTGGGCCGGTGCCTCCTCGCACCGCACCTCCGACAAGCGCGGTGGCATCAACGGTGGTCGCCTCCGCCTCGAGCCTCAGCGGTCGTGGGAGGTCAACGAGCCCACGAAGATCGCCCCGGTCATCGCGAAGCTCGAGGAGATCGCCTCGCAGGCCGGTGCCACCTTCGCCGACGTCCTCGCGATCGCCGGCGCCGTGGGTGTCGAGCAGGGCGCGAAGGCTGCCGGATTCGACATCACCGTCCCGGTCTCGACCGGCCGCGGCGATGCCTCGCAGGAGCAGACCGACGTCGAGTCCTTCGGTTGGCTCGAGCCGCGCTTCGACGGCTTCCGCAACTACGTGAAGAAGTCGTTCGGCATCCCGGCCGAGTACCTCCTCGTCGACAAGGCGAACCTGCTCGGGCTCTCCGCTCCGGAGATGACCGTGCTCGTCGGTGGTCTGCGCGTCCTCGGTGCCAACTACGAGGACTCCGAGAAGGGCGTCTTCACCGAGACCCCGGGTGCGCTCACCAACGACTTCTTCGTCAACCTGCTCGACATGGGCGGCACCTGGAAGCCGCTCGACGGTGAGGGCTACGCCGCCACCGAGTACGAGTTCGTCGACGACGTCACCGGTGAGAAGAAGTGGACCGGCTCCCGCGTCGACCTCGTGTTCGGGGCGAACTCCGAGCTCCGCGCCCTCGCCGAGGTGTACGCCTCCGACGACGCGAAGGAGAAGTTCGTCACGGACTTCGTCGCCGCGTGGACGAAGGTCATCGAGGCCGACCGCTTCGACCTCCGCAACAAGTGAGGTGCGTGAGCTGAGCGCCCGAACCGGCGTTCGGCTCGACACGGAAGCGTCGTTCAGCGCTTGAGCGTCGTTCACTCGAACGTCGTTCAGCACGGAAGTGTCGTTCAGCACGGAAGCCTCCCGGAACCGGATCCTCTCGAGGGATCCCGGTTCCGGGAGGCTTCTGTCATTCATTGGCGCGGACGTGCGGTGAGCGGTCATTCAGCCGGTGATCGGCTGCTGTGTTTCCGTTCAGATCGCGATTCCCCGAGGTGGGCGCGTTGAGGTCACGATCGGCTGCGGTGTTTCCGCGAAATCGCGCAACCTATTGCGACTTCGGCCCCGCCGACCGAAGGGGCTCGAGGTCTCCGTAACGTCACGCCACCGCCGAGGCGCCACTCGCCTCGGCGCCGTCCGTAGCGGTGCCTTCCGTCACCGCTGAGTCGTCGGCTTCTCCGCCGCCGGGTGCCTGTGCACCGTCGGGAAGCTCTGTGCCGTCGGGCAGGGTACCGGTGCTCGCATCGCCCGAGGACGAGTCGTCCCCGGAGAACCCTCCGGACATACCACCTCCGGGCATACCACCTCCGGGCATCGAACCTCCCGGCATTCCGCCCCGGGAACCGTCGTCGTTCGATCCACCGGAGCCGGCGAACTGCGACTGGCTCGCCCCGTCACCGGTGTTCGCGAGTGCGGCACGTCCTGCGGCGCCGATCGCACCGCCGGCGAGACCGCCGATGACGAGGAGAGCTCCGCCTGCCGCGAGCGCGGGGACGAGCGGCACGGCCCGTCGCTTTTTCTTCGCGATCACCGACGGGGTGGCGGGCACCGGCGGAACCGCAGGCACCGGCGGCACGGTTTGCGCCGGAGGAACCACGGGCGCCGGCGGGACGGCAGACGTGGACGGGCCGTAACCCACCTCGCCGGCAGGTCCCCCGGCCGACGCCGCGGCAACTGCTGGATCCGGACCGCTCACCTGCGGGTTCACGCGCGTCGGCGCGTATTCGCCGGCCCCGTACCCGTCGTACCGGGGCTGCTCGTTGCGGGGAGAATCGTTCTGGCTCATCGTGGTGTCCTTCCTCCGGGGCGCTCCGGGACGCTCGCGAGGGCGGTCCCACACCTCGTCATGTTCCCGGTTTGCGCTCGTTCTTCTCGATGCCTCCACTGTCGGCAGCAGGACTGTCCCTGCACCGAACCTTGCCTTTGCCGCGCCTGTGAGCGTTCCTGGTTCGCCCCACCGTCCTGCGAAATCTTCGTGACACGCCGAACCGAGGGCGGACACGACGTGCTCGTCACCGCCGCACACGCGTACCCTGGAAGCACGCACAACGACGTGCGAACCGACCGACCGAGGACCGCCCATGACGAACCCGCAGATCCCGCAGCGTCCCCACGACACCGCACGTGCTCGCCGAGCCGCGATCACGGTCCTCGGTGTGTCCGCAGCGCTCGGAATCGCGGTCTGGGCAGGCCCCGTCGGACCGGCGCAGGCCGTGACGGGACTCGCCGTCGAGTCGTCGCATTCCCGGACCTTCCACTCTTCCTCGGTCCGAACGGATCCCACCGTGCATGTCCTCGCGCTCGGCAGTACCGATCCGTCCGGCACGTCCGGAGTGACATCGGACCCTTTCGACCCCGACCCGGTCCCGCAGTCCCCGGACGCCCCTGACGCCGAGGCGCCGCGCACCACCTCCCCCGCCTCACCTGCTCCGTCCGCACCGTCGGAGGACCCCGCCGGAACCCGCGACGCCTTTGTCGACGCGTCCTACTCGGACGGTGTCCTGCGCGTGACCGGGTCCGGGTTCGCACCCGGTGCGACGGTGTCCGTCACCGTCCGCGACGCCGCGGGCACGCGTGTCGCACGCGCCACCGCGCAGGCGAGCGAGGACGGGACATGGAACGCCTCGCCTGCGCTGTCGCGCGAGGCCGATGACGAGGCCGGTGCCGACGACGCGGACACGAGCCCTCTCACCGTCCGAGCGACCGCGGAGTCGGCCGACGGTACGGGGAGCGACACTGCCTCGACGACGGTGACCCTCGGCGGCACTGCGACCGGTGACGACGGTGGGACAGGTACGGACCGGGCCGACGCGGACGGCGAAGGGGTGGGCGCCGGTCCCTCGCGGATCGGTTCGACCGACGACGCCCCCGGTGACAACAGCGACTCGGCGAGCTCGGACACCGAGGGCCCTGGTGTCGGTACGCTCGCCGCGGCCTCGGGCGGCCCGGCGAACGATGACGGCTCGACGAACGATGCCGATGCCTCGGGCAACGACAACGCGGGCGCCGACGACAGCACGGGCGACACCCGTAACACGGACGGGGCCGATGCCGCCGGGGCCGCCGGAGGGGTGACGGACGCAGGCGGGGCAGGGGGCGCCTCGGGTGCGGACGGCGGAGGGAGTGCCGGCGGTCCGGTCGACAGCGCGGCCGGCGATGTCCCTGTCGATGACGGGCAGCGGGTGCCCGGGCCTTCGCTCCGGACGGGCGACGAGGCGATCGCCGGGGGTGTCACCTCGGTCCGCCTGCCGACGACGGGCGAGGACTTCGCCTCGATCGGCGCTGCGTTCGTGCTCCTCGCGGTCGGGGCCGTGACGGTCCTGCTCACCCGCCGCCGCTGACAGTCCAGCCGTCGCTGCCGGCCCCGTCGTCACTGATAGCCCGGGCTGCACTTCCGCGTCGGTGTCACCGGCTGGCGCTCTCGACGCACACCCACAGCAGCAACACTGCAACGCGATCTCCACCTGCAACTCTTTGTGCTGCATTCACGGGAGTCTGCGGCACAAAGAGTCGCACCGGGGGAAAACGTCGAGGCACGGCCGGACGGGCCAGCCGGCTCAGTTGCTCGTGGCGAGTGGCAGAGTGAGCGTGAATGTCGTGCCGTGGGAGCCGCGTTCCCCAGTTCCCGGGATCGTCGGGGACTCGACCGTGATCCGGCCGCCCATGTGTTCCATGAGTGCCCGCGCGATCGACAGGCCGAGGCCGGAACTACCGCCGGCTGTCTGCTCCTCGCTCGATCGTGAGCGCCCCTCCCCCGCCGTGACGAAGCGTTCGAAGACGGAGTCGCGGATCGATTCGGGGATGCCGGGGCCGTCGTCGGCGATCGTGAGAACTGCGAGGCCGGAGCCGGGTTCCGTCCCGCCGCTTGCCGCCGGCGCACTCGAATCCGCCGAAGCAACCGGCCCTGAGGAAGCACCCCGCCCTGCCGAGGCGCCGTCCCCCATCGACGTCTCCGATCCCGAAGACCCCGCCGGACCAGCGGACTCGGCGAGCTGCCCACGACCGGATCCGGCGACCGCCAGCCCACCGGATGCGTCCACCGGCGCACCGGCTCCTCCGGCAGCCCGCAGCGCCACATGCACATGCGTTCCCGCGAGCGTATGGACGCGGGCGTTCGTGAGGACGTTGCCGATCACCTGCCGCAGGCGCCCCTCGATCGCGAAGGCGGTGACGGGTTCCTCCGGCACGTCGAGGGTGAAACGGTGGTCGGGGCTCGTGACGTGGGCGTCCTCGACGAGTTCGACGGCGAGCGCCGAGACGTCGACGGGCCCGATCTCGCGCGGCTCCCGCCCTGCATCGAGGCGCGCGAGCAACAGCAGGTCGTCGACGAGCCCGCTCATCCGCACCGCCCCGGTCTCGATCCTCTCGAGCGAGGTCGCCACCTGTGCGGGCAGGCTCCCGCGCACCGATCGGGTGAGGTCGGCGTACCCGCGGATCGTCGTGAGCGGGGTGCGGAGTTCGTGGCTCGCATCCGCGACGAACCGACGCATCCGCTGTTCGGAGGCGTAACGGGCCTGCAGCGCAGTGTCCACATTGTCGAGCATGAGGTTCATCGCCGCCCCGACCTCGCCGACCTCCGAACCCGGCGTCGAGAGATCCGCGGGCAACCGGGTGTCGAGCACGGACTCGCCGGTGTCGAGGTCGAGTGCGGACACCTCGGTCGCGGTCCGGGCCACCTGCCGCAACGGCTTCAACTGCCGCGAGATGAGGGCACTCGCGACGAGCGCCGCCGCGAGCACACCGAGCGCGACGACCGCGACCGTCGTCCACCCCGTGCGGGCGAGCGCGCGGTCGATGTCGGTCTGCGGGATGCCGTAGACGATCGTGCGATCGGCCGCCGTTCCGCTCCCCGCGTTCGCCCCGCCGCCCCCACCGACGTCGGCACCGCCCCCACCAGCGGGAACGGTGACGGCGACGAGGCGGTACGCGCCGATCTCCGGCAGGTCCCGGGTGCTGGGGGCCGCGCCGAGCGGGGTGCCGAGGACCGCCTCGGTCGTGGTGGTGGGCAGGTCCTCCGGGACGCCCTGGGAGGCCCGGGCGATCATGCCGATCGCGGTGCGCCCGTCCGTGACGACCGCGATCGCGCCGTCGCCCTGGCCGGGCTGGAAGAGGAACCGCAGCCCCTCGTCCACCGCCGAGGCGCCACTCGCCTGCCCACCGGCGTCACCGGGTCCGGTGCTTCCGAATCCGTTCCCGCCGAGTCCGCCGGCCCCGACGCCCCCGTCGCCGGTCGTGCCCGCTTGTGGCACCCCGCTCGCGCGGCTCGCCATCGACAGGAGGTCCTGGTCGAGGCTGTGCATGAGGGCGGACCGGACCGCGACGACGGCACCGGTGCCGATCCCGGTGCCGATGACGACGAGGATGACGACCGTCATGACGATGAGGCGGGACCGGAGGGTGCGGAACGACCACCAGCGCGCGCCCGCCGGGCGGGCGGAACCGCGATGGTGCGCGGAGCCGGCCGCCTGCGCCGGGAGGTGGGGCGGTGTCGGTGAGCCGTGGGGCGTCTCGGGGGTGGGAGGGGTCGTCATCCGGCCACTGCCTCAGTCGTCCGCGCGGAGGACGTAGCCGGCGCCGCGTTTCGTGTGGAACAGCGGCGGCGAGTCCGGGAAGGGCGCGTCGATCTTCTTGCGCAGATAGGAAATGTAGAGCTCGACGATGTTGCCGTTGCCGCCGAAGTCGTAGTCCCACACGCGGTCGAGGATCTGTGCCTTCGAGAGGACGACCCGCGGATTGCGCATGAAGAGGAGGAGCACCTCGAACTCGCGGGCGGTGAGGTCGATCGGGATGCCGGCGCGACTCACGTCGTGGCTCTGCTCGTCGAGGACGAGGTCACCGACCCGCAGGACCGACCCCGAACCCGAGGCCGGAACCCCCGACCGGCGCAGGCGGGCGGCGACCCGGGCGACGACCTCGTCGAGGTTGAAGGGTTTCGTCACGTAGTCGTCCCCGCCGAGGCGCAGGCCGGTGAGCCGGTCGTCGACGGCGTCGCGGGCGGAGAGGAACACGACGGGGGTGTCGTTGTTCTCCGCGCGGAGCTTCTCGATCACCTCGAACCCGGTGATGTCCGGGAGCATGACGTCGAGGACGATCGCATCGAAGTGTTCGGTGCGGGCCAGCCGGACCGCGTCCCGCCCGGTGCCGGTGGACACGGCCTGCCACCCCTGGAGCGTGCACGCCATCGTGAGGAGTTCGGCGAGGTTCGCCTCGTCGTCGACCACGAGGACGCACATGGGTGAGCCGTCGGGGTGCGTGAGTGACTGGTCCATGGGTTCATTATCCAGGGCGAGTGCGGTCATGAGAGGTCCTCTGCAGACGCGGCCGTGCCGGTGAGGTCGTAGACGGTGGTGCCGTCGACGTCGATCGCGGTGAAGGTCGACTCGACCCACGCGGTGATCTCCGAGGCGGTCGAGGACTCCTGACCCATGCCGGCACCTCCCATGCCTCCACCGGGGCCGCCGCCGGACCCGATGAAGTAGTGGATCTGGCCGGAGGCGACGTACTGCTGGAACTCCGCGAGGGTCGGCGAGGGATCCGTCCCGTTGAAGCCACCGATCGCCATGACGGGTTCCTCCGTCGAGAGCTGGTAGCCGGCGGCGTTGTTCGCGCCGATCGCCGCGGCGACCCAGGTGAAGTCCTCGGCATCCGCGAGGAGGAGGTCCTGCATCTCCTCGCTCGCCTCCGAGGAGCCGAGCAGACCGCCCATGCCGCCGCCACCGCCGGGGCGGGAGGCAGTCGCGGAATCGGAGCCGTCCGTGGAGCCGTCGCCCGAGGCGCCACCGGGGACCGTGCCGTCGGGTGCCGCGGGCACACCATCGGTGCCGTCACCCAACGTCGTGCCGCCGGGACCGGCAGTGCCCCCGAGCATGCCGCCCGGGCCGCCGCCCGTGCCTCCGCCGGGCATGCCGCCGCCGGGACCGCCCTGGCTGCTGCCGGCGATCGTGACGATCGATCCCTGGGTCGACTGTGCGATCGTGCGTACGGTGAGCTGCGCCGGGATCGCGAGCGCCGTGAAACCGAGGAGCGCGAGAAGCACGCTCGCAGTGCCGATGCGGAGTCCTCGGGCACCGGATGCACCGGTTCCGGTATCGCCGACCGGCTTGTGGTCAGCGGTCTCCGTCTCAGTCTCCGGGGTGTTCGTCGCGTCCTCACGCGGACCGAACGCGGAGACGACGACCACGAGCGACGCAAGGACACCCGCGACGAGCACCGTGATCCGCAGCCACGTCGGCACACCACTCGTGTCACCGACGAGCACGTACTGCCACGCGCCGGTGAGGGCGGGCACGACCGCGAGGACGACACGCACCCACAGTTCCCGGCGGTGCCACAGGACGACGAACGGTACGACCACGAGGAACGCAAGCGCCGGGGTGAGAGCGACCGTGTAGTACTCGTGGACGATCCCCGACATGAACGACAGCGTCAGCCACGTGACGAGCAGCCACCCGCCCCAGAGCACGAGTGCAGCCGGCAGCGAGGTGCCCGGAACGACTGGGGTACCGGGAGCGGCGGAGGCGCCCGTGGCCGAGGTGCCGCGGGTGACCGAGGTGGCCGGGGTGCCGGCGGCAACGGGCACGCCGGAGATGCAGGGCGCCTCGGCGTTGGTGTGCGGGAGCCGAGCCGCTGCACCGGCGACGATCCCACGTGCGGTGCGGACGCGGCGCACCGCGTCGACGACGAGCACCGCGGTGACGAGGCCGAGGAGGGCGAGCGCGGTCGGCAGGAGCCAGCCGGCCTGGGTGCCGAAACTGCCGGTGAAGAGGCGGGTGATGCCGGTCTCGCCCCAGCCTCCGCCACCGTTGCCCCCGCCACCGCCGACGGATCCCGTCTCGTTGCCGGTGAGACGGCCGAGGCCGTTGTATCCGAAGGTGAGCTCGAGGAAGGAATCCGTCTGCGAACCACCGATGTACGGCCGTATCGAGGCCGGCACGAGTTCGACGAGTGCGATCCACCAGCCCGCGCTCACGAGGAGTGCGCCGACGGGGACGAGCGCGAGCAGGATCCGGCGCAGCCAGGACACCGGAGCCGTTGCAGTACCGCGCGAGAACAGGAGCCACGCGAGCAGGAGGCCGGGAGTGATGAGGAGGACCTGGAACTGCTTCGTGAGGAACCCGAGGCCGAGCGCGACGCCTGCGAGGACGAGCCACAGCACGGTGGTACGAACCGGACGAGTGGTGCGTGTCGAGGTGACGCGGCCCGGCGCCTCTGCGGTGTCCGCTTCGGAAGCACCGCCCCGCCGGTTGATCGCGGTGAGCGCGTGCTGGGTGGAGACGACCGCGAGCGCCATGAGGGCAACGAGCAGTGCATCGGGATTGTTGAACCGGAACATAAGGGCCGCGACCGGGCTGAGCGCGAACACGAGCCCGACGGCGAGCGCAGTTCCCTTCTCCACGGTCTCCGAGATACGCGGCGACAGGTCCCGCAGCGCGAGGCGCGTCGAGTGCACGAGGAGCAGCACGGTGACGCCGGCGAGGAGCACCTGCGGCAGAAGCATCGCGAACGAGGAGAAGCCGAACACCCGGGTACTGAGGGCCATGAGCCACAGAGACGCCGGCGGCTTGTCGACCGTGATCGCATTCGCTGCATCGAACGAACCGTAGAGGAACGCCTCCCAGTTCTCGGTACCGGCCTGGACGGCCGCGGCGTAGAAACTGTTCGCCCAGCCGTTCGCCGTGAGATTCACGAGGTAGGCGCCGATCGTCCCGAGGACGAGCAGGCACAGCAGGAGCGGGTGGACCCAGCGGCGGGAGTGCCCGGATCGGCCGTCCTGGGGAGGGCGGTGCCGGGGTGGGATCTGCCGGGTGGCGCGAGGCGCCTCGGCGGCCCCGGTCGGTGAGGCCGGTGGAACCGGCGATGAAGTGCGAACGCTCGTGGTGGGGGCGGTGGTGTCAGACATGGCGGTGCTTCCTGAGAGTCGAGTCGGCGAAGACCCATGTGCGGTGGAGGGCGAAGCGGAGGACCGTCGCGAGGACGTTGGCCGCAGTGACGGCGGAGAGGACCTCGAGCGGGGCCCAGGTGCCGGTGAGTCCGGCGGTGAGCGTGATCGCACTCGAGGTGAGAAGCCAGCAGAGCCCGAACACTGCGAGCCCCTTGAGGTGGTGGCGGACGATGCCCTCGGGATTGCGGATGCCGAACGAGTAGCGGCGGTTGAGCGCGGTGTTCACGAGAGTGCTGAGCAGCAACGCGAGAACATTGGCGATCTGCGTGGGCACGAGGGCCGTGAGAAGGAGGAACAGCAGCGAGTAGGCGAGCGTGCACAGGATGCCGACGTCGACGAAGTGGAGGATCTGAGTGCCGGTGTTGGGGCGGGCGGGGCTGCGGCCGACCCGGCGGGCGATCTCCGCGAGTGGGTAGTCCCCGCGGGCGAGGGTGCGACGCATGCGGAGCATGCCACGCAGGTCGTCGAGTGCGGTGGAGGTGACGTCGACGCTCGAATCGGGATCGTCGGTCCAGTCGGCCGCGAACTCGTGGACGCGCAGACCCGACCAGCGGGCGAGCGTGAGGAGTTCGGTGTCGAAGAACCACCCGGTGTCGGTGATGTGCGGGAGGAGCGCTTCGGCGGCCCGCCGGTTGACGACCTTGAAGCCGCACTGCGCGTCCGAGTAGTCGACGTCCATCGTCGCGCGCAGGAGGCGGTTGTAGCAGCGAGAGATGATCTCGCGCTTGACGCCGCGCTCCACCCGGGAGTCGGTGAGGAGGCGGCTCGCGATCGCGATATCGGCAACCGGGAGGGTGTCGGTGGGCAGGTTGCCGGTGGGGCGGTTGTCGGGTTCGGGTTCGTTCGGGGCGCTCGGCGAGGTGGGTGCGCCTCCGTGTGCCGGCGCAGCTGCGCTTTCGCCGGCGGGGCGCCTCGGGGCGACAGCGGAGACCATGGGGTCGAGGAGGTGGATGTCGGTCGCGAGGTCGACGTCGGTGTAGGCGAGGACATCGGCGTACGAGCGCGACCAGATGTGTCGGAGTGCGCGGCCGCGCCCCTTGTGCTCCAGGCGGACGTACCGGACCCGCGGATACTCGTGCGCGAGGCCCGAGCCGATGAGCGGTGTCGCATCCGTCGAGGCGTTGTCGGCGACGACGATCGTCACGTCGTGCGGTGAGCCGGCGGTGAACGCGAGGAGTTTCTCGACCGAGTCGCGCAGCTGCTGTTCCTCGTTGTACACGGGCACGAGGAGGTCGACGGTGGTGCGGGCGCGAACGGGGGTGGTGGGGGCGGGTGCGGTGAGCGCGCCGGGTGCCGGGTGGGTGTCCGTCGAGTCGGCCGGAGCCGAATCGGTGTATATCGGGCCGGTGTACGACGGTTCGGTGTATCCAGGGTGCGTGTACGACGGGTCCGAGTACGTCCGATCCGGGGCTGTCGGCGTGGCGGTGGGCGGCGTGTTCTCCTTCATGCCGTCCACGATCCGCTCAGCGGCTATGGAGCTTTCCGGGCATGGCTGTGCGGTCGCTGTGGGAAGCGAGTGGGCTGCGCCACGGCTGCGTCGGCGGTCCCGGGCGTTCGGACAGGAGTGTGCGGAAACCGCGTCGCCCGAGGCACACGAAATTCCTGGAACCGCACCTCCCGGGAGCTGTGGATCCAGGAACTCTGTGTGTCTGGCGTCGGGCCGGCTCCGGTCGCGGCTCGGGTCACCCGAGGTGCACGGCGGCGAGTGCGAGCGCGGCGATGAACGCCCAGGACACGAGGGCGACGAGAAGCGCGCGCCACCCCGTCCGCACGAGCTCGCCGAGGCGCACCGCGGCTCCCAACCCGAACAGCGCCACCGCGAGGAGTACGGTCCGGAGGAGGTCGGCTGCGGTGAGGAACGCCTCGGGCAGGGGGACGAGGGTGCGGAGGAGCACTGCGAGAAGGAACCCGGCGACGAACCACGGGAGGATCGGCGGGAGTGCGGGTCGGGCCGAGCTGGCCGGTGTCGCGGGACCGATCGCGATGGTGTCTCCGGAGGCGCCGTCGGTGGGCGCCGACGCCTCGGCCGCTCCGGGGGCGTGCTGCCGCTGCCGCTCCTGCCGCCGCACGAGCCACGCGCCGACCCCGACCATCGGCGCGAGCATGAGCACGCGGGTGAGCTTGACGACGACGGCGAGAGCGAGCGCCCCACTCCCTGCGATCTGCGCGGTCGCGACGACCTGGCCGACGTCGTGGACGCTCGCTCCCACCCAGTGACCGAACTGAAGATCGGTGAGCCCGAGCGGGTGCCACAGCACCGGGAGCACGACGATCGCAAGCGTGCCGCACAGGGTGACGAGGGCGATCGGGGTGGCGGCCTCCTTCTCGTCCGAGCGCGTCACCCGGCTCATCGCCCCGATCGCCGAGGCACCGCAGATCGAGAACCCCGCGGCCACGAGGAGCGGCTGCTGACCGGGCAGACGCATCGCACGCCCGAAGAGATACGTGAGCGCGAACGTGCACACGAGCACGGCGATCACCCCGAGTCCGGTCACCCACCCGAGCCCTGCGACGTCGACGAGGCTGAGCTCGAGGCCGAGCAACACGATCCCGAGGCGCATGCACGTCCGCGAGGCCACCTGCAGTCCCGCGGCGAGGACCGAGTGGGGTGCCGAGTCGGGGCGCGAGAACCCAGGCAGATTCGCGAAGAGGATCCCGAGCGCCACGGCCACCGTGAGGAGCGGCAGTGCAGGGAACACGACGTGCACAACCCATGCGAGGAGCGCCGCACCGGAGGCGAGTGCAAGACCGGGACCGGCGGAGCGCGCGGCAGCGACCGCGGGCGCCACGCGCGGACGACGAAGAACGAAGGAACTCACCTGCTCCACTCTGAGCACACGACCGCGTCCCCGGTAGAACCCGAAACCTTGTCGAGCCACAAGCAATGCTTGTAGCCTGTCTCCCATGCTCGGACCGCACGTCCCCTCCCTCGCCGACCTCGACATGCTCGTGGCGATCGGCGAACTCGGGAGCCTCGGCCGGGTGGCGCAGCGCCTCGGCGTCTCCCAGCAGGCGGTGTCGCTCCGTGTGCGGGCGATGGAACGCCAGGTGGGAGCACCTCTCGTCGAACGCAGCGCTCGCGGTTCCCGGCTCACGCAGACCGGGCGGATCGTCGCCGGATGGGCCGCCGAGGTGCTCGCTGCCGCTGCCCGCCTCGACGCCGGGATCGCGTCCCTCCGCTCGGAGACCGCCCGGCACCTCGACGTCGCCGCGAGCCTCACGATCGCCGAGTACCTCCTCCCCCGCTGGCTCATCGCCCTCCGCGAGTCCCAGGAGGCGCCCGGCCGGGTGACGACGGACGTCGGCCTCTCCGCGGTGAACAGCGAGGCGGTCCTCGCGCTCGTCCGGGCCGGCACCGTGCCGCTCGGGTTCATCGAGACCCCCGAGGTGCCCACCGACCTCCGCACCCTCGCCATCGGCCACGACACCCTCCGGGTCGCCGTCGCGCCGGCGCATCCCTGGGCGCGCCTCGGCCGGCCGGTCACCGCCGCCGAACTCGCGGCGACGCCGCTCATCACCCGCGAGGAGGGGTCCGGAACCCGCCGGGCCCTCGAGTTCTTCCTCGCCGAGGCGTCCCGCACCTCCGGCCGGCCCCTCACCCTGGCACCGCCGCGCCTCGAGCTCTCGAGCACGGCCTCGGTCCGCACCGCGATCGTCACGGGTGTGGCGCCCGGGGTGCTCAGTTCGCTCGCGCTCGCCGACGACCTCGCGCTGGGCCGGCTCGTCACGGTCGAGGTCACCGGGATCGACCTCACCCGGACGCTCCACGCGGTGTGGAGGACGGGCGACACTCCCCCGCCCGGCCCCGCCCGGGACCTCGTGGCGATCGCGGCGAAGGGGTAGGGGCGGGTTCCGCGCGTCACTCCTCCGGTGCTTCGCCAACGGATTCGAGGAAAGGGATTCAAGGAGGGAAACCGATTCGCTTTCCCTTCCACGGGACGGCAATCGAATCGATCGACCTGGGCGAATCCCTTGGCGATTCGGCTTCAGCAGCCGTCAGAGGCGCTCAGCCGGGCTGCAGTTCCGCGGCGAGGTAGGGGGCCGTGACGCTGGTGCTCCCGTCCGCGGCGCCACCCGTGCCGGCGCTCTGATTCCAGGCCGCGGATGCCGCGACCTCCTCCGGAGTCCCGGTCACCACGACCGTGCCTCCCTCGGCGCCCGCTCCGGGTCCGAGGTCGATGACGTGGTCGGCCGCTGCGACCACCCGCATGTCGTGCTCGGCGAGGAGCACCGTATTTCCCCCGTCCACGAGGTGCTGGAGGTGCGCCACGAGCCGATCCGTGTCCGCCGGATGGAGCCCTGACGACGGTTCGTCGAGCAGGTAGAGGGTGTCCCCCTTGCGCGGCCGGTGGAGTTCGGACGCGAGCTTGACCCGCTGCGCCTCGCCGCCGGAGAGTTCCGGTGCCGGCTGCCCCATTGCGACGTATCCGAGACCGACGTCGACGAGGGCCCGGAGGTGCCGCGCGGCCTCCTCGTCGGGCGCTTCGGTCGTGAAGAAGTCGAGCGCTGCGGTCACGGACATCGCGAGGACGTCCGCGATCGACCGGCCCTCGAGCGTGACCTCGAGGGTCTCCGGTGCGTACCGCGTGCCGTGGCAGTCGCTGCACGGCGCGTGGACGGTCGGGAGGAAGAGGAGTTCGACCTCCATCTCGCCCTCGCCCTTGCACGTCGGGCAGCGCCCGGCCGGCTTGTTGAAGCTGAACCGGCCCGCGCCGTAACGCCGCTTCCGCGCCTCCGGGGTCGCGGCGAAGAGCGTGCGGATCCGGTCGAACACGCCGGTGTACGTCGCGACGTTCGACCGAGGCGTCCGCCCGATCGGCTTCTGGTCGATCCGCACGACGCGCCGCACCCGTTCCCGCGGCGCCACCGCACTCCCGCGCGTCGGTGCGACGGCCGGGGCGAGCAACGAGGGAGCGCCGTCCTGCCCGGTGGTCTCGGGGTCGGCAGGTCCGTCCGCGTCGGCATTCCCGCCGGCCCCAGCCGAGGCGCCCTCCGCCGGCGCATCAGCCGTCGCGGTTCCGAGTCCCCGGCGCAGCAGCTCCGGGATCGCCTCGTTCACGAGTGTCGACTTCCCGGATCCGGACACACCGGTGACGGCAGTGAACGTCCCGAGCGGCACATCGAGGTCGATACCTCGCAGGTTGTGCCGGGCGACGCCGCGGAGTTCGAGGATGCCCTCGCCCGTGCGCCGGTCGGCGGCGGTGCGGTGGAGTGCAGGCGCCTGGGAGGTAGATGCCGCCGCTGCCCCGGTGGACGTGGTGCCGGATGGGAGGTGCGCCTCGGCGGTGTCCGGGAAGAGATACCGGCGGGTGGAGGACTCCGTGACCGCGGCGAGGCCCGCGGGTTCGCCCGAGTAGAGCACCGTGCCACCGTGGGTGCCGGCGGCCGGGCCGATGTCGACGATCCAGTCGGCCCGGCGCACGATGTCGAGGGCGTGTTCGACGACGAAGACGCTGTTGCCGGTGTCGCGGAGGGTGTGGAGGATCCGCAGGAGCGCCTCCATATCGGCCGGGTGGAGGCCGGCGGACGGCTCGTCGAGGACGAAGACGACACCGAAGAGCTGCGAGAGCACCTGGGTGGCGAGGCGCATGCGTTGGAGTTCGCCGGTCGAGAGGGTCGGTACCGTGCGATCGAGCGAAAGGTGGCCGAGGCCGAGGTCGACGAGCGGGCGCAGACGATCGAGCATCTCGTGGACGAGGCTGCGGGTGGCCTTCACCTTCTCGGGTGGGAGGACGGATCGGCCGGAGCCGGCCCGCCGCGAAGGCGCGCTACTGCCGGTCGGCGCCGGCGCCTCGGCGGTGGATCCCATTTCCTCGACGGAGGCGAGGTGCTCGGTGAGGAGGCCGACGAGGGCATCGAGCGGCAGGGCGGAGAACTCGGTGATGTCGAGGCCCGCGACGGTGACGGCGAGGGCGGCCGGTTTGAGGCGGCGGCCACCGCACGCAGGGCAGTCGACGCTCGTCATGAAACTCGCGGCGCGCTCGCGGTTCTTCGCGCTCTGCGAGTTCGCGAAGGTGTCGAGGACGTACTTCCTCGCGCCGACGAAGGTGGCCATGTACGAGGGCTTCTCCCCCGCTGCGAGCGCGCGGCGGGCCTCCTCCGGCGGGCGTTTCGCGTAGACGGGGACCTGCGGGGTCTCACCGGAGTGAAGGATCCAGTCGCGGTGCTCGGCAGGGAGGTCGCGCCACGGGACGTCGATGTCGTAACCGAGGCTCACGAGGCTGTCGCGCATCTGGGTGCGGTGCCAGGCCCCCGGCCACGAGGCGATCGCACCCTCGCGGATGGTGAGCGAGTCGTCGGGGACCATGCGCTCGTCGGGCACCTCGTACACGCGGCCGAGGCCGTGGCACGTAGGGCACGCGCCGTGGACGGTGTTCGTCGAGAAGTCCTCGGCGAGGAGGAGTTCGGCACCCTCGGGGTAGGTGCCGACGCGGGAGTAGAACATGCGGACGACGTTCGAGAGGGTCGTCGCACTGCCGACGGTCGAGCGTGCCGATCCCCCGGTGCGCTGCTGTTGGAGGGCGACGGCGGGCGGGAGGCCCTCGATCGAGTCGACCTCGGGCACGCCCACCTGGTCGATGAGGCGGCGGGCATAGGGCGCGACGGACTCGAAATAGCGGCGCTGGGACTCCGCGTAGAGGGTGCCGAAGGCCAGCGAGCTCTTGCCGGAGCCGGAGACGCCGGTGAACGCGACGAGCGCACCACGCGGGATGTCGACGTCGACGTCCCGGAGGTTGTTCTCCCGCGCGCCCCGGACGCGGACGGAGCCGTGGGCGGGACCTGTACCGAGGCTCCGGACGGCGCCGTGGGCGGGGCTGGGTCGGCCGGCTTCGTGCTGCACCGAAGGTCCTCCTGCGGGTCGTGGATGTCTCGAGGCGTGCACTCCCGACCATATCGGTCCTGCGTTACAGCCGCTCGGGTCGTTCCGCGGGTCAGTGTCACGACCGCTCCGTCCGGGGCGTGGATCAACTGTGCGATCTGGCACGAAATCCCCGCGTTCTTTCGTGCCAGATCGCACAGCTGATCCGCTGATCGCGCCAGATCGCTCAGCTGATCGGTGCGACTCGTGCCGGCGCCGGTTCCGAGTCACCGCTCGATCGCTCTGCATGCCATTCCGCGTCGTTCTCGGAGGTGACGGTCAAGATCGTCGAGCCACCGGGGCATCTGCGTTCCTTTCGTGACCGTGAGAACGAGCCAGCCTGCTGCACTGAGGGCAGCGTACGCCGCGCGTCATAGGCACGCTGCTCCTGGTCCCAGTGTCCCGAGCCGTCGTACTCGATCGCGATCATCGCGTCCTCGTCACTGAGATCGGGGTGGATGGGGTCGGGGTGGCCGGGAAGGTGTACAGGCGCGGCGACTCGTGGTTCCGGCAATCCGCTTGCGACGATCCGCAGCCGGAGGTGGGATTCCTGCGGCGAGGCCACCCGTTCTCTCACGCGCGGGATCGCAGACCGGAGGGTGCTCTTCCCCTTGTACGCTCCCGCCGCCTCGAGTACCGCGGCGAGTTCGGTTGTGCTCATGAGCGGAGGATGGCGGAATGGCCCGACGATGCTCTCCATGAGGACGATCGCCATGTGCGTGGTGAGCCGTGGTGCGAGGTGCGGCGCACCCGCCGGGGGCCCGAGGGCCCGTCGGCGGGCAGGTCGTGCGAACGGGGTGTCATCGTGGGGCCACCCCGTACGTGAGGTGCTCACCGTCGGCGGAGACGCCGAGGCGCACCGAGTACTCGGCGTTCGCGAGGGAGTAGGCGGCACCGGGTTCGGCCTCACCGGTCTCCTCGTCGATGCCGGTCCGTCCGATCACCTGGAAACCCGCCTCCTCGAGGGAGGCGAGCGCGGCGTCGAGGTCGGAAGCGGGCGCCCCCGTCTCGAAGGCCCAGCCGTCCCCGAGGTCGGACTCGGACACGACCTCGGTGCTCTGCAACGGCACCTCCTCGGGGAAATCGGAGGGCACCCGCGGTCCACCGCAGGCGCTCAGGAGGAGTGCCATGCCAATGAACAGGAACCCGATGAGGAGGGCCATGAGACCGCGGATGCCGGCGAACGGTGAGTCGGCGGCGGTGCCGAGGGGCGCCTCGGCGGTGGTGCGCAGCTGCGCGGCGTGGACCGTCGTGCGGTTGCGGGGGACGTAGGTCTCGACCTGTCGGTTCTGCCGGCCGGAACGGATGGTCGAAAGGGTGTCGGTGCTCACGGGGAGCGCTCCTTCGCGCTGTCTCTCGGCACTCGCCGCTTCCGCCACAGCACGTGCCCACGGCCCTCGCGCGGACCGCCGCATTCAAGTTCCTCCGCGATATCCCCGACCGTGATCGCGTACCGCCCTGTGTGGTCGCCGCCGGTCGCATGGTGGACGGATCGCCGGATCCGAATCGTCGGGGTGGGGAAGGCGGTGCGGACGGGAGCGGCCCGGGGGATTCACGGAGGCGAGCGCGCCGCCTAGAGTGGGGAACATGAGTGATTCGACAGGTACCAGCGGAACTTCGGGGGAGTCCCCGGAACCGCACGAGGGAGCAGCGCGCGAGGAAGCGTCGCACGAGGCGGCGCCCGCACGGCGACGGCTGCGCGCCTCGGACGCGGACCGCGACGCCGTCCTCGAGGTGATCGCACAGGCCCACGCGAACGGACGCCTCGATCCCGAGGAGGTCGACGAACGCCAGTCCCAGGCGCTCGGCACGAAGATCCTCGAGGATCTCCCCGAGGTCATCGACGACCTCCCCGAGGGGCAGGACCTCGTCCGGCGCATCCGCGCGATCACCGACCCCGAGGCGCCCGCCGGCTCCCGCGGTGCGTCCGGTCCCGGCGGTGCGCCCGGTGCCGGGAACGGCTGGGGCTCGCCGCGACCGGGCGGAGTGATCGAACGGCTGCCCGGTGGTGGTTCCGGTGCGGGTGGTCATGGCACCGGGCACGAGATCGCGCACATGTTCTCCGGCGACGGGAACACCTCGATGGCGATCCTCTCCGGCAAGGACTACGCGCTCGAACCGGGCACCTCGCAGGCGAGTACCGTCGCGATCCTCGGCGGGGACAACGTCGACCTCACCGAGGTCATGGGGCCCGGCGTCGAGATGACGATGAATGTCGTCACGCTCCTCGGCGGCGACAACCTCTACGTGCCGCCGGGAGTTCGCATCGTGGACAAGTCGATGAACATCCTCGGCGGGCACGGGGTGAAGAAGGACGCACGCGGGGACGGATCGAACGGCACCCTCGTCCTCACCGGGCTCAACGTCCTCGGTGGCAGCGAGGTCAAGCTCCACAAGAAGTACAAGCAGAAGTGACCGGGGACGGCGGCGGGAACCGGCCCGACGGCGCCGGGCCGCTCGTCCCGCGGATGCGGGCCTCGGACGCCGATCGGAACGAGGTCCTCGATGTCCTCGCCGAGGCGCACGCCCACGGCCGACTCGCGCCCGACGAGGTCGACGAACGGCAGGGCACCGTCCTCGCGGCCCGCTATCTGGACGAGCTCCCCGCCGTCCTCGTCGACCTACCCGAGGGGCGTGAAGTCGTCGCAGCTCTCTACGCGGAGCTCGCGGGATTCGGCGAGGCGGGAGGCGGGATACAGCGGTACGACGACGGGAGCGGCGCGTCCGGGAGCGGGGGTGGTGCCGGGAGGGGCGTGGCGCCTCGGCGGTCCACTCCCCCGGCCGTGAGGCCGTCGGCACCCGTGCCCGCGGTTCCCGGGACCGGGGAACCCGAGTTCGCGCTCGTCGTGTTCTCCGGGAAGCACGTCGTGCCCGAGGCAGGCACGCCGGGCGAGCGGAGCATCGCGCTCATGGGCGGAACGGAGACGGACCTGCGCGACGTCATGGGCCCGGGCGTCGAGTTCACCGCCGACCTCTACGCGATGTGGGGCGGGCACGAGATCCGGGTACCGCGCGGGGTGAGGATCGTCGACCGGACGTTCAACGTCATGGGCGGCGTGAGCATGGACGAGGGAGTGCGCGGCGACGGGTCGATGGGAACGCTCGTGCTGCACGGATTCCACCTCATGGGCGGGACGACCGTGACGCTCGTGGGCGGGGACGACGACGGCCTCGACCGGTGAGGGTGTGCCGGGACGGTCGAGGCGCCTCGGGACCGGGCCGATGACGACGCGGTGGCTGCTCGACCTGGGTGAGTGCGCTCACACCGCATAAGGTGGGATCGTCAGTGGTCGATCCCCTCGATTCCGGCTTCCAGGAGCAGCGCATGAACATCGGTATCCTCACCTCCGGCGGTGACGCCCCCGGCCTCAACGCCGTCATCCGCGGCGCCGTCCGCAAGGGCATCCGCGAGCACGGCTTCATCTTCACCGGCATCCGCGACGGCTGGCGGGGCCTCCTCGAGGACGACATGTACCCGCTCAACGAGGTCGACGTGCGCGGCCTCTCCGGGCGTGGCGGTACGATCCTCGGCACCTCCCGGACGCACCCGTACTCCGACGGCGGGCCCGAGCAGATGAAGAAGGTCATGGCCGAACGCGGACTCGATGCGATCATCGCGATCGGTGGCGAGGGGACGCTGTCCGGTGCGGCGCGCCTCGCGAACGACGAGGGAATGCCCGTCGTCGGCGTGCCGAAGACCATCGACAACGACCTCGACAACACCGACTACACCTTCGGATTCGACACCGCGGCCGCGATCGCGACCGAATCCATCGACCGCATCCGCACGACCGCCGACTCCCACCACCGGTGCATGGTCATCGAGGTCATGGGGCGCAACGTCGGGTGGATCGCGCTCCACGCCGGCATGGCCGCCGGTGCACACGCGGTCCTCCTGCCCGAATTCCCCGTGAGCTACGACCAGATCACCGCCTGGGTGACCTCCGCGTGGGACCGCGGCCGCGCTCCGATCGTCGTCGTCGCCGAGGGATTCGTCCCCGCCGGGCTCGACGAGGCGGTCTCGGACAAAGGGCTCGACAAGCACGGGCGAGTGCGCCTCGGCGGGATCGGTGAGCACCTCGCGCCGATCATCGACGAACGCACCGGCATCGAGACCCGCAGCGTCGTCCTCGGCCATCTCCAGCGCGGCGGCGAACCCACCGCGTACGACCGCGTGCTCGCGACGCGACTGGGCATGGCGTCGATCGACATCATCGCGCAGCAGAAGTGGGGTTGGATGGCCGCGCTCTCCGGTACTTCCATCACCCACGTCGAGATGTCCGACGCCGTCGACCGCCTCAATACCGTCCCGCAGGAGCGCTGGGAGGAGATCCAGATCCTGCTGGGGTGAGGGCGGCGCCGGTTCCGTGAGGCCGTGCCGGGGCGGTGCGGGCGCGAGTGCTGGAGACGGTGCTGCTGTCGCGATTCCCACGGTTCTGCTGAGGGCAACCGATTCCGTTTCCGATCCGCGGAACGGCAACCGTTTCGGTTTGCCTCAGCGAATCCGTTGGCACATGCGATCACCCCCGGCCGGCCAGCGCATCACAGCTCGATCTCGGCCTGGAACGCCGGGAAATCCCCGGACTACAGTGAAGACGTATCAGCACTCACTGATGCGAAGCGTCTCACGAGGAGTGATCCACATGAAGGCCGTCGTCTTCGAGAAGTTCCAGACGTTCCCCTCGCTCACCGACATCGAGAAGCCCACCCCCGGCCCCGGCGAGGTCCTGCTCAAGGTCGCCGGCTCCGGTGCCTGCCACTCCGACGTCGCTCTCTACAAGGAATTCGCGGAGGGCGACCCGGGTGCCTCCGCTCCCCCGTTCGTCCTCGGCCACGAGATCTCCGGTTGGATCGAGGAGGTCGGCCCGAGCGTCGACGGTTTCACGAAGGGCGACGCGTACCTCGTGTACGGCCCGATCGGCTGTGGCCACTGCAAGGCGTGCTCACGCGGGCAGGACACCTACTGCGAGAACCAGGCCTCGATGCCGTACCTGGCCAGTGGGATCGGCAAGAACGGCGGCATGGCCGAGTACGTCGTCGTCCCCGCCCGCAACCTCGTGCCCCTCGGTGACGCCGACCCGATCGAGGCCGCACCGCTCTCCGACGCAGGCCTCACCCCGTACCACGCGATCAAGCTGTCCCTGCCGAACCTCGCCGGTGGCGGGAAGTACGCGCTCGTCATCGGACTGGGCGGGCTCGGGCTCGTCGCCGTGCAGATCCTCAAGGCGCTCACCGGCGCGACGATCATCGCGACCGACATGAAGGAAGATGCGATGAAGGCCGCCGAGGAGCTCGGCGCCGTCACCGTTCCCGGTGGCGCCGACCAGGTCGAGCGCATCCGCGAGATCGCCGGCGGCCGCGGAGCAGACGCCGTCTTCGACTTCGTCGGCGCGACCCCCACCATCTCGACCGCGCACGCGTCGGTCGCCGTGCAGGGCCGGATCACGATCGTCGGGATCGCCGGTGGCACGCTCGAGGGCTGGAACTTCTTCACCAACCCCTACGAGGCGACCATCACGAACACCTACTGGGGCACCATCGAGGACCTCCACGAGGTCGCCGCGATGTACCGCGCCGGGCAGATCAAGCCGCAGATCGAGAAGTACACGCTCGACAACGCACTCGAGGCCTACGAGAAGCTCGAGGCCGGGAAGATCAACGGCCGCGCCGTCATCGTCCCCCACGCGGAGATCTGAGCCGGGGCTTTCGCCCGCCGCCACGAGGCAAGGGTTTTCGCCACAACGACACTTTGTGCTGCAGTACCGCCCGCCTGCGTCACATACTGTCGCACGTGGCGATCGCCTTGCACGGAGGCAGTGCTCGGGCTCTCTCTCGCCGAGGCGCCACGGAGTCGCGAACTCCGTGGCGCCTCGGCGTGTGTATGGGGCCGCAGCCGGGTGCGGGTGGAGCCGCGGCGAGTTCCCGCCGAAATGGCGAGTTGCCAGCACCGTCGCGTAACAGTGAATGGAACTCGGGACGGTGATGGGAATCCGGGAGGCTCAACGGATCCACCCCTGAACCCCGAAAACGTCCGGGACTTCTGGGTACAGAACCACCGTTGCCGACAAGCGACAGCATGAAAAAGGTGTGGCCCCCGTTCCGAGTGGAACGGGGGCCACACCTCATTCAGGAGTCACCACCGGACGATGGTCACAACCTCAGCTGAACGCTGTCACGACCTCAGCTGAAGGCTGTCACGACCTCAGCTGAAGGCTCCGAAGTCGTAGTCCTCGAGCGGGATCGTCGTGCCCTCACCGGAGAACGCGAGGTTGAAGTCCGAGTAGGAGTTGTTGAACATCTCCGCCTTGGCCTCCTCCGTCGGCTCCACGATCTGGTCGCGGAACTTGTGCATTCCGGTACCGGCCGGGATGAGCTTACCGAGGATGACGTTCTCCTTGAGACCGAGCAGCGGGTCGGACTTGCCTTCCATCGCCGCTTCGGTGAGCACTCGGGTGGTCTCCTGGAAGGAGGCCGCCGAGAGCCAGGACTCGGTCGCGAGCGACGCCTTGGTGATACCCATGAGCTCGTCACGAGCGGAGGCCGGCTGGCCACCCTCGGCGACGACGGCCTGGTTGGCCTCACGGTAGCGACCGCGGTCCACGAGCTCGCCCGGGAGCAGCGTCGTATCGCCCGGCTCGATCACGGTGACGCGACGGAGCATCTGGCGCACGATGACCTCGATGTGCTTGTCGTGGATGCCCACACCCTGGGAGCGGTACACCTTCTGGACCTCGTCCACGAGGAAGCGCTCGGCCTCACGGCGACCGCGGATGCGGAGCACCTGCTTCGGGTCGATCGCACCCTCGACGAGGCGGTCGCCGGCCTTGACCGACTGGCCCTCCTCGACGAGCAGCTTGGCGCGCGAGCTGACTGCGTGCTCGACCTCTTCGCCGCCGTCGTCCGGGATGACGATGACGTACTTGGTCTTGCGCGAGTCGTCGATCTTCACGCGGCCGCTGGCCTCGGCGATCGGACCGAAGCCCTTCGGGGTACGAGCCTCGAAGAGCTCGGTGACACGGGGCAGACCCTGGGTGATGTCGCCACCACCGCCGGCCGCCACACCACCGGTGTGGAAGGTACGCATGGTGAGCTGCGTACCGGGCTCACCGATCGACTGTGCGGCGACGGTACCGATGGCCTCACCGATGTCGACGAGCTTGCCGGTCGCCATCGAGTTGCCGTAGTGCTCCGCGGAGATCTGGACGTCCGAGTCCGCGGTGAGCACCGAGTGCACCTTGAGGGTCGTGACACCGGCCGCGACGAGAGTGTCGATGACGTTGCGGTCGACCTCGGTCTTCGCCGGGACGAGGACGTTGCCCTCGGAATCGAGGACATCCTGCACCGTGAGGCGACCGTAGACGCTCGTCTCCACGAACTCGTGCGGCACGAGCTCGCCGGAGGCGTTCTCCTGCGCGACCGGCAGGGTGATGCCGGCCTTGGAGTCGGTTCCCTCCGCCCGCACGATGACGTCCTGGGAGACGTCGACGAGACGACGGGTGAGGTAACCGGAGTCCGCGGTACGCAGAGCGGTGTCGGCAAGACCCTTACGCGCACCGTGCGAGGCGATGAAGTACTCGAGGACGGAGAGGCCCTCGCGGTAGTTCGACTTGATCGGACGCGGGATGATCTCACCCTTCGGGTTCGTCACGAGACCGCGCATACCGGCCAGCTGACGGACCTGCGTCCAGTTACCCGACGCACCGGACTCGACGAGGCGGAGCACCGAGTTGCCCTCGGGGAAGTTCTCCTGCATCGCGGTCGCGACCTTGTCGGTGGTCTCCGACCAGATCTTCACGAGCTCAGAGCGGCGCTCCTCGTCGGTGAGCATACCGAAGTCGAACTGCTCCTGGACCTTGGCCGAAGCGGCCTCGGCCTCGTCGAGAAGGCCCTCCTTCGCCGCCGGCGAGACGACGTCGGTCATGGCGACGGAGAGACCCGAACGGGTCGCCCAGTAGAAGCCCATGGACTTGAAGTTGTCGAGCGTGGCGGCCGTGACGACCGTCGGGAAGTGACCCGCGAGGCGGTTCACGATGTTCGACAGGTTCTTCTTGTCGACCGTGCGGTTGATGAACGGGTAGTCCTCCGGCAGCGACTCGTTGAAGAGTGCACGGCCGAGGGTGGTCTCCACGATCGCGGTGCGCGGTTCGGTGGAACCGTCCTCGAAGGTGATGTCCCCACCGGGAACGACGTTGTCGATCCGGATGGTGACCTTCGCACCGAGGTCGATCTCGCCACGGTCGAACGCCATCTGCGCCTCGGCGACCGAGGAGAAGGCACGGCCGATGCCGGGCACGTCGGTGCGCTCAGAGGTGAGGTGGTAGATACCGATGATCATGTCCTGCGAGGGCATGGTCACGGGCTTGCCGTCCGAGGGCTTGAGGATGTTGTTCGCCGAGAGCATGAGGACACGGGCCTCGGCCTGTGCCTCCACCGACAGCGGGAGGTGGACGGCCATCTGGTCACCGTCGAAGTCCGCGTTGAAGGCGGAGCAGACGAGCGGGTGGATCTGGATGGCCTTGCCCTCGATGAGCTGCGGCTCGAACGCCTGGATGCCCAGACGGTGCAGGGTGGGTGCACGGTTGAGCAGCACCGGGTGCTCGGTGATGACCTCTTCGAGAACGTCCCACACCTGGCCGTGCTGACGCTCGACCATGCGCTTGGCGGACTTGATGTTCTGCGCGTGGTTAAGGTCCACGAGGCGCTTCATGACGAAGGGCTTGAAGAGCTCGAGAGCCATCGTCTTCGGCAGACCGCACTGGTGCAGCTGGAGGGTCGGGCCGACGACGATGACCGAACGGCCCGAGTAGTCGACGCGCTTACCGAGGAGGTTCTGACGGAAGCGTCCCTGCTTGCCCTTGAGCATGTCGGAGAGCGACTTGAGCGGGCGGTTGCCCGGACCGGTCACGGGGCGACCACGGCGGCCGTTGTCGAACAGCGAGTCCACGGCCTCCTGGAGCATCCGCTTCTCGTTGTTGACGATGATCTCCGGGGCACCGAGGTCGAGCAGACGCTTGAGTCGGTTGTTACGGTTGATCACACGACGGTAGAGGTCGTTGAGGTCCGAGGTCGCGAAGCGGCCACCGTCGAGCTGCACCATCGGGCGGAGCTCCGGCGGGATCACCGGGATCGCGTCGAGGACCATGCCCTCGGGCTTGTTGTCGGTGGTGAGGAAGGCGTTGACGACCTTGAGGCGCTTGAGCGCACGGGTCTTCCGCTGTCCCTTACCGGTCTTGATGAGTTCGCGCAGGTTGTCGGACTCGGTCTGGAGATCGAAGTCCTGGAGGCGCTTCTGGAGAGCCTCCGCACCCATGGCGCCCTGGAAGTACATTCCGAAGCGCGCGACCATCTCGCGGTACAGGACCTCGTCGCCCTCGAGGTCGGAGACCTTGAGCGACTTGAAGCGGTCCCACACCTGACGGAGGCGCTCCTGGTCACGATCCATGCGGCGACGGAGAGCCTTGATCTCCTTCTCCGCCTGGGTCTTGAGCTTGTCCAGCGCGGCCTGGGTACCACCGTCGGCCTCGAGAGCCGCGAGGTCCTCCTCGAGCTTCACCTGGCGACGGTTGATGTCTGCGAGGGTGCGGTCCTCGATCTGCTTGAGCTCGATGTCGACCTGGGCCTGCAGCGACGGCATGTCACGGTGACGGGACTCCTCGTCCACGTCGGTGATCATGTACGCCGCGAAGTAGATGACCTTCTCGAGGTCCTTCGGGGCGAGGTCGAGTAGGTAACCGAGGCGCGACGGCACACCCTTGAAGTACCAGATGTGGGTGACCGGAGCGGCGAGCTCGATGTGGCCCATGCGTTCACGGCGCACCTTGGCACGCGTGACCTCGACACCACAGCGTTCGCAGATGATGCCCTTGAAGCGGACGCGCTTGTACTTGCCGCACGCGCACTCCCAGTCACGGGTGGGTCCGAAGATCCGCTCGCAGAACAGGCCGTCCTTCTCGGGCTTCAGGGTGCGGTAGTTGATGGTCTCGGGCTTCTTGACCTCACCGTGGGACCAGCGTCGGATGTCCTCAGCAGTGGCCAGGCCGATGCGCAGTTCGTCGAAGAAATTGACGTCAGGCACGTAAATCCTCTTTCTCAAGACGGTCGGTCAGGACCGTCGAATACACGTTCGTTGGCTGGATGTCTTCAGACTTCTTCGACGGTGTTCGCCTCGTGGCGGGACAGGTTGATACCGAGTTCCTCGGCCGCGCGGAACACCTCGTCGTCCGAGTCGCGCATCTCAACCTCCATCCCGTCCGAAGAGAGCACTTCGATGTCCAGGCAGAGCGACTGCATTTCCTTGATGAGGACCTTGAAGGACTCCGGGATACCGGGATCCGGAAGGTTCTCGCCCTTGACGATGGCCTCGTAGACCTTGACACGGCCGGCGACGTCGTCCGACTTGATGGTGAGGATCTCCTGGAGCGTGTAGGCAGCGCCGTACGCCTCGAGAGCCCAGACCTCCATCTCGCCGAACCGCTGGCCACCGAACTGCGCCTTACCACCGAGCGGCTGCTGGGTGATCATCGAGTACGGACCGGTCGAACGTGCGTGGATCTTGTCGTCCACCAGGTGGTGGAGCTTGAGCATGTACATGTAGCCCACCGAGATGGGGTACGGGAACGGCTCACCGGAACGGCCGTCGAACAGCCGTGCCTTACCGGAGGAGTCGATGAGGCGGACTCCGTCGCGGTTCGGGATGGTGGAGTCGAGGAGGCCGCGGAGCTCCTCCTCGTGCGCACCGTCGAACACCGGCGTGGCGACGCGGGAGTTGGGGGGCACCTCGCGCTCGAAGTGAGCACGGAGGTCCTTCGCCCACTCGGGGTTGCCCTCGATCTTCCAGCCCTGCTTCGCGATCCACCCGAGGTGGACCTCGAACACCTGACCGATGTTCATACGACGCGGGATGCCGTGCGGGTTGAGGATGACGTCGATCGGGGTGCCGTCCTCCATGAACGGCATGTCCTCGAGCGGCAGGATTCGGGAGATGACGCCCTTGTTGCCGTGGCGGCCGGCCATCTTGTCACCGATCTTGATCTTGCGTCGCTGGGCGACGTAGACGCGGACCATCTGGTTGACACCGGGAGCGAGCTCGTCGTCGTTGTCGCGGTCGAAGACCTTGACGCCGATGACGGTGCCCTCCTCGCCGTGCGGCACCTTGAGCGAGGTGTCGCGGACCTCTCGGGACTTCTCACCGAAGATCGCGCGGAGGAGGCGCTCCTCCGGGGTCAGCTCGGTCTCGCCCTTCGGGGTGACCTTGCCGACGAGGATGTCGCCGTCGGAGACCTCGGCGCCGATGCGGATGATGCCGCGGTCGTCGAGATCGGCGAGGGCGTCCGGGGAGATGTTCGGGATGTCCCGGGTGATCTCCTCGGCACCGAGCTTGGTGTCGCGGGCGTCGACCTCGTGCTCCTCGATGTGGATCGAGGAGAGGACGTCGTCCTGCACCATGCGCTGCGAGAGGATGATCGCGTCCTCGTAGTTGTAGCCCTCCCACGACATGATCGCGACGAGGAGGTTCTTGCCGAGCGCCATCTCGCCGCCCTCGGTGGCCGGGCCGTCGGCGAGCACGGCGCCCACCTCGACACGGTCGCCCTCGTTCACGATGACGCGCTGGTTGTACGAGGTGCCGTGGTTCGAACGGACGAACTTCTGGGCACGGTAGGTGCTCATGGTGCCGTCGTCGTTCTGCGTCGTGACGTGATCGGCGGACACGTCGGTGACGACACCGGCGCGTTCCGCCACGACGACGTCACCGGCGTCGACGGCGGCACGGAACTCCATGCCGGTACCGACGAACGGTGCCTCGCTCATGACGAGCGGCACGGCCTGACGCTGCATGTTCGCACCCATGAGGGCGCGGTTCGCGTCGTCGTGCTCGAGGAACGGGATGAGCGCGGTCGCGACCGACACCATCTGGCGAGCGGAGACGTCCATGAACTGGATCTCGGAGACCGGGATGAGCTCGGCCTCGCCACCACCGCCGGCGGGACGTGCGAGGACGTGGTCCTCCTCGAACCGGTTGTCCTCGGTGAGCGGTGCGTTCGCCTGCGCGATGTTGTACGCGAGCTCGTCGTCCGCGGTGAGGTACTCGGTCTCGTCAGTGACGACACCGTCGACGACCTTGCGGTACGGGGTCTCGATGAAGCCGAACGGGTTGATGCGCGCGTAGGACGCGAGCGAACCGATGAGGCCGATGTTCGGGCCTTCCGGCGTCTCGATCGGGCACATCCGGCCGTAGTGCGAGGGGTGGACGTCACGGACTTCCATGCCCGCACGGTCTCGGGACAGACCGCCCGGACCGAGCGCGGAGAGACGACGCTTGTGCGTGAGTCCCGCGAGCGGGTTGTTCTGGTCCATGAACTGCGAGAGCTGGGAGGTTCCGAAGAACTCCTTGATCGCAGCGACGACCGGGCGGATGTTGATGAGCGTCTGCGGCGTGATCGCCTCGACGTCCTGCGTGGTCATCCGCTCACGGACGACGCGCTCCATGCGGGACAGGCCCGTGCGGACCTGGTTCTCGATGAGCTCGCCGACGGCGCGGATACGACGGTTGCCGAAGTGGTCGATGTCGTCGAGGGCGACGCGGATCTCGCCCTCCTCACCGTTCACGAGGCCCTTCATCGTGTCCTTGCCGGCGTGCAGCGAGACGATGAAGCGGATGGTGGCGACGATGTCGTCGACCGAGAGCACGGAGTCGGAGAGCGGTGCCTCGAGTCCGAGCTTGCGGTTGACCTTGTAACGGCCGACCTTCGCGAGGTCGTAACGCTTGGGATTGAAGTAGAGGTTCTTCAGCAGGTTCTCTGCCGCCTCCACCGTCGCGGGCTCGGCCGGACGGAGCTTCTTGTAGATGTCGAGGAGCGCGTCCTCGCGGGTGTCGACGGTGTCCTTCGCGAGGGTCTCGCGGATGGACTCGAAGTCACCGAACTCGGAGAGGATCTGGGACTCGGTCCAGCCGAGGGCCTTGAGGAGCACCGTGACCGACTGCTTGCGCTTGCGGTCGAGACGGACGCCGACCTGGTCGCGCTTGTCGATCTCGAACTCGAGCCATGCACCGCGCGAGGGGATGATCTTCGCGGTGTAGATGTCGCGGTCGGTGGTCTTGTCCGCGGCGGACTCGAAGTACACACCGGGCGAACGGACGAGCTGCGAGACGACGACACGCTCGGTGCCGTTGATGACGAAGGTGCCCTTCTCGGTCATGAGCGGGAAGTCGCCCATGAAGACCGTCTGGGACTTGATCTCACCGGTGTTGTTGTTCATGAACTCCGCGGTGACGAACAGCGGAGCCGAGTACGTGATGTCCCGTTCCTTGCACTCGTCGATCGAGTACTTCGGGGGCTCGAAACGGTGCTCACGGAAGGACAGCGACATCGCGCCGGAGAAGTCCTCGATCGGGGAGATCTCCTCGAAGATGTCCTCGAGACCCGAGGTGGTCGCGACCGAGTCGTCGCCACGCTCCGTGGCATCGATGACGCGGTCCTGCCACTTCTCGTTGCCGATGAGCCAGTCGAAGCTGTCGGTCTGCAGACCGAGCAGGTTCGGCACCTCGAGCGGTTCGTGGATCTTCGCGAAAGAAATACGCTTGGGCGGGTTAGCGGTCCTGGTGTGTTCGTTGGCGGCGGCCAATGGAATCCTTCCGAAGGGTTCACCTGTCATCCGGCTTCACCTGCTCCCACCGTCCGGAACGAGACGCACCCGGAACGACACGCCGGAGGACTTCCGTCCACCCGACAGCCCCGTTCCCGGTCCGGTACCGTGTAGGCACGAAATGCGGTCCGGAGTGTCCCGTTCGAGGTGATCCACGACGTGATCATCCGATGTTCCACTCAGGCCCGTTCCGTGCGGTCCACTCGCCCCGACTGCACAGGAGCTCCGGTGGGCCCACCGCTATATGAAGGCACCACGAAGGCAAAGCAACGCAAATATCCAGAGTAGTCCTTCGTTCTCCGGTCCGCAAGCCGCGTGTGGTAGGCTCTCGTCTTTCCTCTCCGCGAGGCACGAAACCCCTTGTCAAGAGGGGTGCGTTCCGTTGTTCCGCTCCCCCGTGTTCTTCTCCCACTGCCCCTCGACGAGCACCGGGACGAACCCGACCGCGTTGTTGATCGCGAGCATCGGCGAGTTCTCCGCAGCGTTCCACGTGTAGACCCGGGTGACGTGCGGCGCGTGCGCGGCGAGGTTTCGCGCGTTGAGGAGCTTGAGCGCCTTCGCCAGTCCCCTCCCGCGGTACTCCGGACGCGTGACCGTCGCGCCCTGGAACCCGTGCTCGTCCCCCTCGCTCACCCCGAAGGCGGTGAGCCCCACGAGGATCCCTCCGCTACCGGGCTCGCCGGCCGCCGGGTCGAGGAGCGCGGTGCCGTAGGCGGTCACGCCCTTCGCCCTGCGCACCTCCTGGTGCTCGAGGACGCGTTCGACCGTGAAGACGGCGGGCTCGAAACTCGCATCGCCCTTCGGTACGTCCCGTTCGAACACCGTGTTGATGTCCGCGATCCGCTGCAGGTGCTCCGCCGGGGCGTCGCCGACCCACGTGATCGGGACGAGCCCCGCCGGCACCTCGGCGTCCGGGAGGCCCGCGCCGGGGCGCAGCACCGAGCACCTCTCGATCTGTGTGAGCCGGAATCCGTGGCGCTGCATCCGCACGAGCGCCGGGTCGTCCGCGAACAGGGAACCGCGGTCCGGCCCGAGCGCCACGACCGGCCGGCCCTCCGCCGGGACGAAGATCGCCGAGGCGCCACGCACCTCGGCGCCGGCCGTCACCGAGCCGCGGGCCGGGTCCGTGAACCCCTCCGTCGGCACGCACAAGTGTTCGGTGAACATGAACGCCTTCGTGCGCCCGAGCTCCGTCATGCACGCGACGACGAGCGAGAAGAGCAGATCGAATACGGGCTCAGCCCGCGGGCCGGATTTCTCGCGCAGGCCGGGTTCCCCGCGCGGGCCGGGACCCGGGAACACTTCGGCGTCGATCGCGTCGAGGTTCTCGAGGAGCGGGGCGCCGACAGCGGCGGCCCCGAGCGGCGAACCGGTCTCCGTGACGAGCAGGAAGTACTCGCGGGTGTGCGTGGTGTCGGTCGTCCACTCGCCTCGGCGTTCGCGGGCGCTCGTTGCGAGGTCGGTGCTCCCCGTGGACCGAAGAATCGCATCGCGTTCGAGGGCGGCGAGGACGTCGAGGAACTCGTCGAAGAGGTCGATCGCGGGTGTTCCGGCCGTCGCCTTACTCACGACGCTCGCACGGAGGACCCTGACGGGTCCGGGGAAGGCCTCGGGTTCCGAGAGGGTAGTCGGGCCTGGGTGGGCACTGGGATCAGGGCGGGCACCGCTTTCAGGGCGGGTACCGCGTTCAGAGTGGGCACCGCGTTCCGGAAGTGCAGAGGCCGCCGTCGACACTGTGTCCGGTGTGGAATTCCGGGGGAAAGACTCGGAGAGGGCGAGAAGATCGGCGCTGATCGTCATGCGGTCATCCTCCCCCGTGCCGGTCGGCATCACCAAACTCCGGCACGTGCCGACTTCACTGTCGCGAATCGTGCGGATTCGAGGCCAACAACCGCACGATCGGCGACACCGCGCACCCGGAATCGAGCACTCACGCCGCAACCCTGCGAACCTTCGCGTTCGCACGGATCCACCGGAGCATCCGCAACACGGAAGAATTCGATGAGCACGCCTCGCGCGAACCGTCCCCATGGGAATCTCCCGTGTCGGGCCCCAGCACGCACCGCACGGAATCGCGCACTCGGGTGGACCCGTTCGACGTCAGCCGTAGAGGTGGCCGGAGCGCACGGCGATACCGACGGTCTCGCCCTCGATCGGTCGATCGCCGCGATGCCGGAGGTGGAACACCTCGCCGCCGCACTCGACCTCGACCGTCCACGCCTCGCTCCCGAACAACACCGCCTCCACCGTTCCGGTGAACGCCGCCGAGGCGCCCGCCGGCACCAGCTCGAGGTCACCCGGCCCGAGTGCCAGCTTCGCCGTCGTTCCGCCTCCCGCGGGACGAGCCGAATCGCTCCCGTCGTGTGCACTGTCGCCGGCAGTCGTACCCTCGACGATCGACCTCGTCGGCATGCTGGAGCCGGCATCCGCCCGGCCCGCGTGCCGGGTGAACCGCTCGAGCGGCACGCGGACCTCGGGAACGGCGTCCCCGCCCGCGGCGTCGCCGACATCCGAGAAGGCACCGACTCCCGAGGCGCCACCGCCACCCAGCCGAACCCGCACCTCGGCCCCGTCGACCCGGGCGTCGAAGACCCGCGCGTCCTGGAGGAACTGCGCGACGAACGGGGACGCCGGAGCGTCGAGGAGCTCGCGCGGAGTCCCGATCTGTGCGATGCGACCGTGGTCGAGGACCGCGACCCGGTCGGCGATCGCGAGTGCCTCGGCGCGGTCGTGGGTGACGTGGAGCGCCGTGAGCCCGTCGCGGACGGTGAGCGCGCGCAGTTCGGAGCGGAGTCTGGCGCGGAGCGGTTCGTCGAGCGAGGACAGCGCCTCGTCGAGGAGGAGCGCGCGGGGACCGGCGACGAGCGCCCGCGCGAGCGCGACACGCTGCCGCTGACCACCCGACAACGAGGCCGGCCTCCGCCCGGCGAACCCGGGCAGACCGACCGTGTCGAGGACAGCCTCGACCCGCGCACGGCGTTCGGCGGCAGGAACCTTCGCGAGGCGCAGCGGATGCTCGATGTTCCGCCCGACGCTCATGTGCGGCCACACCGCATGGTCCTGGAACACCATCCCGAGACCGCGACCCTCCGGCGGCACGAACCCCGCCGGTCCGGCAACCGCGCGGCCACCGATCGTGACCGTGCCCTCCTGCGGCACGATGAACCCGGCGACGGTGCGCAGGAGCGTCGTCTTGCCCGATCCCGACGGGCCGACGATCGCGAGGAACTCCCCGTCCTCGACCTGCAGGTCGATCGCGAAGAGCCCGGCCCCGGAACCACTCGCAGCACCGGTGTGTCCGCGACCTCCACCACGCGCACCACCGCCCCGCGGACCACCACCAGCTCCACGCGCTTCCGGGCCACGTCCGCCGCGTCGGCCACCCGAAGCCGCCGAGGCGCCCCCACCGGGGTACCGCACCGTCACCTCGTCGAGAGCGATCGCGGGCGAGCCGGTGTGCGCGCCCGCAGGACGGACCTGTGCGGCCGGGGACTGTGGGATGGTCATCGAACGGTTTCCTCACGTGGGTCGGACGGACTCGGATGAGCGGGGAAGGCTGCGAGCCCGTGACAGGTCGCGGGCCCATCACGGACACGACGCGCCTCGTCGAACCGCGCCCGTGCCGCTCTTGCCTCACCGGCACGTGGAGGCCGGGTCGGGGTCGGCCCTACCGGTGCACTGCAGAACCGAACGGCACTCATCGCACGCCGTCTGCGGATCCCGCTCGGGAATCCGCCAGGGGCACGCGATCGTCGGACATCGCCACAGCGTCCGGGAGTCGGGTCGATGCCGGTGACGACGCCGGTATCGACCGCGATTCAGACCGCCGCACGCCGAACCGCCTCACCCCAACGGACTGCACACCGTAAGCCAGCGCAAGCCCCGCGATCCCGAGGACCGCCACGAGCACCGCGAGCGCGGACGCCGAGTTGAAGTCGCCGGCCTGCTGGAGGTTGAAGATCGTGACACCGAGGGTCCGGGTGCCGGGAGCGACGAGGAGGATCGAGATCGTGAGTTCGCGGACCGCGGTGAGCGCGACGACGACACCGGCGAGCACCGCGGTCGGCAGCACCATCCGCACCGTGGTCCCGAGCAGCGCGCGTGCCGGTCCCGCGCCACCCATCCGCGCGGCTTCCTCGAGCGACGCGGAGGCCGAGGCGAGCGGCGCCCGCACCATCTGCACGACGAGTGCCGTGAACGCCATGACGTAGGCGGCGAGGATCGACCACAGGGTGTCGAAGATCCCGAGGAACGGCGACACGAGCAACCACGCGACCGCGACGACGAGGCCCGGCAGCGCCTGCGGCAACAGGCCGAGCAGATCGAGCGGCCCGTTGTCCCAGGACCGCGTGCGCGTCACGAGCACCGCCACGAGCAGCCCGAGGACCGTGCACCCGATCCCCGCCCCGACCGCGAGCACGAGCGAGTTCCACGCCCCGTCGATCGTCGCGGGATTCGCGAGCGCCCGGGAGTAGTTCTCGAGCGTGACGGTCTCCGCCGTGAGCGGCACACCGGGCGCGGGCAACACCGACTGCACGGTGAGCGCGACAAGCGGCAGCACGGTCGCCGCGAGTGCGAACACCCACAGCGCCACCGCGAGCCCGAGGCGCAGACCGTCGACCCCCACACCGGCTCCCCGCGTACCCGCGGCCCGCACTCCGGCGACGCGCGTACCCGCGGCCCCCACACCGGCGACGCGCGCACCCGCCGACGGTGCACCGACCGACTGCCCACCGGAGGCCACAGCACTGCCGGCGGACGCCTCGGCGGCTCCTGCGGTCCGCGCCTGCACCCACACTGCGAGGGCCGCGAGCGTGAGGAGGGCGACGCCGATCGCCGAGGCGGCCGGCAGCGGATTCACCACCGTCGCCGAGGCGAGGAAGCGGTACACGAGCGTCGTGAGCGTCGTGTATCCCTCGGGCAGCCCGAGCAGTGCCGGGATACCGAAGTCCGAGAGGTTCGAGGCGAACCCGAGGACGAGCGCGGCGACGAGCGCCGGGCGCAGGAGAGGCAGCGTGACGTGGAAGAACGTCCCCACGGGCCCCGAGCCGCCCACGCGCGCCGCCTCCTCGAGACTGCGCGGGATCCGCGCGAGCGCCGCCCCGATGAGCAGGTACGCGGTCGGGTACGTGTGCACCGCCATGAGGAGGACCACCCCCACCGGCCCGTACACGTCGAGTACCGGCGCATCCGGGAACACCGCCCGGACCGCCGAGTTCACCATCCCGTTCGGTGTGAACAGCGCGATCCACGACATTGCGCCGATGAACGGCGGCACGAGGAACGGCAGAAGCAGCACCCACCGCAGCGCCGCCCCTCCAGGGACCCGGATGCGGTCGAGGACGACCGCGAGCACGAGGGCGACGAACGTCGCCACCACCGCCGAGGCGCCCGCCACCACGACCGAGTTCACGGCCGCTTCCGGCACGGCCGGGTCGCGCAACGCGGCCAGGCCGGCCGTGCTCAGCCCGGTGCTCAGCACCGTGAGCAACGGCAGTGCGATGAGGACGAGCGCCCCGATCCAGGTGAGCGCGCGCAGCCACGGGACGCGGATGCGCAGACGCGGGTCCCGGACCCGTGCGGGAGCCCAGGCGCGTGATGCCCCGGTGGCGGGACGCGCGGCGGGTCGGGACGCCTCGGGTGCGGCGACGGGCGCGGTGCTGCCGCGGGTGGGAGGGAGCGAGGAGGTGCGGCTCAAGCGGATCAGGTGAAGAGCTCGGCGAAGGTCGCGACGGCGGCGTCCTGCTCGGCGGTGATCTTCTCGTAGTCGGGGGTCACGAGGGCGAGGTCCTCGAGGGCCGGCGCGCCGTCGGGCGTGCCCACGTCGCCGCGGACGGGGACGTAGTTCTGCTCGACCGCGAGTTCCTGACCCTCCGGGGAGACGAGGAACTCGACGAAGGCGGCGGCCGCCTCCGGGTTGTCGGAGTCCTCGAAGATGCCGGCCGGCTGGTTGACGTAGGGCACGCCGTCGGTCGGGTAGGAGACCGCGATCGGGCTGCCCTCGGCCGCGAGGTCACGCACGAGGTAGTCGACGACGACGCCGATCGGCTGGGTCGCGTTCGCGACGTTCTGCGAGACGGGTCCGTTCGACTCGACGATGGTGGGATTGTTCGCGGCGAGCTCCGTCATCCACTGCTCCCCGAGCTCGGGCTGGGACAGCCACACCGCGGCGTTGAAGGCTGCCGCGCCGGACACCTCGGGGTTCGGCATGACGAGCCGGTCCTTGTACTGCGGGTCCGCGAGTTCGGCCCAGGTCGTCGGAGCCTCGGTGACCTCGTTCGTGTTGTACGCGATGACGGTCGGGATGATGCGGGTGCCGACGTACATGTTCTCCGCGTCGATCTGCTCCTCCTCGACGCCCTCGAGGTCGACGCCGTCGAGGGCCGCGAGGTCGCCCTCGGCGGCGTAGGTCTCGAAGGTGGGGACGTCGGCGGCGAGGAGGACGTCGGCACCGATCGAGCCCGACTGCTTCTCCGTCGCGATGCGGGTCTTGAGCTCACCGGTGCCGGCGCGGAACACCTCGACGTCGACGTCCGGGTACTGCTCGTTGAAGGCGGTGATGATCTCCTGGATCTTGGCCTCGGGCTCGGAGGTGTAGAGGTTGACCTCACCCGACACCGCACCGGAGTCCGCGTCTGCGGCGTCGGATGCGCCCTCGGTCTCCGCGGTCGAGGCGGCACCGCTCACATCGCAGGCCGAGAGCAGGACGAGTGCGGACGCGGCCGCGGTGACGGCGAGCGGAGTGCGGCGGATGCGCGCGGATGCGGTGGGGTGGCCGGAGCGGAATGCGGTCCACAGGGACATGGCAACCTCTTTCGGGGGGAACGGGGCGGAACGACGGTGCGGCATCGGTGGTGAGGAACCTCCGGTGCAGGGCCGTCGGTGCGGAATCGACCCCGGGAGTCTCGCAGGCGGGTGGAACGGAAAGGCGGCGCACAGGTGGACGCGAGGTGAACGCGGCAGCGGCGTGGCGGGCGGTGTCTGTGCCGTGCGTGCGCTCCGGCTCGTGGGCTCTCGGACTCGCGGGCCTCCCGGCGCGTCGGCCCACGGGCGCGCGAACCTAGAGTGGACCGCATGACTGCCGTGTACGTCTTCACCTCGGACCCCGTCGCGCTCAACTCGTACCTCGTCGTCGGCTCCGAGCGGGCTCTCGTCGTCGACACCGGCGCCGGTCCCACGCAGGCCGCGCGGATCCTCGCGGCGTTCCGCTCCGTCACCGCCCTCCCGTTCGTCGTCGTGAACACGCACGACCACTGGGACCACTTCTTCGGCAATGCCACGTTCCGGGACGCCGGGGCCGAGGAGTTCCTCGGCTCTCCCGCGTTCGTCCGCGATCAGGCGGGCTCCGCGTGGGTGCAGCTCCACGAGGTACCCCTCGAGCACGAGCCCGGGCTGCCGTCCGATCCGAGCGCGCTCGCGGTCGAGGTGCGGCAGCTCGCCGACGGGGACACGGTGTCGCTCGGGCGGGGCGCCTCGGCGGGTGGGGACGACGCCATTGGTGGTGCCGCTACGGGAAGCGGCGCCGGAACCGTCTCCGGATCTGGAAGCGGAACCGACATCGGAGCTGACACAGGGACCGCTGCCGGTGATGCGGAGGTCCTCCTCGAGGCGCGCCTCCTGCCCGGGCACACGGAGACGGACCTCGTCCTCGTCCACGAGGATCTTGCATTCGTCGGGGACCTCCTCGAGGAGGGCGCTCCACCGCAGTTCGACACCGCGGAGCCCGGTGCGTGGGCACAGAGTCTGCGGACCCTGCTCGCCGAGGAGTGCCTCGGGCTGTTCCTGCCCGGACACGGGCTGCCGGTCGACCGGGAGTTCGCACAGGCGCAGGCCCACGACGTGGCGGCCGTCGCGGCCGACGACTCCGCCGATGTGCCCGCACGTTCCGCCGCCGCGTTCCCCTGGCTGTCCGAGCAGGAGTTCCCCGGAGGAACCCTCCGCCGGATGCGGTGAGGGGCCACCTGACCGCCCCGACCCGTCCGACCCGCGCGGCCCGCCCGACCCGGCTGAACAGCACGCCTTGAGCTCCGTACACCACTTCGTACCGCACCACCGAGCGCACACCGGTGCTTTCGCGCGCACCCCACGCGCGGACCGCACGCGCCGGCCACCACGGCCCACCACCCCGAACACCCAGCTGAATGCCGAAAGACCCCGGCCACACCGAAGTGTGGACCGGGGCCCTTCGTCAAGAGAGGCGGTGCGCTCAGCCGTGGATCACGGCCGAGTGTGCACCACGGATCACTTGAGGGTGACGGTTGCGCCGGCGCCCTCGAGCTGCTCCTTGGCCTTCTCGGCAACGTCCTTGGCGACGCCCTCGAGGACGGCCTTGGGTGCACCGTCGACGAGCTCCTTGGCCTCCTTGAGACCGAGGGAGGTGAGGGCGCGCACCTCCTTGATGACCGGAACCTTCTTCTCGCCTGCCGACTCGAGAACGACGTCGAACTCGTCCTTCTCAGCAGCGGCCTCGGCGCCACCGGCAGCCGGAGCACCGGCAGCGGCAACGGCGACCGGAGCGGCAGCCTCGACCTCGAAGGTCTCTTCGAAGAGCTTCACGAAGTCGGAGAGCTCGATGAGGGAAAGTTCCTTGAAAGCTTCAATGAGCTCTTCGGGGGTGAGCTTGGCCATGATGGCAAAGTCCTTCCATTGGGTGGCGGGCCCGGATCGGCACGCCGAAGTTTTTGACTAAAGGGGTGAAGCTCAGGCTGCCTCGGCGCCGGCGTTCTTCTCGCGAAGAGCGTCTGCGGTCCGGACAAACTTGACCAGCGGTGCCTGGAAGACGGCAGCGGCCTTGGCCATGCCGCCCTTCATCGCACCAGCAGCCTTCGCGAGGAGGACCTCGCGGGACTCGAGGTCGGCGAGCTTCGCAATCTCAGCTGCATCGAGGGCCTTGCCTTCGAGAAGGCCTCCCTTGATGACGAGCTTGTCGTTCGCCTTGGCAAAGTCACGCAGAGCCTTGGCCGCCTCGGAGGGTTCACCGGAAACGAATGCGACGGCGGTCGGGCCGTTGAGCTGACCGTCGAACGCATCGATGCCGAGTTCCTTGGCAGCGAGGTTCGTGAGCGTGTTCTTTACCACGGCGTAGGTGGCGTTCTCACCGAGAGCACGGCGCAGATCTTTCATCTGCGCAACGGTGAGACCGCGGTACTCGGTCAGCACTGCGGCGGAAGAGTTCTCAAGGAGTTCCTTGATCTCCGCAATCGCGGCTGCCTTGTCAGGCCTCGCCATGGTATTCCTTTCGTACGAAGCCGGTACTCCGGACACGAAAAAAGCGTTCCGCGCAGTGAGCACGGAACGCTTGCGTTCTCCGTTCGCGGAATCCTTCGCACTCGCGTGCTGCGGTTCCCGCTCGTGGAGCAGTCGTTCTGATGTCACCTGCGCGGGCCACTCTTGCGAGTCTTCGTCCTCCGGCCACCTCCGATCACGTACCGTCCGAATGAACCGGACCGTTCGTGGAACCGAGGTTGCCCGAGGAGACCGACGGTCTTGGGCACCCACAACTGTAGAGCAGGCCGAGGCGGCCACACAACTCGGAACCCGGGTTCCGGGACCGTTCGAGACGGACGTCACGTCGCCGAGGCGCCGCGCGCCTCGATCGCCAGCTCGGGGCCACGGTCCTCCAGCACGGACTCGGACCTGCGGGTTGCGCTCTTCGGGGTGATCGGAGCGGTCGTCGGCACGGCGGGTTCGATCGTGGTGGTGAATACCGTCCCACAGGCTCCCATCGCCATCGGGGTCGGCGACGAGCGGACCCGCGCTCCCGAGTACGATCCGACCCGCCTATCCGAGGGTCGGTCCGTACGCGACCGCGAGCAGGCTCAGGCCCGCGCCGATCGGCGTCAGGTGAACGAACGCATCCGGCGGTGTGGCGCCTCGGTCCTCCGCGTCCCTGCGCAGGGCGCCGAGAACGCGCTGTGCGAACGGCGCCTCGGGATACCCGTCCCCGATGTCGAACAGGATCTCCGGCCCGATCATGACGGTGACCCGCAGGTCCGTGCGGGCGAGGGAGGCGCGCATGAGCGCGTCGAATTCGGGACCGACGCCGGCGGTGAAGTCGCTGGTGACGAACAGATCGTCGGTGGCGAAGGCGGGCGCGAGGAGTGTCGTGTGAGCTGCAACAGCGGCGTCCATGCGCTATGCGGTTCTCTCTGCCGGGGACGGGCTCATGTCGTCTCTCGTTCCGAAGGCACCGGAAGAGTCTACCGAGAATCGGACAAGTCCCCTTTCAGGAAACGGCCCGGGCGCAACGACACGGGCCCGGTACAACCCCTTCGGAAAGGAGTTGTACCGGGCCCGTGTGGATCAGGCGATCAGCAGATCACGCGCGGAGCGACGCGACCTCGAGCGGAACGCCGGGGCCGTTCGTCGTGGTGACGGTGGCCTTCGAAATGTAGCGACCCTTCGCCGAGGACGGCTTGAGGCGGATGATCTCGTCCATCGCGGCGGTGAAGTTCTCCTGGAGCTTTTCAGCACCGAAGGAGACCTTGCCGATGATGAAGTGGAGGTTCGCGTGCTTGTCGACGCGGAACTCGATCTTGCCACCCTTGATCTCGGTGACGGCCTTGGCGACGTCCATGGTGACGGTGCCGGTCTTCGGGTTCGGCATGAGGCCACGGGGACCGAGCACCTTACCGAGGCGACCGACCTTGCCCATCATGTCCGGGGTGGCAACGGCGGCGTCGAAGTCGGTGAAGCCACCGGCCACCTTCTCGAGCAGGTCATCGGAACCGACGAAGTCGGCACCTGCTTCGCGTGCTGCCTCTGCACGGTCGCCGGCGGCGAACACCAGGACCCGGGCGGTCTTGCCGGTGCCGTGCGGGAGGTTGACGGTGCCGCGCACCATCTGGTCTGCCTTGCGGGGGTCGACCGAGAGGCGAAGAGCAACCTCGACGGTTGCGTCGAACTTCGCGACGGAGGTCTCTGCGGCGAGAGCGATGCCCTCGGCCGGCTCGTAGTGCATGTCTGCCGCGATCTTCTCGGCGGCGGCCCGGTAGGCCTTCGAGCGCTTAGCCATCTGCTTTTCTCCTTGCAGTTGTGGTGTGGGCCGCGCCGGCCCTCCCACGAATGTGTGGTGGTGATCCGAAAGGATCGTGGCTCCCCGGGACGGGGAACCGGTCACATCTCGACGTCGGTGGTGATACCCATCGAACGTGCGGTGCCCGCGATGATCTTCGAGGCGGCCTCGATGTCATTGGCGTTGAGGTCGGGCATCTTGGTCTGGGCGATCTCGCGCACCTGGTCGACCGTGAGGTGACCCACCTTGACGGTGTGCGGGGTGGCGGAACCCGACTTGAGGCCGGCAGCCTTCTTGATGAGCTCTGCAGCCGGCGGGGTCTTGAGGATGAAGGTGAACGAACGGTCCTCGTAAACGGTGATCTCCACCGGAACGACGTTGCCGCGCTGGGATTCCGTCGCAGCGTTGTACGCCTTGCAGAATTCCATGATGTTGACACCGTGCTGACCGAGCGCCGGGCCGATCGGCGGTGCCGGGTTAGCGGCGCCAGCCTGGATCTGGAGCTTGATCAGGCCGGAAACCTTCTTCTTGGGAGGCATTGTGCGGTCCTTAATCTGTTGCGTACTCTCGCAGCGGATGCCGCAAGAGGTCCGAGCACCCGGATTCCGATGAGTTTCCGGGCAATCAAACCAGACCATTATTCCACAGCCCGAGGGCCCGACGGAACCGCGGGCGACGTTGCCCCCGTCACACGGGACTGCCGGATCGCACTCATGTCGCGGGGCAGAACCCACTGCCGCGAGGCTCAGCAACGACGAGGACGACGGCAACACGGGAAAGTTCCACGATGGCGGTTCGCGCGAGCCGCCATCATGAACTTTCCCCGTGTCGCCGCCCGTCGATACGACGACCTCACGATCGACATCGCAGCGACGCCCGTTGAGATCGCACTTCAGCTTCCACCTGTTGACATCCCGATTCCGTGCGGACGCCCGATCGAGATCCCGATCGAATGTCGTGATTCGCGTTTTCCCAGCACAGAATCGCAACTTGAGCAGCCGCACCCGAAGACAATCGTCCTCTCAACAGAACGTCGGTCCGGGGGCGTGTGGCGCATCACGGGAAAGTTCTCGAGTGGACGCCTTCAGAAGCCCTGTCCCGGAGATTCTCCCGTGTCTCGAGGCGTCCCCGCACGCAAAACGCCCCGTCACGGATGTCCGTGACGGGGCGCTGTGCGGATGTGTACGACGTGCGTCAGATCTTGGCGACCTGGTCGAAGCCGAGTTCCACCGGGACATCGCGCTCGAAGATCGAGAGGAGCACCGTGAGCTTCTGCGTGGTCGGGTTGATCTCCTGGACGGTGGCGGGGTGACCCTCGAAGGAGCCCTCCTTCACCATGACGGACTCGCCGACCTCGAACTCGACGACGACCGGGCGACCGGCCGCACGGCGGCTGGCCTCGGCCTCGTCGGTGGCCCGGAGCGCCTCCGCCTGCTTCTCCTCGAAGACCGGAGCGAGCATCGAGAAGACCTCGTCGATCGTGAGCGGAACCGGGTCGTAGGCGTTACCGACGAAGCCGGTGATACCCGGGGTGTTGCGGACGACGCCCCACGACTCGTCGGTGAGGTCCATGCGGACGAGCACGTAACCGGGGATGCGCACACGGCGCACCGTCTTGCGCTGACCGTTCTTGATCTCGACGACGTCCTCCATGGGGACCTGCACCTCGAAGATGTAGTCCTCCATGTCGAGCGACACGGCGCGGTTCTCGAGGTTGGTCTTCACGCGGTTCTCGTAGCCGGCGTAGGAGTGGATGACGTACCAGTCACCGACCTGCGAGCGGAGTTCGGACTTGAACTCCTCGACGGCCGGGTCGACCGCGTCCTCATCGGCATCCGCGTCGTCGGCAGCCTCGACGGCCTCACCCTCGACCTCCGCAGCCTCGTCGGCCACGACCTCGGACTCGGCGACGGGCGCCTCGGCCGACGCGTCATCGGCGGCACCGTCCACGGCCGGGACCTGGTCCTCGGCGACCGGCTGCCCCTCGAGGGTCTCGGCCTCGGTCGTCTCGGCAGAGAGAACCTCGGTCTCTTCGACGTTCTCGTTTTCCGGAGTGTTCTCGGACACCAGTTCTCCTTGTGTGCGTTGTGCTCGGTGCGTCGCCGTGCTCAGTGGTTCGGTTCTCTACCGGATGGCTCCGGGCCCGATCTCTCGGACCCGGGTGGATCGGGACGGTCTCGGTGGAGGGCCGTCCCGGGGCGCTCCGCGTGGGAGCGAGGGGTCACCAGAGCGGCCAGAGGGACTCGCCGGCGAACACCGTGGCGGCCAGCTTGCCGAAGACGAAGTCGAGTGCGGTCACGAGGAGCATCATCACGATGACGAACGCCAGCACGACGAGCACGAAATTGATGAGCTCCTTGCGGGTCGGGGTGACGACCTTCTTGAGCTCGGACACCACTTCGCGGAAGAACTGCAGGATGGTGCCGAAGAAGCCACGCTTCTTCGCATCGCGGTGCGGCTGCCCAGCCTTTGCCGTGGATTCCACGCGCCCTCACTCCGGTCGATGTTCCTGTGGACGAAATCGCCGGTCGGCCCGGGGCGACCCGGAGCCGACCGGCGATCCTTGAGCAGGGGCGACAGGACTCGAACCTGCAACCTACGGTTTTGGAGACCGTTGCGCTACCAATTGCGCCACACCCCTACGGCGGCTCACGTGGCACTCTATCCGATCGGCCGGAACTGTTCCGAGGAACCGTCCCGACACTGCGTCCGGAAGAACACCGTTCTGCCGGAAAGAACACCGAAGCGTGGACACGGAGACCGGGCCTGCCGTGGTGCCGCCGGTAGACGAGCATACAGGCATGTCAGGCGGGTTGGCGAATCGACCCGGGGTCTGTGAGCGCGGCCACGTACCCGGCCTCCGGAACCGGTTCCCACGGCCCGATCGTCACCTGCGTGTCCATCCCGACGACGATCTCCTGGACGTCGATCGCTCGCCCGGTCGAGGTGTCGAACCGCACCACCGTGAGCCCGGCGTCCATCTTGAGCGGGCCGGGGGTGAGCGCGTTCGCGAGTGCTCCGCCGGTCGTGGGGTTCACGTACCGGATCCCCGCCCCGACGTTCACCGGACCGTCCTTCCGATGCCGGTGACCGCCGAGCGACAGGGGTGCGCAGCCGGTACCGAGTGCCGCCTCGGAGTGCGCGGGGTCGTGGATGAGGAGCACGTCCGGGCGGACCCGGCACGCCTCCGCGGCCATGCGTTCGCCGAACTCCTGCTGGGTCTCGAGGACTCCGGCCGCGTTCGCCTCGGGCACCGAACCGGTAGGGAACTCCGTCCGCCGCGGATCACCGTCTCCGAGGAACGTGAGCCCCGCGACGTCCACCTCACGGCCACGCAGCACCGTCCACCCGAGGCCCTCCGCATGCCGGGCGGTCTCCTGCGAGTCGTGGTTCCCCTTGACGAACACGCGCGGTACGCCGTTCGCGACCGCGGTGTCGATCGCGTCCACGCAGAGGTTCTCCGCCGGGGTTCCCGTCATCGTCGCGTCGCCCGCATCGACGAAGAGGTCCGCGTCGGTGTAGCGCACGACGTCACCGATCACCCCGGCCATCCCGACGTTGCAGTGCACGTCCGAGCTCAGCACCATCGTCGTCACACCCTCCGCGGGAGCGGCCCGCCGCAGCACGCCTCCTTCGAGCGGCCCCGCGGGCGCCGGCGGCACGAACCCGAGCTCGGACGAGTACCGTGCGGTCCGCGACCGCTGGGGCCATGCCTCGGCGAGGTTCGCGCGGGCTGCGCTGTAGAACGCGTCGTTGTCCGCCGTGAAGTCGGTGACGTACCCGGCGGCCTCGTCCACCACCGGCCCGAGGCGCCCCGTCACCTGGGCCCCGGCCAGCGGCGTTCCCTCGAGCGCAGGGGTGGGCACGAGCGGCTCCCCCGTCCCCCGTGGCACCGCGGCGATCTCCGCGACGAGCACGCACACCGCGCCGGCAGCGAGCGCGGTCCGGCCGCGACGTACCGTCCGGGGATCTGCCGAGGCGCGGGCGAGAACCACCACCGTTCCGGCTGCCGCCGCCAGGGCGGTGCCGCCGGCGGCGGCCCTCAGGAGGGTGTCGCGGAGGAGACCCTTCGTCACGGTGGTAACGGTCGCCTCGGGCGCGGAGAAGAACGTCGCGTAGGACGCGACGTCGGTGCCGAGAGCGTCGAGGGTGTCCGCGCCGGCTCCGGAGCCCGTGGGGATCTCCGCGACGCGGACCTGCACGCCGAGGCCGAGCGGGAGCATGTCCTCTGCGGGAATGCGCAACCGCCCGAGTGGGCCCAGGTCGACCGTCGCGAGGCCGTCGTGGGTGAGCGTGTACTCGGCCATGTGGGGACCGAAGGGCGCCTCGGTCCGGGCGGAGAACAGTGCCCACGGGACGACGAGGAGCGCACACGCGAGCCAGACGAGAAGTCCCGTCAGCAGGCGGACGGGGAGGCTGCGCCGGTGCCTCGGCCCGGCCGCGGGCACCTCCCGGCGTGCCGCGCGGGGATCCTCCGTGAGCAGTTGGGGTGCTGTCGGCATGCCTCCATGCAAACACACCTACACTCTCCCCATGGTGACCCGTGACGCGCTCCGTGCCCTGCCGAAGGCCCATCTGCACCTGCACTTCACCGGTTCCCTCACGGATGCGACCCTGCGCGAACTCGCGGCCGAGGCCGGTGTCCGGCTCCCCCGCGGGATCGTCGGCGGGCGGCCGCGGGATCTCACCCCGGATGCCCGGGGGTGGTTCCGTTTCCAGCACCTCTACGAGGCCGCCCGGCACGTCGTCCGCGGGGAGGACGTCATGAGGCGGGTCGTCCGGGAAGCGGCCGCGCTCGACCGCGCCGAGGGGTCGAGGTGGCTCGAGATCCAGGTCGACCCGACTTCGTACGCCCCCGACGTCGGAGGCATCACCCCCGCGCTCGAGATCGTGCTCGACGAGGCGCGGGCGAACTCCGACGAGGACTTCGGGGTCGCGGTGATCGTCGCGGCCTCCCGGACCCGGCACCCGCTCGACGCCCGGACGCTCGCGCGACTCGCCGCGCAGTACGTCGGGGACGACGTGGGGACGGTCGTCGGCTTCGGGCTGTCGAACGACGAACGCGCCGGGCACACGGAGGCGTTCGCACCGGCGTTCCGGATCGCTCGCCGGGCCGGGCTCGCCTCGGTCCCGCACGGCGGGGAGCTCCTGGGCCCCGCCCATATCCGGGAGGTGGTGGAGCACCTGCGGCCGGACCGCCTCGGCCATGGGATTCGGGCCGTGGAGGACCCGGTCCTGCTCGCCGAGATCATCGATGGCGGGATCGGGTTCGAGGTGTGCCCGGGGTCCAACGTCGAACTCGGGGTGTACGCGGAACCCGACGAGGTGCCGCTGCCGATGCTGTTCGACCGGGGTGCGCAGATCGCCCTCGGTGCCGACGACCCGCTCATCTTCGACTCCCGACTCGTCGATCAGTACGCGACCGCACAGGACCTCGGATTCTCCCCGCACCAGCTCGCGGAGCTCGCGCGGTCGTCCGTGCGGATCTCCCGGATGTCCGCGCACCGCGTGTCCCGGGTCCTCGCCGACATCGACGAGTGGGAACGCGCGGTGCGCGGTACGCGGTGACGGCTGTCGCGGGCTGCGGTCGCGCGATGCGGCCGTCGCGGGCTGCAGCCCGGCCGATCACACGGAGAAATTCCATGAACAAGGTTCGCGCGGACCGCCATCGTGGAACTTTCCCGTGTCGCCGTCTGTTGCTCGCCCCGGAGTGACCCGACTACAGGCTCACGCCGATGAAATCGGGCTCGGGCACGAGTGTGATCCCGAACGCCGAACGCACGCCGTCGCGGATGTGCCGGGCGAGTTCGAGGACGTCCTCGCAGTTCGCCGAGCCCCGGTTCGTGAGGGCGAGCGTGTGTTTCGTCGAGAGCGTCGCCCGCTTCGCGCCGACGCCGAACCCCTTGTCGAATCCCGCGTGATCGATGAGCCACGCGGCCGAGGTCTTCTGCACACCCCCGTCACGGGCACCCGTGATCGCGTCGTGCACCGGGTACGTCGGGGCACCCTCGGGCAGGACGAAGTCCTTCGGGAGGATCGGGTTCGTGAAGAACGACCCGGCCGACCACGTGTCGTGATCGTCCTCGTCGAGGACCATGCCCTTCGAGGCCCGCAGTGCGAGGACCTCACGGCGGACCCGGGAGAGCGGGACGCGGGCCCCGAGGTCGACGTCGAGGGCCTGCGCGAGCTGCGCGTACCGGACGGGCGTGGACAGTTCCGAACGCCGCAGTCGGAACCGCACCGCGATCACGACGAACCGGACGGTGCCGAACTCGTGCGCGGTCCGCTTGAGCCGTGAGGTGCGGTACGCGAACTCGAGTTCCCGGGCACCGAGCACGAGCTCGTCCCCGGAGAACCGGTCGTGGACGAGCACGGATTCGATGGTCTCTGCGACCTCGGTGCCGTACGCACCGACGTTCTGCACCGGGGTCGACCCCACGGTGCCGGGAATACCCGACAGGGGCTCGAGGCCCGCGAGGCCCTCGGCCACGCACGAGGCGACGAACTCGTCCCAGTTCTCCCCCGCCTCGGCGGTCACGAGCACCTCGCCACCGGCGAGGTCCCGGGTCTCGATGCCGCGGGTGCGCACGGCGCAGACGCTGCCGGCGAAACCGGCATCGGAGACGAGGAGGTTCGAACCCCCGCCGACGAAGAGCACCGCGTGCGCCGAGTGCGCGGACGCGCCCTCGTGGCCGATGTGCAGGGGGTGGGCACGACAGAAGTCGAGGAGTTCCTCCCGGGTGGTCGCCTCCGTGAGGTCCGCGGCGGGGCCGCCCACCCGGAAGGTCGTGAACTCCGCGAGGGTGCGGGTCTCGCTCATGCGCCGAGGCGGACGACGGCCTGGGTGCGTCCGAGCACCTTCTCCCCGTCGACGGTGACCTCGACGGCGAGGGTCGCGGTTCCGGCCTCGGCGTCGATCTTCTGCACCGTCGCCATGAGGTCGAGGAACGCAGTGGGCTGGTCCGGGGCGCCGGACTCCGAGTCCGGGACGACGACGGGGGCGGTGAACCGGGTGCGGAGGTCGACGACGGACCCCGGGTCACCCGTCCAGTCCGTGATCCGCCCGGCGACGCTGCCCATCGTGAGCATGCCGTGGGCGATGACGTTCGGCAGTCCCACTTCCTTCGCGAAGCGCTCGTTCCAGTGGATGTGGTTGAAGTCGCCCGAAGCACCCGCGTACTTCACGAGGGACGCGCGGGACACGGGGACCTGCTCGGTGAGGACGACCTGTCCGACCTCGAGGGACGAGAGCGTGGGGCGGGGCGCCTCGGCGGGTGCGGGCGTGGAGCCGGGAGCGGGGGTGGTCATGCTGCATCTCCTCGCACGACGATGGTGGACACGACGGACACGACGGGATCGCCCGACGCGGCATCGGAGAGTTCGGTCCGAGTGGTGATCATGGCGTGGCCGCCCGCCTCACGCAGGCCGTCGACGTGGCACGTCGCGGCGAGGACGTCACCGGCGACGATCGGACGCGTGTACGTGAACTGCTCGGAGCCGTGGACGACCCGGGAGAAGTCGATGCCGGCGTCCGGGCGGGAGATGTAGAGACCCTCGGTGCGCTGGGCGGGGACGACGGCGAAGGTCGCGGGAGCGACGACATCCGTGTACCCGAGCGCCTTCGCGGCCTCCACGTCGACGTGTGCGGGGTGCGTGGCTCCGGTGGCGCGGGCGAAGGCGGCGATGGCCTCCCGGCTCACCTCGAACGGGGTCTCCAGCGTGTAGCTGGTGCCCGCGAGTTCCGTGTTCACACTCACGGCGGTCCCTCTCTTCTCTGTTGTCGGTGGGATGCGGTTCCTCCGGCCATGTCCCGGTGACGGAACGGCCCCGGGTGGCGGGGCGCCTCGGCGGGGCGGGGTGGCCGGGTGGTGCTGCGGGTCAGCGGTCCTCGGTGCCGGCCGTCATGAGGGCGACAGCGTAGTCGGCGAGGTCCTTCGCCGCTTGTTCGGGACTCACCGTACCGGTCGGGTCGTACCACTGCGCGAGGGAGGTGCACATGTTCGCGACGACGCGGGAGGCGAAGCGGGCGTCCTTCGTGCGGAACACGCCGTCCTCCACCGCGCGGCGGGCCTCCTCGTCGAGCAGGTACTGCACGGACCGGCGGAGATCCGCGATCCGGGTGCGGTGCGGTTCCTCGAGGCTGCGCATCTCGCTGGCGCCGATGAACGCGTTCTTCTGCGAGGTCGCGTGGTAGTAGGCGAGCCCCTCGACGAGGGCGTGGAAGCGCTCGGCCGGCGGCAGGTCCTGCACCTTCGCGCGGACGCCGGACATGCCCTCGATGAGTTCCTTCATCGTGACGTCGAGGATCGCGACGAGCATCTGCTGCTTGCTCGGGTAGTAGTGGTAGACACCGGCGACGCTCACGTTCCCGGCGTGTGCGATCTGACGCATGGACGTACCGTGATAGCCCCACTTCACGAAGCAGTCGATCGCGGCCTCGAGGACCTTGGGGTGGGTGTCGTCCGTGCCCGCGGCGTCGGGGTCCGGGACGCCGGCACCGCTCAGCAGTGACTCGACGTCCATCCCGAAGACCTCCGCGATGAGGCCGAGGCGTTCCGGGGTCACCGACACCTTGTCGCGTTCGATGAGGGAGAGGGTCGCCGGGCTCACGCCGATCCGGCGGCTCACGTGCTCGAGGGTGAGGCCCGCGGCATTGCGCGCGGTACGCACGCGCAGTCCGGTGCTCAGATCCGCTGTATTGGTCCCGTCCTGCGTGCTCACCATGAGAAGCAGCCTACCGATTGTTCGGCGCTGTTAAAACAAGGAAACCGGGCGTGGACGCGTGAGGCCCATCGCATTCCTGCCGGGAATTCCTACCGCGAAGTCCTGGCCGCGCGGTCAGGCAGTGCCCCGCCGGCTCTCCAGCCACTGCTCATGCAGCGCGCGGCGACGTTCGTATTCGCGCTTGAGCTGCACGCGGGGGTCCCGGTTGCCGTTGCTCGTGGACGGACCCATGACGTGCACGAGGATGTACTGGATCCAGAAGCCCAGCTTGTACCCCGGCCCGAAGCCGTCCCGACCACGTGGCTTGTCCACCGACGTCTCCATTCACGCGCGCGATGATGTCGCGTCACCACGATATCCGATCGTCGACTCCGACTTCGCACGGCACCCTCGGGCTGTACGCACGTTTCGGCGCCCCGAACGACCCTCGGGCGGATGAATGAAGGAAGCCTCCACCCGGAGGTGGAGGCTTCATCCGTAGCGGGAGGGGGGCTCGATCCCCCGACCTCACGATTATGAGTCGTGCGCTCTAACCAGCTGAGCTATCCCGCCCCAGCACAAGCGACTGCTCGCACAGAGCCCCAAAAGGGAATCGAACCCTTGACCTTTTCCTTACCATGGAAACGCTCTGCCGTCTGAGCTATTGGGGCAACGCTTGAATACTCTAGACGGTCCTCGCGTGGTTCGCATAATCCTTCGGCTGCGATCTCGGTCACGGAACCGCGGAGCGACGGAGCCTCGGAGTCATGGAACGATCGAACCTCGAAGTCGTGGAGCAACGCGATCATCCGCTGCGACACTTTCTGCCGCGATCGGGCGCCGATGCATCACAATGTGCTTCCGCGGGAGATCTCCTTGCAGGCGCCCGCGGGCCGCGCCCTCCCGACAGGAACGAACGAAGCCGATGCCCACCTTCCGGTGACCATCGGCTTCCTCACGTAGCGGGAGCGGGGCTCGATCCCGCGACCTCACGATTATGAGTCGTGCGCTCTAACCAGCTGAGCTATCCCGCCCCTGCGCGAGATCGCTCTCGCGCGAGAGCCCCAAAAGGGAATCGAACCCTTGACCTTTTCCTTACCATGGAAACGCTCTGCCGTCTGAGCTATTGGGGCAACGAGTGAATACTCTACAGGCAGATCCGAGGACTCTCAAAATCCGGATGGACCGCCCACGATCCGCAGGAATCCGCGGAAGTGGGGACTGCTCGCCACCGACCTCACGGATGGATTCGCCGTGATCTCCGTCACTCGACGCTCGTCACCTGTCCACCGGTGAGTCGCACGAGTTCGTCGAAGGTCATCGACACCATCGTCGAGACCGTGCCACCCCCGGCCCACAACACCGGGAACCCCGCCAGCGTCTCGTCGACGATCGTCTCGAGCGGCGCAGGATGACCGGCCGGCGCCACGCCCCCGACCCTCTGCCCGGTCGACTCGAGGACGAACTCCGGGGACGCGCGTGTGATCCGCGACTTCCCGAGGCGCTCCGCCAGCGCCTTCGTATTCACCCGATGCGCCCCGCTCGTCATCACGAGCAGCGGCGCGCCACCGCACTCGAACACGAGGCTGTTGGCGATCGCACCGACCCCGACGCCGAGCACCTCCGCCGCGTGAGCGGCGGTCGGCACCCCGTCGGGAAGGACGACGACGTCGGTGGCGATCCCCGCCTCGGCGAGGGCTGCGGAGAGCTTCCGGCTCTCCTCGGGCAGGTCAGCGATCGGGAGGTGCTCGGCGGTCATGAGAACTCCTGTTCAGTCGTACTTCGCGGCGAGGTAGCCCTGGAGCCGGCCGGGGTGGTTCGTGATGATCCCGTGGATGCCGGACCCGAGGAGACGCTCCCAGTCCTGGGGGTCGTCGACGGTCCAGATGAACATGCCGTACCCGGCATTCATGATGTCCTCGGCGACGGACCGGCGGGTGAGGAAACCGCGGTGCGAGGGGTTGTAGGCGACGGCGTCGAGGTCCTCGAGGAGGCGTGCGTCGTCCGGCCGCGGCACCATGCGCAGGAGGGCCCGCGGCACCATCGGAATGACGTCCCGGCACGCGGTGAGCGTCGGCACGGAGAAGCTCTGGATGAGCACGCGATCCGCCATGCGCGTCTCCGTGATGTCGCGGGAGACCCGGGCGATCGCAGCCGGGGACCAGTCGTCCTTGAACTCGAGGAGGATCGTGCCACCCCGGTCCTCGACGTCCTCGAGCAGGCGCCGGAGCGCGGGGATCCGCTGGCCCGCGAAACCGTCGCCGAGCCAGGCACCCGCGTCCGCGAGCGAGAGCTGCTCGTCGCTGAGGAGCGAGACCTGGCCGCGGAGGTTCGTCGTGCGGTCGATCGACTGGTCGTGGATGACCATCGGCGTGCCGTCCCCGGAGAGACCGAGGTCGATCTCGATGAGATCGACCCCGATCGCACGCGCGGCGTCGACAGCCGCGAGCGTGTTCTCCGGCGCCGCCGCGGAGTACCCGCGGTGCGCGATGACCCAGGGCTTCTGGTCACCTCCGGGGCGCCGTCCCTCGTGATGGGAGGCCAGATACTGGGTGAAGTTCATGATTCCGAGCCTATCCGGGAGGCCAGGGAATTCACTTTCCATACCGGAAAGTAGTTGCTAGCGTGAAAAGCGCCCGTTGCTCCTGTCGTCATTCCTCACTCACCTTGGAGTCCTCATGAACGCACCCGACATCCCGGCGGACCGCCCCACCCCGCGCGGCCGGCCTGCCGGAGTGACGCCGCCTTCGCCGTCACCGGCCGGGGCGGCGCTTTCCCCGGCCGAGGCCGCCCGCCTCATCGACACCGCGCACACCGCCCGCGCCGTCACCCGCGCCGAGAACCGGTGGGTCTTCCCCCTCGCCTACATCTGCGGAGCGGCGACCTATGCGGGATCGCTCACCTCGGCACTGTGGATCGACCGCGCGGAGTACCCCTTCGCATTCGTCGCGAACACCGTCATCCACGTGTCCTTCGTCCTCGTCATGGCGTACTTCCTCGCACGGTTCGCGCGTTCGGCACCGCGCGGCGCCGGCCGCCGCTACGGCGTTGTCTTCGCCGGCATGACCGTTGCCTACACCCTCGGCATCGCCGGCGGGGCGTTCTTCATGGACTCGACTGGGCCCGTCATCGCCTCCGTCGGCGCCCTGATCGTCATGGTGCTCGCCGTGGTGGGAGCGACGCGGGAGTTCCGCCCCGCATGACCCCGTTACCGCAGGGGCCTTCACCGCCGCCCTCGTCGCCCGTGCCCTCGTCGCCGCAGAGCCCGTCCTCGCAGGCCGCGTCACCGGATCCCGCGCCGCGCACCGCCGGTTCCGCGGCCGGGGAATTCGGCGCACGGGGAACCACCGCCGGGGAATTCGACACCGGCGCTGCCGCCGCGATCGCGCTCCTCTCCCCCGTGCTCGCCAATCCGGCGCGCCTCGCGCTCGTTGCGGGGCTCCGTGATTCGCAGAGGCGACACTTCGCCTCCGTCCGTGATTCCCTCGGCGTCTCCGATTCGGTGCTCTCGAAACACGCGTCGACGCTCGAGAAGGAGGGACTCATCGAGGTGAGCAAGAGCTTCGTGGGCCGGCGCCCCGCCACGTGGTACCGCATCACCCCCGAGGGAATCCGCGTCCTCGAGTCACACCTCGAGGGGCTGCGCCTCATCGCGGGCGGCCGCTTCCCCGCGGAGTGAGGACCCGGTCCCTCAGGAACGACGGAAGCCCCGGCTCTGCGGGATCTCGGGGATCCTGCAGGGCCGGGGCTTCCGCGAGCGGTGGCAGGTAGAGGATTCGAACCTCTGAAGGCAATGCCGTCTGATTTACAGTCAGATTCCTTTGGCCGCTCGGACAACCTGCCGAACCGTTTCCACGACTTCCGCCGTGAACACTCGAACCAGCGTACTCGGTCGTTTCTGCGATCTCCAAATCGCACAGCAGTGCCCCTCGTCACACCTCCGGCCCACCGCCGAGGCGCCGCGCACCACACCCGCCGCACGGCCCCCAGGCACCCGGGGCCACGGCATACCACCGGCACCGCACCCGGTCGGCCGTGAGTCGCGCACTAGACTGTGGGGCGATCACCGACCGTGCCCCCGCCCGCCGTACCCGTCCGGGCCACCGGCCGCCGCGCGCGGGGCGCACGCCCACCGACCAGCAGGAACGGAGACACCCATGGCAAGCGATTCCTCCTTCGACATCGTGAGCAAGGTCGATCGGCAGGAGGCCGACAACGCGCTCAACCAGGCCGCCAAGGAGATCGGGTCCCGCTACGACTTCCGCGGCTCGGGCGCGAGCATCGAGTGGTCGGGCGAGACCCACGTGATGATGAAGGCCGACTCCGAGCAGCACGTCAAGGCCATCCTCGACGTCTTCCAGTCCAAGCTCGTCAAGCGCGGCATCTCCCTCAAGTCCTTCGAATCCGGTGAGCCCTACGCGTCCGGCAAGGAGTACCGCCTCGAGGGCGACCTCAAGGAGGGCATCGACAAGGACAACGCGAAGAAGGTCTCGAAGATCATCCGCGACGAGGGCCCCAAGGGCGTCAAGGCCCAGATCCAGGGCGACGAACTCCGCGTCACCTCGAAGTCCCGGGACGACCTCCAGGCGGTCATCGCCCTCCTCAAGGGCAAGGACCTCGACGTCGACCTCCAGTTCGTGAACTACCGCTGACGCACCGCCGAGGCGCCGTCCGGGCGACCCTCTGCTGTGCGCCGGCCTCGTGCCCCCGGCCGCACAACGAAGCGGGCCGCGCAGGAACT
>NZ_BAAANO010000020.1:80519-94567 GCF_039529845.1 Brevibacterium samyangense | reverse complement strand
AGTTCCTGCGCGGCCCGCTTCGTTGTGCGCATTCGTCCACCGCTACACCCGGGCTCGAGTCACCCGAATCAGCAGTGAAATCAACTGTGCAACCTGGCACGATTTCGCGGCCGGAAGTCGTGCCGAAGTGCACCGCTGATTCCGTGATCGTGCCGAAGTGCACAGTTGATCACGCGGTGGTGCCGACCGTTGCCGGGCCGCGCGGCGGAACGGCCGACCCGGCAGATTCTCAGTCGACGGCCGGGGCGGCGGCGTCGGCACCGACGAGTGCGGCGCCTCGGGCGGCGTCGACCATCGCCTCATGGGTGGCGAGCTTGACGCGCTCGCGACCCTGCGGGGCACCGAGTGCCTTCTCCGCGGCCTCGATGCGGTGGTAGCCCTCCCAGTCGACGAAGTCGACGCCCTTGTCGCGGAGGAACGTGACGATCGCATCCTCGTCCGGCGCCTCGGGGGTGGGAAGGGTTCCCGCGACCTTGTCCTCGATGAGGTGCGTGATGGTCTCGAGGGCATCACCCTTCGTGTGGCCGATGAGGCCCACCGGGCCGCGCTTGATCCAGCCGGTCGCGTAGACGCCGGGCAGGACCGTGGCCTCGGGCGCCTCGACCTGGGAAAGGGCGTCGACGACGCGACCCTCGTGGTTGGGGATGACGCCCTTGGCGTCGTCGAACGGCAGCTGATCGAGTGCCGAACCGAAGTAGCCGACCGCGCGGTACACCGCGTCCATCGGCCAGTCGGTGGTGACGCCCGTTCCCCTCACCCCGCCGTTGCCGTCGAGCTCCTGGCGTTCGGTGCGCAGACCGGTGACGCCGTTCTCCTCGTCCCCGAGCACCTCGACGGGCGCGTGGAGGAAGTGGAGGTGGAGGCGGCGGCTGGCGCCGGTGGGCTCGCGGAGGGTGAAGTCCGTGAGGGTCTTCGTCACCTGCTTGATCTGGTTGTTCGAATGGATCGCCTTCATCGAGGCCTCGTCGAACTCGTAGTCCTCCGGGTACACGATGATGTCGACGTCCGGCACGTGACCGAGCTCGCGGAGCTCGAGCGGGGTGAACTTCGCCTGCGCGGGACCGCGGCGGCCGAACACGTGGACGTCGGTGACCTTCGACTTCTTGAGACCCTCGTACACATGGTCCGGGATCTCGGTCGGGAGCATGTCGTCGGCCTGCTTCGCGAGGACGCGGGCGACGTCGAGCGCGACGTTGCCGTTGCCGATGACCGCGACCTTCTCCGCCTCCAGCGGCCATTCCTGGGAGACGGCCGGATGCGAGTCGTACCAGTTGACGAAGTCCGCAGCGCCGTAGGACCGCGGCAGGTCGATGCCGGGGATGTTCAGCGGTGCGTCGTCGAAGCAGCCGGTCGAGAAGATGACTGCGTCGTAGTGCTTCTGGAGGTCCTCACGGGTGATGTCCGTGCCGTAGTCGACATTCGCGAAGAGGCGGATGTCCCCGCGGTCGAGGACCTTGATGAGTGCGTTGATGATGCCCTTGATGCGGGGGTGGTCGGGAGCGACGCCGTACCGCACGAGCCCGAAGGGTGCGGGGAGGCGCTCGAACAGGTCGATGCTCACGTCGAAGTCCCGTTCGGCCTTCGTCAGGAGATCCGCTGCGTAGATACCGGCAGGTCCTGCGCCGACGATGGCCACCCTGAGGGGACGAGTCATTTCACACCTTTCGATGGGGTCGACCTCCCATGGTAGTTCGCGCACACGAATGTTGCCGAACCCGGAAGGGCACTCGGGCGGGGTTCCGACGGAAGTCACAGCAGAACGCGCGAGGTGCGTCACAGGGCGCGCGACGTCGCGAGGGCGCACCCGTCATCCGTACCGGGACTAGTCTTGGTTCGTGACACCCTCGCCCTCCCCCGATCACTCCCCCGTCCCCGAGGCGCCCCATGCCTCCCCATCCGGACGCACCGGCGACCCGACGGGCCTGCCCGCCGATGAGCTCGCCCGCCGCCGGGCCGGACTCGGGTTCGGCATCGCGTGCTACACGCTGTGGGGTGGGCTGCCGCTCATCTTCCGACTCGCAGAGCCGGCCACGAGCACGGAGATTCTCGCGCACCGCATCGTGTGGTCGCTCGTCTTCTGCTTCGGGCTTCTCGCCGTCGCGCGCGGGTTCACCGCTCTCGGCCCCGTGCTGAAGAACCGGAAACTCGTGGTCACCCTGTGCGTCGCGAGCGTCATCGTCGCGGCGAACTGGCTCATCTTCCTCTTCGGTGTGGAGATCGGTCGGGTCGTCGACGTGTCCCTCGGCTACTACATCAACCCGCTCGTCACGGTGGCGGTCGGCGTCATCGCACTGCGCAACCGCCTACGGCCGCTGCAGTGGGTGGCGATGGGGATCGGACTCGTCGCGGTGATCGTGCTGAGCGTCGGCACGGGCGAGGTCCCGTGGCTCTCCCTCGGACTCGCCGGGACGTTCGCGGTGTACGGCTACATCAAGTCGCGGGTCGGCAAGGACGTCGGCGCGATCCAGAGCCTCACGATCGAGACCGCGTTCCTCACCCCGTTCGCCGGGATCTTCCTCATCTGGTTGACGGCCACCGGGGGCAGCCACTTCGGCACCGAGGGCGCCTGGCACACGGTCGTCATGCTGCTGCTCGGACCCATCACCGCGGTGCCGCTCGTGCTCTTCGCGGCGGCCTCGAGTCGGGTGCCCCTCGTGTGGATGGGGATGATGCAGTACCTCGCGCCGACCATCCAGTTCGTCATCAGCGTGACGATGCTCGGCGAGGAAATGGCGCCGGCCCGGTGGGCGGGCTTCTTCATCATCTGGGGCGCGCTCGTCGTCCTCACGGTCGACGGCATTCTCGCCGCCCGCCGCAACCGCCGCCTGCGGTAGGTGCGTCCGGCGCGAGTTCCGGGCGCCGTGTCGACTTCCGTGCGCTATGAGCGATGTGTGTCCGGAACTCGCCACGGAGTCTGGAACTCGACGCCTGGGCGCGCCGACTGTGGCACCTCAGCCCACGCGGCTGACGGACTGGCGGGCGAAATCGACGAGGCCGTCCTTGACCTCGCCGGCCGGCAGGGTGTCGAGAGCCGCGATCGCCTCGTCGGCCCAGCGAAGAGCCTCTGCCCGTACCCGCTCGGTGACGGGGTGCGCGGCGAGGGCCGAGCGGGCCGCCTCGAGCGCCTCGTCGGAGGAGAGGTCGGAGTCGAGCAGCTCCACCACCTCGGCAGCAGCGGAGTCACCGGCCTCCGCGGCCTCCCGCACATAGAGCACCGGCAGGGTCACGACCCCCTCGCGGAGGTCCGTGCCCGGGGTCTTGCCGGAGGCGTCCCCTGTGGAGGTGAGGTCGATGATGTCATCGGCGAGCTGGAAGGCCACTCCCACCTTCTCGCCGTACTCGCGCATGATTGGCACGAGGTCCTCGGGCGCACCCGAGGTGAGCAGCCCGAACTCGACGGCCGCAGCGATGAGCGAACCGGTCTTGTCGGCGAGGACCGTGAGGTAGTGCTCCACCGGGTCCGTACCGTCCTCGGGGCCCGAGAACTCCGCGAGCTGACCGAGCACGAGGCGTTCGAAGGTCTCGGACTGCAGGAGCACCGCGCGCGGGCCGAGTTCGGAGGAGAGCACCGAGGCGCGGGCGAAGAGCACGTCCCCGGTGAGGATCGCGACGCTGTTCGTCCACACGAGGTGGGCGGCGGTCGCACCTCGACGCACGGGTGCATCGTCCATGACGTCGTCGTGGTACAGCGTGGCGAGGTGGGTGAGCTCGACCGCGGCGGCCGCCTTCACCACCTCGGGACGGGTCGGGTCACCGAACTGCGCGGCGAGGAGCACGAGCACGGGACGGGCACGCTTCCCACCGGCGTTGAGCAGGTGGTGGGAGGACTCGTTCGGCAACCGGGACGCCTGGGTCACCGCCACGTCGAGGAAGTTCTCCACCTCGAGAAGCCGCTCGGCGATGAACGCTCCGAGGTCCGACTCGGAGGGCGCGAAGGTCCGGTGCGCGTTCGTCATGTCCTGTTCAATCGTCCTGTTCATTCGCCGGTTCCCGCACGGGTGTTGTCGGTTGCGGGGACCACAGTATTCAGTGCGGTGATGACGCGATCGTAGAGGTCGCGCTCGGCCACGCTCTCGTCCTGGTAGAGGTTCGCGAGGAGCTTCACGACGAAGGTCATGAGCGTCCGGCTCCCCATACCGTACTTCACGCCGAGATTCATGAGTTCGGGCTTCCCGATGATCTCCGCGAACAGCCGCCCGAGGGTGAAGTAGGACCCCATGCTCGCACGCACGAGTTCCGGGTACTCGGCGAGCCGCTGCCGGTACGCCCGGGTGGGGAACCGGTGATAGGTGGCGACCGTCTGGGCCGCGAGGCGCCCCGCCTCGAGTGCGTAGTCGATGCCCTCGCCGTTGAACGGGTTCACCATTCCGGCGGCGTCACCGACGAGCAGCACTCCCCGGTGGAAGTGCGGTGTGCGGTTGAAGGCCATGGGCAGCGCTGCCGACCGCACGGGTTCGAGCGCCGTGTCCGGCTCGATGCCCCATTCGGCGCCCATCGCGTCGATCCAGTCGTGGAGCACCTTCCGGTAGTCGACCTTCCCGAACTGCGGGGAGGTATCGAGCATCCCGAGGCCCACGTTGATCGTGCCGTCCCCGAGCGGGAACAGCCATCCGTAGCCGGGCATCGGATCGCCGAGGCGCCCGTCCGGTCCCGACTTCGGCCTGAGTTCCAGCCAGCTCTCGATGTACGGGTCCGCGTGGCGCGGGGAGGAGTAGTAGGTGCGCACTGCGACGCCCATCGGACGGTCATCACGCTTCGCGAGGCCGAGCTTCACCGCCATGCGGGCGCTCACACCGTCGGCGGCGATGACGACGGGAGCCCGGAACTCCGCCTCGGGCCCGACCTTGCGGCCCCGGTGGTCGGTGCCGGTGGCCTTCACACCGGTCACCCAGCCGTCGGGACCGAGGATCGGCTCGGTGGCGAACACCTGCTCGAACAGGCGGGCGCCTCGGCGCTGGGCGTGGCGGGCGAGGTCCTCGTCGAGGCGCATGCGCGGGCGGGTGAGGCCGTGGTCCGGCATGCCGGACACCTGCGGCCAGTCGATCTCGAGGCGGTGCCCACCGCCGATGAGCCGCAGCCCGCGGTTGCGGTGCCAGGTGCCGGACGCCTCGGGGTCGAAGCCGAGGAGGTCGAGCTCGTGGACAGCGCGCGGGGTGAGCGCATCACCGCAGATCTTGTCGCGCGGGAAGGCCGACTTCTCGAGGACGACGACCTCGAGGCCCACCCCGGCGAGGTGCGCGGCCGCGGAGGACCCGGCGGGCCCGGCACCGACGACGATGACATCGGCGTCGATGACGTTCATGCAGGCTGCTCCCCCTGGGCCGCGGCGCCGGTTCCGGTGGCGGCGCCCGGCTCGCTGGCACTGCCCGGCTTCACCGCGTGGTGGACGGCGACGATGCCGCCGGTGAGGTTCCGGAACTTCACCTGGTCGAAGCCGGCGTCGACGATGCGGTGGGCGAGCGCGGTCTGGTTCGGCCAGTCGCGGATGCTCTCGGCGAGGTAGACGTAGGCGTCGGGGTTCGAGCTCACGGCGCGCGCGACCGTGGGGAGCGCCTTCATGAGGTACTCCTTGTACACGATGCCGAACGGCACCCACGTGGGGGTGGAGAATTCGCACACGACGAGGCGCCCGCCGGGCTTGAGCACGCGCAGCATCTCCCGCAGGCCGAGGTCCGGGTCGGTGACGTTGCGCAGTCCGAAGCTGATGGTGACGACGTCGAAGGTGTCGTCCTCGAAGGGCAGGTCCATCGCGTCCGCGTACACGAACTCGATCTGCGGGTGCTGCTCCCGGCCGACTGCGAGCATGCCCTCGGAGATGTCACCGGCGACGACCTCCGCACCCGCGCGCAGGTACGGCATGGACGAGGTTCCCGTGCCGGCGGCGAGGTCGAGGACCTTCTCGCCCGGGCGGGTGTTCACCGCTTCGGTGACGATCTTCCGCCAACCGCGGGTCTGGCCAAGGCTGAGCACGTCGTTCGTGATGTCGTACTTCTTCGCGACATCGTCGAACATGCGTGCGACGTCGTCCTTGTTCTTGTCCAGCTGCGCGCGATTCATGAGCCCATACTCTCAGCCTCTGCGACCCTCCCGGAAATCCGTCACTGTGATCCCGCAGTCGGCGTGTCTGTGATCCCGCAGTCAGTCCGCGCCGCCACCCGGTCGCCGGGGTCCGGCGGGCCGTCTCCGGTTCTAGAATCGGGTCCGATGACTCCGTTCGAACTCGACTCCGCGCACCCGGACTCCGCGGTGCCCACCCTCCGCGTCCGCTCCTGGTACATCGACGGCGTGGACCCGCAGGCACCCGCCCCGTTCTCCGCGGGACTGCCGCAGACCCCGGCGGAGTTCCTCGCCCAGTTGCCGACGTCCGGCATCTCCTGTTGGGTGCGTGGCACCTCGGGGCTCGTCGGTTTCGGTCGTGCCGTCCGGCTCCGGGCCCGAGGCGCCGCGCGGTTCGCGGACCTCTCGCGCCTCTGGGCACGCCTCGCCGCCGCTGCCCTGGTCGAGGACCCGGTCGCGCACGCCGGTTCCGGCCTCGTGGGCTTCTCGGCGATCGCGTTCTCCGCGCAGTCCGGCACGGATTCCGTCATCGACGTCCCCCGGTTCCTGCTCGGTCGGCGCGACGGGCGGGTGTGGCTCACGTCGATGACGGTGGTGGGGCAGGAGGAGGATTCCGCAGAACCCCTCACGCTCACGACCGCGCCCCTCACCCCCGTCGTCGGGGCGACGAGCGCGCCCGGCACGGTGTCGGGGACGCACTACACGGAGATCGTGCGGACTGCGGCCGCCCGGATGCGGGAGCTCGGTCCGGAGCGCCTCGGGAAGGTCGTGCTCGCACGTGACGAGGTCGTGCAGGCTCCTGCGCCGATCGATGTGCGTGCGGTCCTCGGTCAGCTCAACCGGGCGTACCCGAGCACGTGGACGTTCGACGTGGCCGGTCTCATCGGCGCGACCCCGGAGCTCCTCATCGGCGTCGACGGGGACACCGTGAGCAGTCGCGTCCTCGCCGGCACGTACCGGGTGCAGGACGACCCGGCGGCGGAGCTCGCGCAGGCGCGGGAGCAACTCGGTGGGTCGAAGGACACGACGGAGCACTCCTTCGCGATCGATTCGCTCGCCCGGAGCCTCGGCGCGGTCACCGAGTCGCTGCACGTCGATGCCGAACCGCACCTCCTCCAGCTGCGGAACGTCATCCATCTCGCCTCGGATGCGCACGGGACGCTCGCGCGGGATGCCGACGGGCGGCGCCTCGGTGCGATCGATGTCGCCGAGGCTGTCCATCCGACGGCCGCGGTCGGCGGGTACCCGAAGGAGGCGGCGCTCGCGGCGATCGACGAGCTCGAGAGCGCTGACCGCGGCCGTTACGCCGGGCCGGTCGGCTGGATCGACGGCAACGGGAACGGTCAGTTCGGGATCGCCCTGCGGTGCGGCCAGCTCGAGGCGCCCGACCGGATCCGCATCTGGGCGGGCGCGGGCATCATGCCGGACTCCGACCCCGAATCCGAGCTCGCGGAGACCGAGGCGAAACTCGCCCCCATGAAACGCGCGCTGGGGCTGTAGACGGTCCGGTCCTCTGACCGGGCGCGACTTCCACCCCGAAAAGTACGCAGGCCACGGAAACGTTTGTGGCAACTGGGTACAAATGCGAGGTGGGGGAATACTCCAGGCGACGTCCACCCGGCGAAGTACCCAGCACACAAGCGGGATCTCAACGGAGAGGGAGAACGGGACGCCGCACATCGCACCGTCGAACCACGGGAAAACCCTCGAGACACGGGTTTCATAGGTATCCACTCGCCGAATTTCCCGTGTCTCGCCGGACGGGCCCCGGGTTCAGCGCTTGTGGGAGTCATTCACTGTCGTCGATCGTGCGGAATTTCGCTCCGCAACCGCACGATCGGCGACAGTGAACGGGGTATCAGAACCGCGCGGGGCTGCTCACGGGCGGCAGCGTCACCTCGATGATGCCGGGGGTCCCGAGGGCGATCGCGTCGTGGACGGCCTCGGCGGTCGAGCACACGGTGTACGGCCAGTCGTAGGCGCGGGCGAGTTCCCCGAAACTGCGGCCGTGCGGCGTCGCGAAGAACCTCTGGAAGTACGGGGCCACGTGGGCGCCGCCGTGTTCGAGGCCCGCGAAGATCGACCCACCGTTGTCGTTGAGGACGACGATCTGCACGTTCGGCAGGTCCTCCCCCGCCTCACGCAGGAGTCCACCGACGTCGTGGAGCATCGCCACATCACCGATGAGCAGCCGTAGCGGCGCCGCGCCCCCGGTGCCCGCATCGGGATCGCCGCCGACGGACGCCGAGGCGCCTCCTGCCGCATCCGTACCGCCACCGGCGGGCGCGGTGTTCCCACCTCCGTGCGCATTCCCGCCGACGCCGGACACGGACTGTCCCACCGGCAGCCCGTTCTCGTCGACGAGATGTTCGGAGAACGCGTCGATCCCCGTGCGGAAACCGATCGCGGTCGACACGAGCCCGTCGATCCCCGCGAGCCCGCGGGAGGCATGGACCGAGGCGAACGTGCGTTCCTCGGCGACGGCAGTGGCGAATGCTTCGGGCATCACCCGGTCGAGGTACCGCACGGCGTTCGAGCTCGCGACGTAGAGATGTCCGCCGGCGAGGAGCAATTCGCGGGCCACTGCGAGGTGGAGCGGGAGATCCCTTGCGCTCCCCGAGGCGCCCGCACCCTCCGAGCCACTCGCACCGTCCGCCGCGACGCCGCCCGCACCTGCCTCAGCCGCGTCCTTCCACTCCTGCAACCACGTCGAGTCCTCGGGCACCGGCGGCAGGTGCGCGGCGGCGAGCGCGAGCTGCTGCGGTGCGACGAGGTCGAGGTCCGCCTGCACATGATGCACGCGCACATCGGCGCGGGCGAGGAGTGCCGCATCCGGACGGTAGAGCGTCGGTTTCCCGAGGACGATGACGTCGGTGATGCGCGCGACGAGCTCCGGGTGCGCGGCGAGGACGTCCGCGTGACGCGGTAGCGCGTTCGCAGCGAGGGACAGCGGAGAGGTCGCCTCCGCGAGAACGGGGATACCGAAGCGGAGGCTGATCCCCGTGAGCGCGCCGGCGAGGAACCCGAAGGAGTCCCCCGCGAGGATCACGGTGTTGCGCGTGAGCGCCGGGAGCACCTCGGTGACGAACGTCGGGTCGAGCGGAGCATTCCGCGCACCGGCGCCCGCGAGCAGCGGGTCGACCTCGGCAGCACCGGCCCACCACGGCCCGCGGCTGCCGTCACCCGCGCCGGACGCCCCGGCGTTCCCGAGGTCCGCGTTCCCCGCACCCCCGCGCCCGAGGTCCTCCGGTTCCGGAACGAGCGGGGCGTCGAACTGGACGTTGAGCTGCACCGGACCGGCGGTCGTCCCGTCGGACACCGCCGTGATCCGGCCCGAGCCGATGAGTGCGGAGACGGCACGGTCGACTGCGGCGGCGACCGCCTCGGCGGTGGATCCCTGCGGAGCATCGGAGCCCGAGGCGCCGGCCCCGTCGCCTCCCGTCGCGACTCCGTCGCCTCCCGACGCAGCCCCACCGGCCCCCGCCCCGGCTGCCGGCACGTCGATGCGCGCCCGCACGTCGGAGAGGACGACGGACTGGTCGTCGAGGGTCTGGTTCGCGCCGGTGGCACGGAGTCGGGCCGGGCGGTCGGCGGTGAGGGCGAGGAGCGGCAGGTGCGCATAGCTCGCCTCGAGGATCGCCGGATGGAGGTTCGCGACCGCGGTGCCGGAGGTGGTGACGACGGCGACAGGCCGGTCGGTACCGGTCACCCGCGCCGCCTTCGCGATGCCGAGGGCGAGGAACGCGGCATCGCGCTCGTCGATGCGGACGTACGCGCGGACGACACCCGCCTCGGCGAGTTCGGCGATCGCGTACGTGAGCGGGGCCGACCGCGACCCGGGGGCGACGACGAAATCGCGCACCCCGTGCTGGAGGAGAGCGGTGAGCAGGGTGCGGGCGGTGGCGGTCGAAGCGTTCATCACCGACCAGCGTACGACTGCACATCACCTCGTATTCACCCGGATCCCCTAGCCTGACGGCGATCTCGGCCACAGTCGGGTCCGGTAGGTCCGCCCGGCCGCGGCACACGCGAGCCGGGAGCACCCGGTCCCCGGCGGTCGGCTGCGCCGCCGACGACGGCAGCACGGACCTCACGGCACGCGGACCTCACGGTCCGCAGGGACGGCTCTCGGGGAAGGGGTGACGGGTGAAGAAGAAACGCACACTCATGATGTCGGTCGGCGCACGTGCCGTCCGCTCGCTCACGGCTGCCCGCACGCGTTCGGGGGAGTTCCCCGGCCGCGACCAGACGCTCGCCTTCCTCGGCCCCGAACCCACCGGAGCGGACGCCGAGGTGTTCCACGTCCGTGAGAAACGCAAACTCTCCTCCCGCCTGCGCGAGTTCTTCGTGTACTCGCCCTCGCTCGGCCGGACGGTCGGCGTGCGCGTGCTCCTGCCCGGGATCCCCTCCGAGGTCTCCGACGTCATCCACCTCTTCCACGGCGGCGGCGACGACTTCCGGAGTTGGACCGACCTCGGGGCGGCCGAACAGATCACCGCAGACAGCCCCTACCTCGTCGTCATGCCCGACGCCGGTGCCGCGAGCTACTCCCGCCACCGCTTCCCCGGCACCGACCTCGACTGGCCGCGCTTCCACACCGAGGAACTCCCCGCATTCGTCGCCGACCGGTACTTCGTCAACCCCGAACGCTCCGGCCAGATCCTCGCCGGACTCTCGATGGGCGGGTACGGGGCGATGAAGTACGCGGCCCTCCACCCCGATGAGTACTGTGCGGCCGCTGCCTTCTCCTCCCCCTTCGACACCCTCGCCGCCGTTCCGCTCTTCGACATCATCACGCTGCGCGAGGGCGGCCCGGCCCGCTCCCTCTTCGGCGACCCGAAACGCGACCGGGCGGAATGGCTCGCGAACTCCCCCGTCGCCCTCGCCCCGAACCTCGCGGCCACCGACCTGTGGTTCAGCGCCGGCTCCGGCGAACCCGACCCGGACGAGGAGGGCGCCTCCGTCGACGTCCTCGAGGCGACCGTCCACCACCACGGCGAACGTTTCCACTCCCGCCTCGAGAGCCTCGGCATCCCCCATACGTGGCTCCCGCGCCCCACGGGTTCCCACACCTGGGTGACGTGGCAGCGCGAGCTCGCCGCCTGGCTCGAGGACCTGCCGAGACGCCTGTTCGAGGCCGAGGCGCGGGGCGCCTCGGGCGGGGGTGCAGGCTCCGCACAGGGCGGCGGTGGAGCCACCGAGGCGGGGGCCGCGGGCACGGCGGGTTCCGGAACCATGTGGTCGAGTGCCGACGGCGCCCCGTTCTCCTACGTGACCGGTGACCCCGTGTTCTCGGTGCACGGGTGGGACGTGGCGATCTCCCGGCGGCGCGCCCAGATCGTCACCTTCGCGGACGTGACCCCCTCGGGTTTCACGTTGAACGGCGCGGGCACGTTCCGGATCACGACCCCTGCGCTCTACCACCCGACGGGGACCTACCGGATCGACATCTCCTCGCCGCTCACGGAGAACGTGTACAACCTCCGCGCCGACCCCGAGGGGCGTCTCCACCTCACGGGGCGGATGGCCGGGGCGCTCCACGACCCCATCGTGCCCGGTCGTCGGACTCGGCATTTCCGCACGTGGGGGCAGGAGGAGATCACCCAGGTGCGGATCTCGCCCATCGACGGGGACGGAGGTGACGGGCCGATAACATCGGCGGGAACGAACGACCTGCACAGAAGGACCTGAGGAATGCCGATCGGCGCCGTGCTGCTGCTCATCAACCCGAAGTCGCTCACGGCGCTCGGCCACGGCCGGGCAACGGATTCACCCAGAACGATCGAAAGAGTTTCCCTCTCGCGAGATGACAACTCATTCCGTTGCCGTGGGCGGAACCGTTGCCGGTGCGGTTGACGGTGACCGTGCCGGTGACACCGACGCGGGCTCCGGTGACGCGCTCGTCGTCGCGTACGGCGGGGACGGATTCATCGGCCTGATCGCGCATGCCGTCCGGGACTCCGGCGCGCTCTTCCTGCCGCTGTCCGGCGGTCGCGGCAATGACATCGTGCGGTGGTTCGGGCTCGACGGTGCACCCGAACGGATCATCGCGGTCCTCCCCGAGACCGGTGTGTGGGCCGACGGCGAGTTCGTCGGCCCACTCCCGGCGACGGTCGAGGTGGAACCCGGCGCCGCGTCGCTGCGGATGCTCGTGCGCTGAAGCGGAACGGGGCCCGGCACCGGACTCACTCCGGTCCCGGGCCCCGCGTCCCCGGCCCACCCGTGGATCAGCGGCGGGTCACCGGGAATTCGCCCCGTGAGCGGTCCCCTTACTCGGTGACCTCGAACTCGAGCGTCTGCACGAACTCACGGCCGTACACGTCCGTCGCGGTCACCTCGGCGGTGTGGGCGCCGACCGCGAGGTCCGACGGCAGGTCGAAGCGCCACAGGTGCATCGAGCGATCTGCGCGGCCGCCACCACCGGTGAACTGCTCCTGGATCGCGACCGGGTCGGAGTACTCGACGCCGACGTTCACGGTCTCACCGTTCAGCTGCTGGGTGCGGACCGCCTCGGTGGCCTCGGCGCCGTCGATGGACACCTCGACCGTCGAACCGGTCGAACCCATCCAGAAGTTCGTCGTGAGCCAGGTGTCGCCGAGGTCCGCCACCGGGATCGCACTCGCGTTCTCGAGCGCGGGCGCCGAACCGTGGTTGTCCGCGTTCTCCTCGTACCACGCGCGGTACGCCGGGGAGTTGAGACCGAGTGCCATCTGCGTGGACCCGTCGTCACCCTGCATGACGAAGCGTTCCTTCACGGAGTTGCCGTGGAAGTCGAGGGTGACCGTGCCGGGCGGGGTGCCGTCGCGCTGCACCGAGGTGACGTACCCGTCCTCGAGTTCGCGGCCGCTGTACCAGTGACCGGAGACCGCCGGGACGGTGAGGTGGGTGAAGGGCAGCCCGTCCTCGCCGAGTTCGTCGCGCCACCCGTCCATGAGGTCGCCGGCCCGAAGGTTCTCCGACATGTGGGTGTGGCCGCCGAGAGACACGACTTCACGGCCCTCGAGGATGTCGTAGATCTCCCGGAGGTCCTGATGGGTGTGCGAATCACTGTAGAAGAACTCGAGGAGCGGCGAGTGCCCGGCGAGCACGATCGTCGCATTCTGCGGGGCGTTCGCGACGTCCTGCCGCAGCCACTCGAGCTGTTGCTCGCCGAGCCCGTACGTGTAGTCGCCCTTCGTAGCCGGGATCTGCGTCGGGTAGACGATGTTGCTCATCGCGATGACGTGCGCCTTGCCCGCGTCGTACGAGTAGTACTCGGGGCCGAACTGCGAGCGGAAGGTGTCGAACTCGTGCTCGCCGTCGAGGGCGTCGAAGTCGAGGTCGTGGTTGCCCGGCAGGAAGCGGGCGGGCCCGTTGAGCATGCCGGTGAGGTCACGGGTGTGGTCGAACATGTCGAGGTCGTCGCCGACGACGTCACCGATGAAGAGAGCGCCGCAGCCCTCGTAATCGGTGCGCTCGGCGAGGTCGGAGAAGACACCGTTCCGCGCGTACTCCGCCTCCTCCGGGGTGTACGTCTGTACGTCCGCACCGATGAGGCAGTGCTGCTCCTGCGACTGGGTCGCGGTGCTCTTGGCCATCGGGAAGTTCACGGCCTCCGGCAGGGGCCCGGTCGGGTCGATGCCCCCGTATGCGAGCTCCGGGGAGCCCTCGGGCAGGTGGTTGTAGAAGAACTGCGCGACGTTGTCCTCGTCGACGGGCACCTGGAAGCCGCGCGGCTGGGTGACGAACACCGTCATGTTGTCGAACGCCTCGATCTCGTACGCGCCCGTGGCGTCCGTCGTGACGACGTCGCGGCCGTTCGAGACGGTGACGCCGGGAATCCCGCGCTCGCCCTTGTCCTGGACCGAGTCGCGGTCGCGGTCGTCGAACACGACACCGCGGAGGGTCGTCGAATCGGAGTCCGCGGTCGCGGGCACCACGTGGACGTGGCCGCGGTACGCGGTGTCGGCCCAGGAACCGTTCTTCGGCTGTCCGGCACCGGCGGCCGAGAC
>NZ_BAAANO010000020.1:49671-80481 GCF_039529845.1 Brevibacterium samyangense | reverse complement strand
GGCGCCGGCGGCCTCCGCGGTGGTCGTCGCCTGGGCGGCCACCGGGGACACGGCCGTTCCGAGGGTGAGCAGGGCTGCGGTGGCGGCCAGCGGGAGTGCGCGGCCTGTCGTCGTTCTCATGGGGATTCCTCCGTGGGAATGGGAGTGGGGTGGACGTCGAACAGGGGCCGAAAACGGTCCCGACCCACTCTCACCTCGGGGAACGTACATTCCGGAGAACTGCGGTCGTCGATCGGGCGAACTCTTCCCTCGCACGTTCCCACCCGGCACGGAGCCGGCGTTCGGACTCGTGTGGGACCGTGGGCACGACAGAAGGGCCCACCCGACCCCCGTACGCCCGACAACCCGACGGTCCGACTTCACGACCTTCCGTCCGTCCGGCAACCCGAACGAAGGGATCGCCCTCGGTGACGCACTCCCACCTCTCCGCCCGTGAACATTCCGCGCGCGAACCCCGTGGCCCGCGCCCGTTCGTGCACAGGCCCGGCGTCCCGCTGGCCTCACTCGCCGCGGTCCTCTCCCTCATGGCGCTCACCGCCTGCGGTGGAGGGCAGGAAGGCGGTGAGGAACAGGATCAGCCCGCGGGCGCCTCGGCGGTGGACACTGCGACCGCCGACACGGCGGCGGGCGGGACCGTCGAACCGAGCACCCCGCCGCTCGACGCGCAGGCGCTCGAAGCAACCGTGACCGGAGCCGGTTTCACCCCGGACGCCGACGACGGCGAAGCGCTCACGACCGAAGGCACGCAGGAGCTCGTCGACGCGGTGGGGTGAGCCGGGTCAACAGCCCGCCTCCGCACGCAGCACGTCCCAGCACTCGCCGAGGCGCCGCCTCCAGTGCTCCTCCCGCGCCGGCTCCGCTCGGAACCGCGTGAGCAACGCATCCTCCGGTGCGACGCGGCCGACGGGCAGGACCCCGCCGTGTGCGCGCAGGGGCGACGTCACGACATCCGACTCGAACAGGCTGCTCGTGCCGAGCCCGCACGCGAGGCGTTCGCCCGGCAGCGCGGCCGCGAGCGCCGTCCCCGCGCTCAGTCCCACCGAGGTGTCGAGGGCGGAGGAGACGACGGCGGGCAGGCCGGTTCCCTCGACGACGCGGAGTGCCGCCTGCACCCCGCCGAGCGGTTGGACCTTCACGATGACGACATCGGCGGCGCCGAGTGCGGCGACGCGGTAGGGATCCTCGGCCTTCCGGATCGATTCGTCCGCGGCGATCCGCAGCGGCAGGCCCTCGTCCGCGATCCACGCGCGGATCTCCGCAAGACCCTCGACGGGCATGACGGGCTGCTCGATGTACTGGAGGTCGAACTCCGCGAAGGCCCGGAGGGCCTGCTGTCCCTGCCCGAGGTCTGCGTACTTGCCGTTCGCGTCGAGACGGAGGAGTGCCTCGGGGGCGGCATCCCGCACCGCGCTGATGCGCGCGAGGTCCTCCGGCAGGGAGTCGAGACCGTGCTCGGCCACCTTGATCTTGAACGTGCTGACCCCGTCGTAGCGGGCGACGACGGCGGGCACCTCGGCGGGGGTGCAGGCGGGGACGGTGCCGTTCACCGGCACGGTGTCGTGGAGGGGCGTGGGTACCTCGTTCGTCGCGTACTCGAGAGCGGCGAGGAGCCAGCGGGACGCCTCGGCCGGTACGTACTCGAGGAACGGGGAGAACTCCGCCCATCCGGCCGGACCGCGAAGGAGCATCGCCTCCCTCACCGTGATCCCGCGGAACCGCGTCACCATCGGCAGGGACACGACCGCGATCCGGTCGAAGACCTCGCGGGGATCCGAGGCACTGCTGAGGACGGTGGAAAGAGCCGGATCGATCATTCCCCCAGGTTATGTGGTGCTCGGGGTGGGCCCGCCCGTGATACTTCTTGGTGCGTGTCCTCCCCTCATCCCCCTTCTCCTCCCGAGGCGACCCCGCCGTCGAAGTCCTCCTCCCCGTGGGGCATCGCGCTCACCCAGGCCGTCGCCGCGTTCGTCCTCGCCCTCACCTTCGGGACCTTCGCGTCGTCGATCGGCATCCCGCCGTGGGCCGCCTGCCTCATGTCGCTCCTCGTGTTCTCGGGGTCCGCGCAGTTCGCGTTCGCCACGACGATCGCGACCGGTGGGTCGTTCGCGTCCGGGATCGGCAGCGCCGTCCTCCTCAATGCGCGCTTCATCCCGATGGCGGCGTCGTCCGTGACCGCGTTGCGGGGAGGACGCCTGCGCCGGGCGCTCGAGGCACAGCTCACGCTCGACGTGTCCTGGGCCTCGGCGCAGCGACCCGACGGCACCGTGGACCGCTCGATCTTCATGACCTCCTCGCTCGTGCAGTTCCCGGCGTGGGTCGCCGGTACCGCGGTCGGTGCGTACCTCGCGCCCGATGCGGAGACGATGCGGATGCTCGGACTCGACGTCGTGTTCCCCGCCTTCTTCGCGATGATGCTCTCGGTCGCGGTCCGGAACAGGCCGGAACTCAAGCTGCCTCTCCTCCTGTGCGCATTCGTCGCGGGAGCGGCCCTCGCGTTCCTGCCCGCCGGCACCGCGCTGCTCGCCGGGAGCATCCCCGGGCTCGTGTGGGGTGCTCTTCGGTCGGTACCGCGGGAGCGGGAGGCGATCGTGCCGTTTGCGGGCGGGGGACCGGGCGGCACGCACAACGCCTCGGCCGAGTCGCGGGAGGACGGTGATTCCCGATGATCCCGATCTGGCCGTTCCTCGCCGCGACGGTGATCCTCTTCGCGGTGAACTTCGTCTTCAAGTCCTTCGGGCCCGTGATCCTCGCAGGACGTCAGGTTCCGGGGCGCGTCACCCGCGCGATCGACGGCATGGGCCAGGGACTCCTCGCCGCGCTCGTCGTCAACGTCCTCATCGGACACCGCGGCGGGAGTTTCGACGCCACCCTCCTGCCCGGAGTGGGGCTTGCGGTGCTGCTGCGGTGGTTCCGCGTCAACGACATCCTGTGCCTCGTCCTCGCGGTGCTCACGACGGTGGGAGTGCGCTTCCTCGCAGGATTGTGAGGGGCGCCGCGCGCAGCGTGGACCACGTGCGCAACGGATTTCCCCAACGCGATCGCTTCGGTTGCCGTTTCGCGGATCGGCAACCGAATCGGTCGTCGTCGGCGAAACCGTTGTGCCCCAGGGAGCTCGGGTCCCCGCGTACACTGGATGACGTGAAACTCTCGATGATCATGAGGCCCTGGGCACGCCGCTGACGGCGGTGCCCGGCTGATTTCGACGCTCCGCCGTCCTGGACCCCCCCGACCGGGCGGTTCTTCGTGCTGCGCTCCTCACAGGAGACATGCGCTTCTCGCGGTAGACGTTTCCCGCAGCGCACTCTCCCACGACGCACCTCGCGCGTTCCGCTCCGCCCGGTTCCATCCATGAACCCGGAGCACTTTCATGACCCATCTGTCTCATTCGTCCACGCACCCCGCCGGATCCGCCGCGCAGATCCGCGCCGAACATCTCACGCTCACCCGCGGCGGCCGCAATCTGCTGTCCGATCTCTCCCTCGTGGTGAGCGCCCGATCGCGCCTCGCGATCGTCGGTGAGAACGGGCGGGGCAAGACCACGCTCCTCCATGCCCTCGCCGGGGAACTCGCGCCGGAGGCGGGCACGCTCACCCGGATCGGCACCTCGGCGTTGGCCCGGCAGGCGATGGAGACCGCGCCGGACTCGACCGTCGGCGACCTCCTCGCCGAGGCGATGGCGGCCTCCCGCGCCGCCCTCGCCGAACTCGACGCCGCTGCGGCCGCCCTCGCCGACGACACGTCCCCCGACCCCGCCGACCGTTACGCCGCTGCCCTCGAACGGGCCACGGCACTCGACGCCTGGGACGCCGAGCGGCGCCTCGACGTGGCGCTCGAGTCGCTCGGCGCGTGCACCGACCGTTCCCGGCGGCTGCACACGCTCTCAGTGGGCCAGCGGTACCGCGTCCGGCTCGCGTGCGTGCTCGGGGTGTACTCCGACATCCTGCTGCTCGACGAGCCGACGAACCACCTCGATGCCGCCGGACTCGAGTACCTCACGACGCGCATCCGTGAGCACCGGGGCGGCGTCGTCCTCGTGAGTCACGACCGTGCGCTCCTGCACGACGTGTGCGAGGACTTCCTCGACCTCGATCCCTCCGCGGACGGCCGACCACTCCTGTATTCGGGTGGGTACGTCGCCTGGCAGGAGGGCCGGGCCCGGGACCGGGCCCGGTGGGTCCAGGAGCACGAGGCGCAGGTCGCCGAACACCGGCGCCTCACCCAGTCCGTCGCCGAGGCGCGCGACCGGTTGAGCACCGGATGGCGCCCCGACAAGGGCACCGGGAAGCACCAGCGGCAGAGCCGGGCTCCCGGGATCGTGCAGGCACTCAACCGGAAACGGGAGGAGCTCGAGGCGCACCGGATCACCGTGCCGACGCCTCCGCTCGCCCTGCGATTCCCGGACCTCGGCGGGTTCGCGGGACGGACCCCCGATCTGCTCGAGGTCGACGATGTCGCGGTGGAGGGGCGCCTCGGCGGGCCGGTGTCCCTCGCTCTCGCTGCGGGTGAGAAGGTGCTCGTCACCGGGCCGAACGGAGCCGGGAAGTCGACGCTCCTCGCGGTCCTCTCGGGCTTCCTCGACCCGACGAGTGGCAGCCGGTGGGCGAGCGCGGAGGCTCGGATCGGTGTCATCGGGCAGGAGGAGCCGCGGTGGGAGGCAGGTCTCACCGCGTACGAGGTGTACGAGCGTACGGCCGCCGCGGCGGTCCGGGACGGGCGCCTGCATCGGGACGAGGTCGTCGGGCCGAGTACGCTCGGCCTCCTCGAGGCGGAGACGATGCGCACACCGGCGCGGGCTCTGTCGCAGGGCCAGCAGCGGCGCCTCGCGATCGCGAGCGTCCTCGCACTGCGCCCGAACGTGCTGCTCGTCGACGAGCCGAGCAACCACCTCTCTCCCCTGCTCGTCGAGGAGCTCACGGCGGCGCTCGCGGCGACCGGTGCAGCGGTCGTCGTGGCGACGCACGACCGGCAGATGCTGCGCGACCTCACCGGGTGGCGCCGGGCGGAGGTCACCCCAGTAGGCTCATCCACGTGATCGACGAGCTCCTCCCCTGCCTGCGCTGCCCGCACTGCGCTCGCGACCTCGAACGGGTCGCCGCCCGCGTGCTCGGGTGCGCGGGCGGGCACCGGTACGACGAGGCGAAACAGGGCTACGTCACCCTGTTGCCGCCACGCACCCGGAACCTCATCGCCGACGATGCGGACATGATCGCCGCCCGGCTCCGCACCTTCGCCGCCGGCCACTTCGCGCCGCTCCACCGGGCCGTGGCCGCCGCGGCGAGCGCCTTCGTCGATGCCGCGCCCGGCGTGATCCTCGACGCCGGGTGCGGGCCGGGCACGTACCTCGCGGAAGCCGTCCGCGCGTGCGCGGAGTCGCCGGAGACCGAGCGGCACCGCGCCGGCCTCGGCTTCGACCTCTCGACCGCCGCCGCACGCCGAGCCGCCCGCGTGCACCCCCGCGTAGGTTCCGTCGTCGCGGACACCTTCTCCCCGTGGCCGCTCCGCTCGGGCGTCGCCTCCGTCGTCCTCGACGTCTTCGCTCCGCGCAACGGGGAGGAGATGCACCGCGTCCTCGCCCCCGGCGGGCACCTCGTCGTCGCCACCCCCGAGGCGCCCCACCTGCAGGAACTCCGCGCCGGCGGAGCCGTCATCGGGATCGACGAGCACAAGGCCGAACGCCTCGCGGCAGCGCTCGGTCCGTACTTCGACCTCGTGGCCGCCGACCACGTGCGATGGACGATGATGCTCGATCGGCAGGGCGCCTCGGACGTGGCGGGGATGGGACCGAGCAAACATCATCGAGACGCCGGGAAGGCGGGGAGCGGGGATCCGGGCGTGGACGTCATGCCGGTGACCGGACACGTGCGCCTCGGGATCTACCGGCGGAAGGACGCCCCGGACGCTGCGTGATCCGAGCGGCCCAGGTGGCGGGCTAGAGTGACGCCCATGAGCACAACGACCGACACCACCGGGAACAACGGCGTCTCGGAGATCTTCGACCCGACGAAGTGGCGGACCGTTTCCGGTTTCGACTTCACGGACATCACGTACCACCGCGCGATCGATGCGGACGGCAAGGACATCGGGTGCGTCCGCATCGCGTTCGACCGCCCCGAGGTGCGCAACGCCTTCCGCCCGCACACCGTCGACGAGCTGTACCGCGCCCTCGACCACGCCCGGCAGACCCCGGACGTCGGCGCCGTCCTCCTCACCGGCAACGGTCCGAGCGCCAAGGACGGCGGTTGGGCGTTCTGCTCCGGCGGTGACCAACGCATCCGTGGGCGGTCGGGATACCAGTACGCCGAGGGCGAGACCGCGGAGACCGTCGACCCGGCCCGCGCAGGTCGCCTCCACATCCTCGAGGTGCAGCGCCTCATCCGCACGATGCCGAAGATCGTCATCGCGGTCGTGCCCGGGTGGGCCGCCGGTGGCGGGCACTCGCTCCACGTCGTGTGCGATATGACGATCGCCTCCCGCGAGCACGCGAAGTTCAAGCAGACGGACGCGGACGTGGGGTCCTACGACGCCGGCTATGGCTCCGCGTACCTCGCGAAGATGGTCGGGCAGAAGCGGGCACGGGAGATCTTCTTCCTCGGGCGCACGTACTCGGCGCAGGACATGTACGATTTCGGGGCGGTGAACGAGGTCGTCGACCACGCCGAACTCGAGAACGCGGCCCTGCAGATGGCACGCGAGATCCTCGGCAAGTCCCCGAATGCCCAGCGCATGCTCAAGTTCGCCTTCAACCTCACGGACGACGGGCTCATGGGCCAGCAGGTGTTCGCCGGTGAGGCCACGCGCCTCGGGTACATGACCGACGAGGCTGTCGAGGGCCGGGATGCATTCCTGCAGAAGCGCGATCCCGACTGGACCCCGTTCCCCTGGTACTACTGAACGAGTACTCCTGAACGCTCGGCGCGCTGCCGCAGCCACGCGATCTCGGACACGGGTAATTCCGATAGGGACGGTTCTCAAGAGCCGTCCCTATCGGAATTACCCGTGTCCGACTGACTACCGTAGAGCCGTGCTCACCACCGAGAACCTCACCGCCGTCCTCACTCGCGCTCTCGCCGGCGACCTCACCGTCGTCCTCCCCCGGGACAGGTCCGGCGAGATCCGCACCTGCCTCCCGGCGGACTACGACCCCGTCGACACCGGCCGCACCATACCTCCGGCGCTCGTTCTCTTCACCTCTGGGTCGACGGGCACTCCCAAGGGCGTCGCACTCTCGGCGCGCGCACTCCTCGCGAGCGGCGCCGCGACCGAGGACGCGCTCGGCGGCCCCGGCCGGTGGTACCTCGCCCTCCCGACGAACCACGTCGCCGGTGTCCAGGTGCTCCTCCGCTCGATCCAGGCCGGCACCACGCCGTACACCGCCTCCCCCGGTCGGTTCACCGCGGAGTCCTTCACCGCCGACATCCGAGCGATGCGCGCCGACACCGCTCCCGGCGTTCCGCTCTACGCCTCCCTCGTCCCCACCCAACTCGTCCGCATCATGGAGTCGCCCGAGGCCGCAGCCCAGGCCGCCGCCCTCGACGCGGCCCTCCTCGGCGGAGCCGCGATCTCCCCCACACTCCTCGCCCGCGCCGCCGAGGCCGGCATCCGCATCGTCCGCACCTACGGGATGAGCGAGACCTGCGGCGGTTGCGTCTACAACGGCGTCCCCTTCGACGGCGTGCACCTCCGGATCACCGACAGCGGCCGCGTCCACATCACCGGTCCCGTCGTGGCCGACGGCTACGTCGACGTCGCCGAGGCGCCGCGCGCCGACGTCCCGTCCGGCACCCGGGTGCCGGACGGCGCCGGGGCACGGGGCGCCTCAGGTGCGGGTACCCTCCGTCTCACCGCCCGCCCGGACACCGACCCGGTGACCGGCGAACCCACGGGGTTCGGATTCGAGAACGGCGAACGGTCGTTCCTCACGAGCGACCTCGGCCGACTCACCGCCGCCGATGGCACCCCGGTACTCGACGTCCTCGGCCGCGCCGACGATGTCATCATCACCGGTGGCGAGAACGTGTCGCCGCACGTGGTCGAGGCGGTGCTGTTGCGCGTCCTCGAACCGCTCGGGATCGCCGAGGTGCTCGTCACCTCGGTGCCGGACGCGGAGTGGGGCGAGCGACTCGTCGCCCTCGTGCGCGCCGGAGGGGACCGGATCGCGGACGTGGCTCTCACGGCCGAGGCTCTTCGGGACCGTCCCGGGATGACCCTCGCGCGTCACGAGGTCCCCGCACGTTTCATTCCGGTCACGGAAATACCCGCCCGCTCCATCGGGAAACCCGACCGCAAACAGGCCCGTGAACTGGCGAAGTCCCTGATCAGCGACTGAGCATCGCAACCATCTCGTATCCGAAGGGTTATTCCCGGGCCGTCCTTCCGCAGGGGTGCCGACATATTCACGTCTGTACTATGGGTTGGTTCTTCCTCCGGTCAGAAAGGTAGCCATGGCGACAATCGGACAGTGGCTCGAAGGTGCGCGTTTGCGGACTCTGCCACTCGCGGTAGCGCCTGTGCTCATCGGCACCGGCGCCGCGTTCGGCGCCATCGGCGGCTTCACCGGACTCGTGATCGGGTCGCCCCATTCCTCCTCCGGGCCCGAGCAGTCGCTCGCCGGACTCTTCGGCCGGGCGTTCCTCGCCCTGCTCGTGTCCCTGTTCCTCCAGATCGGGTCGAACTACGCGAACGACTACTCGGACGGGATCCGCGGGACTGACGACGTGCGTGTCGGGCCGCTCCGGCTCACCGCCTCGGGTCTGGTGCCCCCACGGGCGGTGAAGAACGCCGCGTTCACGTGCTTCGGGATCGCCGGACTCGCCGGGATCCTCCTCATCGTCGTGGCACAGGCGTGGTGGTTCGTGCCCGTCGGTTTCGCCGCGGTCCTCGCCGCCTGGTTCTACACCGGGGGCAAGCGCCCCTACGGCTACATGGCGATGGGCGAGCTCTTCGTCTTCGTCTTCTTCGGGCTCGTCGCCACCCTCGGCACGACGTACGCCCTCATCGGACGGCTCACCCCGGCGGCCGTCGCCGGGGCGATCGGGATCGGCCTGCTGTCGTGTGCCGTCCTCATGGTGAACAATCTCCGTGACATCCCCACGGACACCCAGGCTGGCAAGACGACTCTCGCGGTGCTTCTCGGGGACCGACGCGCACGCTTCGCCTACGCCGGTCTGGTGTTCGCGCCGTACGTGCTGTTGCTCGTCCCGATCCTCACCGGTGAGGCGGCCGCGGTCCTCGCCGCGCTGTCCCTCGTCCTCGCGATCGCACCGCTGCAGACGGTCCTCGGCGGCTCGACGGGCACGGCGCTCATCCCGTGCATCAAGTCGACGAGCCTCGCCGCGCTCGTGTACGCGGCACTGCTGGCACTCGGGATCGCGCTCTGATCACTCTGCGCAGGAGCACCGATTCATCTCACGGGGACGGGTCAGATCTCCTCGTCGCGGGACTCGTTCTCGTGGAACCGGCGGCGACGTTCGGCTTCCCGCTCCTCCTCGATGCGCTTGAGGAAGTCCGGATCGTCGTCCGGCGCGAGGGGACCCTTGGGAACACGGGGCTTGAAGGAGCTGCGCCCGAACGCCCACCACAGGAACACGCCGACACCGGGCACGAGCATGATCACGAGGCCCCATGCCCACTTCGGCATGATCCGGACGTACGAACGGTCGCGCGCAATACAGTCGAAGAGCCCGTACAGCATGACGGCGACGAGCACGACCGAGAGAACGATGAAGACGCGAACCATGCGGACAAGGATAATGGTTCGGGCTCCACGTCACCTGCACGTTCCACGGCGCCCAGTGCACTCGCGGACCCCGGTGTCGTCCCCCGACCGGACAGCTTCGTCGGCTCAGGTCGTTCACGGACTCGCCCACTAGAATCGAGGCGTTATGCGCGATTACTTGATGCTGTTCCTCATCCGTTTCGTCCTCCTCGTGGGGGTCGTGGCCGTCGTCTGGTGGGTGAGTGGTGGACCGGGGCTCATCAACACGATCCTCGCGATCGTCATCTCCTCGCTCCTGAGCTTCGTGCTCCTCGGCACCATGCGTGAACGCATCGCGGCGTCGACCGCCGACTACCTCGCCCAGCGACGCGAGAAGAAGCAGGCGGCACGGAAGGCTGCCGGCCGCTCCACCGAGGAGGAGCTCGAGGACCGCGACGTCGAACGCGGCGCCTGAACTTCACACGACCTGCGGGGCGCTCCAGCCCTGAGCCCTGAGCCTTGAGCCTTGAGCCCTGAGCCCTGAGCCCTGCAAAATACCCGAACCATCAAAACGTCCGCGGCTTCCAGGTACGAAATCACTGGCCCCGGCACCGTCGCACCGCTCCAGTCCGAGAAGTACCCGGACCACCAGAACGTCCGCGACCTCCGCATACAAAACCGTTGTGGGTGTCGCCTGCAGATCCCTCCAACCCCGCGAAGTACCGCCACAGCGTTGTCGGTCGCATGGTCCGGGCACGGAACCACAGTCGCCGCGAGCATCGCGCGAGACGGCCGAGGTCTCGATTCCCTGCGGCCGCAGCATTGAAGTCGCGATTCCGTGCTGGGTCCGGCAGAAATCGCACCGACAATCGCGATCTCAAGCCCGTTACCGCAAGGAATTGTGATCTCGGTGTCGTCACATCGGCGGACTGTGATCTCGACGCTCTGCACAGCCGCACGAAGTACGCAGAGGCACACAACGTCTGCGACCTCCAGGGACGAAATCGCTGTCCATCCCTGCGACGTCTGCACCTGCCCCCAGAAGTACGCAGATCCACACAACGTTCGCGGCCTCCGGGTACAGAAGAGCGGTACCCATCGCGTGGAGCCACGGCAGCGCCGCACCACCACGGCACCCCACGTCACCACTGCATGACGCACCGGCATGACGCACCGGCACCCGCCCGAGGCACCGGAAAAGGGCCGGGAGACCATCATTGGGCATGCCCAGTGGTGGTCTCCCGGCCCTCTCCCGGTCCGTCACCCGAACGCCGCTGTCGGCTCCCGGTATCAGGTCCCGGCGTCAGCTCACAGGCCCGAGTACGAGTGCAGACCGTTGAAGTAGACGTTGACGATCGCGAAATTGAAGATCACCGACATGAAACCGATGATGTTGAGGACCGCGACCTTCGTCGGGCCCCAGCCACGGGTGGCGCGGGCGTGGAGGTACGCGGCGTACACGACCCACACGACGAAGGTCCAGATCTCCTTCGTGTCCCAGCCCCAGTAACGGCCCCACGCGACCTCCGCCCACACCGCGCCGGCGATGAGTGTGAACGTCCAGGTGATGAAACCGACCGCGGCGATGCGGTACGACGCCTGCTCGATGGCCTCGGACGAGGGGAGGCGGTCCATGAACGCGAGGAACTTCCGCCTGCCGACCCGCGACGCATCCGCGTCCGCAGCCGAGGCACCCTGACCGGCCCCGGCACTCGCGGCACCGGGCGCCTCGGCGACATCCGCCTCGCGCACCGACTTCGCGATCTGGAACAGCGCCATGATCGCGGAGATGCTCAACAGTGCGGTCGAGAGGATCGCGATCGGCACATGGATGACGATCCAGTAGGACTGCAGCGCCGGGATGAGCTGTGCGGCCTCGGTGTAGAACACGGTGATGCACAGGCCGAGGACGACGAGGAGGCCACCGGCGACGAACGTGCCGAGGTACCGCAGATCCTTGAAGAACAGCGCCACGAGATAGACGAGCCCGACGATCGCCGAGGCGGTGAGTGCGTACTCCATCATGTTGCCCCACGGCACCCGCATGACCGACAGCGCGCGTGTGAGCACGGCCGCCACGTGGAGGAGGATCGCGATCGTCACGACCGCGGTACCGACACGGGCCAGGCGGTGACTCCGCCCGTCGGACGCGTCCGCGTCCTGCGCACCGTCCGAACCCGCCGGATCCGCGGAATCCGCCGAGGCGCCCCGGTCGTCCGAGGAACCGTCACCGGGGCCGTCCGCCGGGCCCGCGTCCGCCCCGGCCGGGCGTTCGAGCACGGTGACGGCGCTCTTCGCGTCCTCGCCACTCCGAGCCGACGCGGTAGCGTCCGCGGTGGACCCCGTCCCCGTAGTCAGGTCCGTACCGGAAGCCCGCGTGCCCGCACCGCCGGTCGCGGCCGCGCGCTCCTCCTCGGACGTGCGCAGCTTCCGGCCCCCGAAGAGGTCGAAGGCGTAGGCGATGAACGCGATCGCGTAGACCGCCATCGCGGAGTAGATGAGGAGATTCGACCACTGTGCGAGTTCGACATCGACATTCATGTAAAGGATTTCCTCCGAAGTGGACCGGCCTTCCGAGATCGGAGCGGCCGTCGCCCTGCACGTCCCCGGGTCGTCACCGGGCCGCCGGACGGTCCTGCAATTCTACTGCCAGGTCCCTGGCCGCTTCCTCCACGCGCGGGTCCTCGCCGCGTGCAAGGGCCGCCACCTCCACGGCGTCGTCCGACACCCGCACCCACACGCGGCGGCGCGGGACGAACAGCGACAGCCCGAGTCCCGCGAGCAGCAGGATCGAGAACACGAGCATGAGCCCCTGCGTCGGGTCGTGACGGATGTCGACCGCGATGAACCGCTCCACACCCTCGAACGTGACGGATCCCATTCCGTTGCCCAGTTCGAAGGTCTCCCCTGGAGCGAACTCGACCGTGAGCGGTTCGCCGTTCGCATCGGTGAGCGCGGTCATGTTCTCGGCCTCGAGTTCATACACCGACTGTGCGATCCCGTCGTCGAGCCCGAGGTCGCCCGCCCATGCGCTCATGACGAGGTACGGATTCCGCAGCTCCGCGAACTGGGAGACGAGTTCGCCCTCGGCGTTGTACCCCGCGGTCGGCAGCAGGACGCCGACGAATCCGAGCTGTTCGGGCTGTGCATCCGGCACCTTGACGACACCGCGGGAGGTGTAGTTGCCGTCCTGCGGGAGGAACACGACCGGCCCGGAGAACGTCACCTTGCCGTTCGCGTCCTTCGTCGTGATGACCGGTGCGTAACCGTTGCCCGTGAGGTAGACGCCCGCACCGCCGACGCGGATCGGTTTGTTCACCTCGAGCAGGTGCGAGGTCTCGTTCCCCTCGCTGTCGATCGTCGTCATGTCCGCCTCGAACATGCGCGGCTGCCCGTACTGGTTTCCCGCGGCGAGGTCGTCGAACTGCGTGCGGAAGTCGTCGAGCCTCAGGCGGAAGTCGTCGAGGTCGTCGGCGTCGAAGAAGCGACCGGTCTCGAACGAGTCGTAGGAGACGAGCGAGTTCGTGAAGGTGTCGCCCTCGACGAGGACACGCTGGCCGGAGTACCCGAAGAACGAGCCGATGGCCATGGTCACGACCGTGCCGAGCAGGGCGACGTGGAACAGGAGGTTGCCCGTCTCCCGGAGATAGCCGCGCTCCGCGGCGATGTGGTCACCGCGGTGGACCGTCCGGTACCCGAGCTTCTTCAGCCGCGCCTGCGCGTCGGTGAGCACCGCCTCGGCCGAGGCGCCACGCGCCTGCCCGACGTCCCTCGCCTTTCCCGCAGCCGCCTCGGACGTGGCGCCGGTCCGCGAGGCCGCCTTCGCCTCGGCGAGGGGGAAGGACTCGTGCGCGGGCATCCGCGAAAGGCGCCGCGGAGCCCGCGGGGGTGCGGCGCGCATCGCCTTCCAGTGCTGCTTCGTCCGCGGCAGCACACACCCGACGAGCGACACCATGAGGAGGATGTAGACGGCGGAGAACCAGAACGACGAGTACACGTCGAAGAGTTGGAGCGTGTCGAGCACCTGCCCGAGCGTGCCGTTGTCCTCGATGAAGGAGTTGACCCGGGACGGGTCCTGCACCCGCTGCGGGAACAGGGAACCGGGGATCGCGGCGAGGGCGAGCACGAGCAGGAGGATGAGGGCGACCCGCATCGTCGTGAGCTGACGCCACGCCCAGCGGAGCATCCCGATCACTCCGATGTCGGCCGGGACCGGCTTCTCGTTCTTCGTCACGCTCGGTTTCCTCGGTTCCTTCTCCGCTGCTGTCGAATCCGTCCTGCGGGGCTCGGTGGCCCGTGGTTCCGCGGCCCGTGGTGCTGGGCCCTGTGGTTCGGGGGCCTTCGCATCCGCCATGTCAGATCGCCACCTCGTAGTTCGCGATGAGTCCCTGCAGCGAGTTCATCCACAGCTCCCACACCCCCGTCACGAGGAGGAGCCCGATGAGGACGAGCATCACTCCCCCGGCCACGACGATCCCCCGCTGGTGCCGGCGCACCCACTGCAGGCGGCCCATGCCCTTGTGGAGAAGGACCGCGACGACGAGGAACGGCACACCGAGGCCCAGGCAGTACACGAAGGTGAGGAGGACGCCCCGCCACACCCCGTCCGAGGCGCCGAACCCGGTCGAGAGCGCGAGCACCGCCGCGAGGGTCGGCCCGATGCACGGCGCCCACCCGAGTGCGAACGTCGCACCGAGCACGGGCGCTCCCCACAGCCCGGCCCTCGGCCGCGCGTGGATCCGGCGTTCGCGCTGGAACACCGCGAGCCCGCCCATGAACACGATGCCGGCGATGACGACGAACACGCCCATGATCCGGGTGATCGTGCCGATGTGTGCCGACAGGAGCACGCCGAGTCCGGAGAACGCGGCACCGAGCGCCACGAAGACGACGGCGAATCCGAGGACGAAGAGCCCGACGCCGAGGACGACGCGGCTCGTGCGTTTGTCCTCGAGGCTCGACCCCGACAGCCCGGTGACGTATCCGACGTAGCCCGGCACGAGCGGAAGCACGCATGGGGAGACGAAGGACACCGCACCGGCGAGGGCCGCGACGAGGACCGCCACGAGCAGGGGTCCGTCGAACGCCAGCTGGGCGAAGGTGGAGCCGACGCTCACGTGCCGGCCAGGACGTCTTCGACGAGACCGCGGAGCGTGGACTCCTCGACCGAACCGACGACGCGCGCGGCAGCCCTGCCCTCGCCGTCGAGCACGACGGTCGAGGGAGTGGCCTGCGGCGGGAGGATGCTCGAGAGGAGGGACACCATGGACCCGTCGGTGTCGAGCATGTTCGGGTACGTCACGTCGAAGGTGTCGAGGAAGCCCTGTGCGGCGGCCTCCTGGTCACGCACGTTGACCCCGAGGAACACGACGTCGTCGGCGAAGTCCGCCGCCACGGCCTCCAGCGCAGGGGCTTCCTTGCGGCACGGCGGGCACGCCGCGTACCAGAGGTTGACGACGACGAGTTTGGGCCGCCACTCGGCGAGCGAGTGCTCCGTCCCGTCGAGGGTCGTGAACGTGAGGTCGAGCGGTTCACCGCGGTCGGCGACCGGCACCTGGGTGATGACACCCGTGCCGCTCACGTATCCCTGGTCACTTCCGGCCTGCTGGGCGAGGGCGTCGTTCGTCTCCGAACCGCAGGCGGCGAGGAGTGCCACGAGCCCCGCACCGCCGACGCCCGCTGCCGCGACCCGCAGTGCGGAACGCCGATCCACGGGCTGAGAGAAGTCCTTCACGCGCCGGGCACCGCCTTCTGCGGCTGCAGGTCCGCGCACACATCCGTATAGAGCATGTCCTCCAGTGTGGCGTCCGAAAATGTGAAGGAGGTGACCGAGGCGAGTGCACATTCACGCTTGCGCGGATCGTGCCAGAGCGGTCGGCCCTCCGCGGCGAGGCGGGTCACCCAGATGGGCAACTGATGGGAGACGACGACGCCCTCGACGGTGTCGAGGCCCTCCGCCCGGGCGATGCCCGTGAGGCGCGTGCGCAGGGTCGCCATCGCGGCGCGCATCCGGTGCACCTGCTCGACGTAGGGTTCACCCCACGAGGGCCGGAACGGGTTGTAGACCTTCACGAGGTTCGCCGGCTTCTTCACGTCCTGCGCGACCTTGAGACCCTCAAACTGGTTCGCCGCCTCGATGACCCGCTCGTCGGTCACCGGGTCCATGTCCAGGGCACGGGCGATCGGTGCCATCGTCTCCTGCGCCCGCTGGAGGGGCGACTGGACGAGCGCGCGGATCGCCTCGGTGTTCTCCGGGAACCATTCGCCGAGGCGCTCGGCCATGGCCCGTCCGGTGTCGGAGAGTCCGTAGCCGGGGATCCGGCCGTAGAGGATGCCGTCGGGGTTGAAGACCTCACCGTGCCGGGTGAGGTGGATGCGGACCGTCGTCATGTCACTGCCCCGCGTCGATCGCGGCCGCGGCGGCCCGCGCGGCAGCGGGGAGCGCGGCGACGATCCGGTCGAGGACGTCCTCGGTGTGTGCGAGCGAGAGGAACCACACCTCGAAGGCGCTCGGCGGCAGGTGGATGCCCTGGTCGAGCATCGAGGTGAAGAACGCGGCGTACCCCTCGGAGTGCTGGGCCTTCGCGTCCTCGTAGTTGCGCACCTCGCCCTCGGTGAAGAACACCGAGAACATCGAGTTCGCGCTCTGGATCACGTGCGGGACCCCCGCTTCGGAGAGCGCCGAGGCGATCGCCGGGCGGAGCGCATCCGCCGCCTTCTCGATGACGGAGTAGACGTCGATTTCCTCGGTGAGGCGGAGGGTCGCGAGTCCTGCCGCCGTCGCGACCGGGTTCCCGGAGAGCGTGCCGGCCTGGTAGACCGGGCCGACCGGTGCGAGGTGCGCCATGACGTCACGGCGACCGCCGAAGGCCGCGGCCGGGAAGCCACCGCCCATGACCTTGCCGAAGGTGAAGAGGTCGGCGGGGCCCTCGGGGTACCCCTCGGTCGCGAGTTCGTGACCGTACCAACCGGTGCGGGAGACGCGGAAGCCGGTCATGACCTCGTCGGAGATCATGAGGGCCCCGTGCTGCTTCGTGAGGGAGCGGATGAGGTTCGTGAACCCGTCGCGCGGGGGCACGATGCCCATGTTGCCGGGGCACGCCTCGGTGATGACACAGGCGATGTCGTCCCCGTGCTGAGCGAAGGCCGCACGCAGGGCGTCCTGGTCGTTGTACGGCAGGACGATCGTGTCCGCGGCCGAGGCGCCGGTGACTCCCGGCGTGTCCGGCAGCGAGAACGTCGCGAGTCCCGATCCGGCGGCGGCGAGGAGGGCGTCGACGTGCCCGTGGTAGCAGCCTGCGAACTTCACGACCTTCGCCCGACCGGTGTATCCGCGGGCGAGGCGCACAGCGCTCATCGTCGCCTCGGTACCGGAGGAGACGAGACGGACCTCGTCGAGCGGTTCGAGGCGTGCCGTGATGGCCTCGGCGAGGAGCACCTCGTTCTCGCTCGGGGTCCCGAAGGAGAAGCCCTTGGCGGCGGCCTCCTGCACGGCGGCGAGCACCTCCGGGTGCCCGTGACCGAGGATCATCGGGCCCCAGGAACCGATGAGGTCGACGTACTCGTTGCCGTCGACGTCGGTGAGGAACGCACCCTGCGCGCGATCGATGAACCGCGGAGTGCCGCCGACGGATCCGAAGGCGCGCACGGGCGAGTTCACGCCACCGGGGGTGACCTGCTGGGCGCGGGCGAAGAGGTCCTGCGAGCGAGTGATGGACCGAGCTGACATGGGGCTCCTTCTCACGGGCGGTTGCGGGTGGAGGTCAGAGGAGGGTGGAGATCACGGGCGGGTGCGGACGGATCGCAGGTGCGCGTTGACCTTCTCGAAGGCGGACCCGAGCGCCGCGGTCTCCTCGGGCGTGAGCTGGTCGATGAGGTGTTCGCGGACGCCCCGCACGTGGACGGGCGCGGAGTCGACGAGGAGGGCGTACCCCGCTTCCGTCATCCGGCACTCGACCCCTCGACCGTCGGCGGCGGACGCCGACCGCACGACCCACCCCTGCTTCTCCATCTTCGTGACGATGTGGGTGAGGCGGGACCGGGAGATCGCGAGGTCGTCCGCGAGCTCCGCCATCCGCATCGTGTGATCGGGACGTTCGGAGAGACGGACGAAGATCTCGTACTCGCTCATCGCGAGGCCGTGGGACGCCCGTAGTTCACGGTCGAGCGTGGAGATGAGGAGTTCGAAGCTCTCGAGCGAGTGACGCCAGGCGTGCTGCTCCGCGGGCGAGAGCCACCGGACCTCGGGTGCCTCCGGCTGTGCGTCGGTCGAGGAGGATGTCGGATCGGATTCGGTCATGTCGAAGGCCCCGTCACTGCTTCCGGGCGGCGAGTTCCTGCGCCACCTCGGTCGCCCAGTAGGTGAGGATCGCGTCCGCGCCGGCCCGCTTGAACCCGATGAGGGACTCGAGGATCGCCGGCATCCGGTCGATCGCGCCGGCACGGGCGGCGAACTCGACCATCGCGTACTCGCCGGAGATCTGGTAGCTCCACACGGGAACGGGGCTGGCTGCGGCAACCTCCGCGAGGACGTCGAGGTACGGCATGCCCGGCTTCACCATGACGATGTCCGCGCCCTCGGCGAGGTCGAGGTCGAGTTCGTGGAGCGCCTCGCGGCCGTTCGCCGGATCCTGCTGGTAGGTGCGCCGGTCACCGTCGAGCTGCGATTCGACGGCCTCCCGGAAGGGGCCGTAGAACGCCGAGGAGTACTTCGCGGTGTAGCCCATGATGACGGTGTCGGTGAAGCCCGCGGTATCGAGCGCGTCACGGACTGCGGCCACCTGGCCGTCCATCATCCCGGACAGGCCGAGGACCTGCGCACCGGCTCGAGCCTGGGCGATGCCCATCGCCGCATAGCGGTCGAGGGTCGCGTCGTTGTCGACGGCACCGGTGTCGGTGAGGACACCGCAGTGTCCGTGGTCGGTGAACTCGTCGAGGCACAGGTCGGCCATGACGACGAGGCGATCGCCCACGGCCTCCTGACATGCGGTGATCGCGCGGTTGAGGATGCCCTCGGGCGAGTCGACCTGCGAACCGATCGCATCCCGGTCGGCGGGGATGCCGAAGAGCATGATGCCACCGATCCCCGCCTCGGCGGCTTCCTCCGCGGCCGCGACGAGGGAGTCGAGAGTGTGCTGGAACACGCCCGGCATGCCCTGCAGCTCGACCGGTTCCGTGAGCGTCTCCTTGACGAACATCGGCAGCACGAGATCCGCCGGGTGCAGCCGGACCTCGGAGACGAGGCGGCGCAGCGCGGGCGTGGTGCGCAACCGGCGCGGGCGAACGGCGCCGGGAGCGAGTGCATAACGGCTCATGATCGGGTCACTTCCTCTTCCGTGCATGGGACTGCGAGGGTCGGCACGGTGTCCGACCTGCGGCGAGATCCTCGGCCCTGCGGTTCCGAGCGTACTCCGCGAGTCCGCCCACGAGGGATCCGAGGTTCGCCTCGGAGGCGAGGACGTCGACCTGCAGGCCGTTGTCCCGCGCGGTCTGCGCGGTGGCCGGACCGATGCAGGCGACGACCGTGTTCCGGTGCGGCTTTCCGGCGATCCCGACGAGGTTGCGCACCGTCGAGGACGAGGTGAAGAGCACCGCGTCGAACTCGCCGGTCTTGATGCTCTCGCGGATCGGGGCCGGCGGCGGGGCCGCGCGCACGGTGCGGTAGGCGGTGACGTCGTCCACGTCCCACCCGCGTTCGAGCAGACCGCTCACGAGCACGTCCGTCGCGATGTCCGCCCGCGGCAGGAGGACCCGGCCGAGCGCGTCGATGTCCGCGTCGAAGTCCGGCCAGTCCTCGAGGAGGCCGCGTGCCGACTGCTCGCCGGCGGGCACGAGCTCGGGTTCGATGCCCCAGTCGCGCAGCGCCGCGGCGGTCTGACCACCGACCGCGGCGATCTTCACGCCCGCGAGCGCGCGGGCGTCGAGGCCGAGTTCCGTGATGCGCATCCGGACCGCCCGGACCGCGTTCACCGAGGTGAATCCGACCCACTGGTAGTCGCCGTCGACGAGGGCGCGGATGGCCTTCTGGATCTGAGTGGGGGTGCGCGGCGGCTGCACCGCGATCGTGGGCACGACCGTGCCCTCGGCACCGAACTCGGAGAGGAGTTCGCGCGTGGAGTTCCCCTGCTCCTTCGTCCGGGGGATGAGGACCTTCCACCCGAAGAGCGGCTTCGACTCGAACCAGGTGAGGTCCTGACGCTGATCGATCCCCTTGCCCAGCAGCATGACGACCATGTCGTCCTCCCGCAGGGTGCCGGCGGAGAGCTCTTCCGCGAGGCGTGCGGGGGCCGAGGACACCGTCGCGTCCATCGTCACCTGACCGAGCGTCGACAGGTTCGCGGCCAGGAGCACCGGGGTCTCCGGCTCCCAGCCGTCGGAACCGAGCGCGGCGAGGGCCTCCGTGAGACGGGCCGGGGTGCCCGTGACGACGTGTCCGGTGTTGCGGTGCTTCGAGACGTCCGTGTGCGTCTGCGGTCCGGCCTCGACGAACCGGACCGAACGGGTGCGGTTCGTCGTGAGCGGAGTGCCGGTGTACGCCGACATCGAGGAGCTGATGCCGACGCCCGGCACCATCTCGACACCGACCTCGGCGCGGATGCAGGCGGCCGCCTCATCGGTGGTCGTGGAGAACAGCACGCCGTCGTGCGGCACGATGCGCACGACCGTGCCGTGTTCGGTCGCGAGACCGGCGAGCCTCCGGCCTCGGGTGGACGCGGTCTGGCCGAGTTCGGTCGAGTCGATGCGGGTCGCGGTCGGCGGCACGTAGGCCTCGACGATGTCGTCGTGGACGCGCGGATCATTCACGACGACGGCGGTGCGGGACAGCAGTTCCGCACCGCGGTTCGTCATGAGACCCGGATCGCCCGGGCCGGCGCCGAGGAAGTAGACCATGGCCCGGCCGGGGAGCAGCCGGGTGGGACGGCGCTCCCCCGAACTCACTGCGCCTCCTCCGTCGCGAATGCGGAGACGTGGGACACCGGGGCGTTCGTCCCGGCGGCGGTCCCAGGGATGACCCCGAGGGTCTCGAGGAGCGCGTCGGCGGTGTCGAAACCGAGCTGCTTGGCCGCGAGCCGGATCTCCGCCTCTCCCGTGCTCGCGCTGCGCTTGGGCAGCTCCGCGACCTTCGAGACGCGCTGCAGGCGACCGGTCTCGTCGGCCATGACGGCGGTGACGGTGAGGGCCCTGCCGTCGAGTTCCGCGAGGGCACCGATGGGGGCCGAGCAGCCGGCCTCCGCGCGGGACAGCACGGCGCGTTCGCACTCGACTGCGACGCTCGTGGCCTCGTCGTGGATCCGGTGGAGCGCACGGCGGAGCTTCGCGTCGGTCTCCGAGAGGTCGGCGTCCTCCGACCGGCACTCGACCGCGAGGGCACCCTGGCCGGGGGCCGGGAGCATCACGGCCGGGTCGAGCACGTCGGTGACCTCGGAGAGACGGCCGAGGCGTCGCACACCCGCCGCGGCGAGCACGACGGCGTCGAGCGAACCCTCGGTGACGTGCCGGATACGGGTGTCGACGTTGCCCCGCACGCCCTTGACCTCGAGGTCGGGACGGGCCGTACGGATCTGCGCGGCGCGCCGCGGGGATCCTGTGCCGACGGTGGACCCGGCGGGCAGTTCACGCAGCGTGAGACCGTCACGGGCGATGATGACGTCGGCCGGGTCGACGCGCGGGGGCACGGCCGCGAGGGCGATGCCGGCGGCGGGCGCGGTCGGGAGGTCCTTGAGCGAGTGGACGACGACGTCGACCTTGCCGGTGAGGAGCGCGGTACGGACCGCGGACACGAAGACGCCGGTGCCGCCGAGGCTCGCGAGCGGGGTCATGTTGACGTCGCCCTCGGTGACGACCTCGACGATCTCGACGCGCCAGCCGGTCTCCGCCGCGAGCTGCTGGGCGATCGCGATGGACTGGGCGCGGGCGAGCTGCGAGCGACGGGTACCGAGCTTCACGGTCGTGCCGTTCCACCGTTCGGGCTCCACGATCTCGAGCGTGTGGTCGGCGACCGGCTTGAGGCCGTCGGCCGGGACGTGCGCGGCCGGACGCTTCTCGGCGGGGGCCGGAGCGGGGGCGTGCATCGTCGCGAGCGAGCGGTCGAGGCGCGGGAGTGTCTTGTCCCGCAGGTCGAAGAGCGTCGTGAGTGCCGCGGCGTAATCGACGCCGGTGTCCTCGACGCTCAGTTCCTTCACCCGCACGGTCGGGGTGTGAATGATCTTGTCGACCGCCCGGGACAGCGACTTCCGGACCTCGCGGAGGATCTTGTCGTCGACCTGGTCACCGAGCTTGTGCGCCAGGCGTTCGAACTCGGCGTCGACGACGTTCTCGGCCTGCGCACGGAGCGCCGTGACGGTCGGAGCAACCTCCCGGGCCTTGCGTCCGGCGGCGATCTGTTCGAGTTCCTCACGAATGATGCCGCGGACCTCACCGATGATCGAGACGACGTCCGAGGAGTCCGCGTGGCGTTCCTCCGCGAACATCGCACCGAGGTCGTCGAGGCCGAGGAGCCGCACGTGATCGAGTTCGGTCACCGCGGTGTCGATGTCGTGCGGGAGCGCGAGGTCGACGAGGAACTTGTTCGGCTGCTCGTCGAGGTCCGGGCGCATCCCGGCGGCGAGCAGGTCCTTGTCGAGAACGGTGCCGCGGGCCCCGGTGACCGACACGATGAGGTCGGCATCCGTGATCTCCCGGACGAGGGAGTCGGCGTCGAGAGCGACCGCACGGCCGCCCACGCCCGCGACGAGGCGCTCGGCCTTCTCGAGGGTCCGGTTGATGACGGTGATGCTCCGCACGCCGGCACGTTCGAGCGAGGCGACCGTGAGGCCCGACATCGCACCGGCACCGACGACGAGGGCGTTCGCCCGTTCGAGGGGTCCGATGTGCTCGACCGCGGCGGAGAACGAGGCGTCGAGGAGCGACTGCGACACGGAGTCCAGAGCCGTCTCCGAGTGCGCCCGCTTGCCGACGCGCAGTGCCTGCTGCATCGCGACGGAGAGTCCCCCCGTGAGCCGCCCGGCGGCCTGCGCCTCCGTGAAGGAGGCCCGCAACTGTCCGAGGATCTGGGCCTCACCGAGCGCCATCGAGTCGAGGCCCGAGGCAAGGGTGAGCAGGTGCTCCATCGCCCGGTCGTCGAAGTACACGTACACGTGCTCCGACAGGGTCTCCCAGTCGATCCCGACCGTCTCCACGAGTGCCTTGCCGAGGTCCGCGAGGCCGCCGTGGAAGGAACTCACGTCCGCGATCACCTCGAGACGGTTGCACGTGGCGAGGACCGTCGCGCCGTCGACGTGATCGCCGGCGAGGGCCCGGTCGACGAGAGCGGCACCACGGCCGCCGTCGATCGCGCATGCGTCGAGAAGGGACATCGGGGCGGAACGGTGTGAAATTCCCAGGACGAGAAGGGTCACTGTGACTCCCTGCTGATGACCACGGTCTCCGCGGAGACCGGTGCCGGAATGGAGACTGGTGCGGGTGCGGGTGCGGCCGCAGTGTAGTGCGCGAGCACCTGGAGTTCGGTTGCGAGGTCGACGTGCTGGACGTGGACCCCGGACGGGACGGAGAGGACGACGGGCGCGAAGTTGAGCAGCCCCCGGACGCCCGCGGCGACCGCGAGGTCCGCGACCTCCTGCGCCTGCGGTCCGGGGACCGCGATGACGAGCAGTTCGAGCCCGCGCTCGGCGGCGACCTCGGGAAGGGCGTCGAGGTGCGCCACCGGCACGCCGCCGACGACGGACCCGACGACCGGCGCGGCCACGTCGAACACGGCGACGAGCTCGAAACCGCTCGTGCGGATCCCGGCGTAGTCGGCGAGTGCGGAGCCGAGGCGTCCGGCACCGACGATCCCGATCCGGCGGGTGCGGTCGAGTCCCATGAAGACCCGCAGGCGGGCCGCGGACTGGGCGCAGTCGTAGCCGACCCCGCGGCGCCCGGAGGCACCGACGTGCGAGAGGTCGCGGCGGAGCACGGCCGAACCGACGCCGCAGCGGCGTGCGAGTTCCTCACTGGAGACGGTGGTGATGCCCTGGCGCAGGAGCGATTCGAGAGCCTGCAGATAGCCGGGAAGTCGTCCGACGACCGGCGCAGGTGCGTTCACGTCGAACCGTCCTCCTTCTGCTTGGTCCCGAATCCTCGTACCGCTGTGTCAGCGTTGTCCGCGTCCTGTACGCGCCGTGCCGAGTGCCGTGTGCCGCCTCACGCCCCGCGTGCCGCGAGGCGGTCGATCGCCGCGGCGAGCCTGGCAGTGTCCACCCGGTGGAAGCTGTGCTTCCGGCCCCCGAGGAGGACGACCGGGACGTCCCAGTCGTACTCGGCCTGCAGCTGCGGGTCCGTGTCGATGTCGATCTCCTCGACGACGACATCACGTCCGGCGATCGCCTCCGCGACACGCGCGCGGGCGTCCTCGCACAGGTGACAACCGGTGCGGGTGAGGAAGGTGAGTGCGACACTCATGAGCGGGTGGACGCTGCGACGCCCCCGCCGGAGAACCGGACGGGGGCGGCACACACGAAGTCGATTACTTCTTGTTGCGGCGCTGGTGGCGGGTCTTGCGGAGAAGCTTGCGGTGCTTCTTCTTCGACATACGCTTGCGACGCTTCTTGATAACGGAACCCACTGTGTACCTCACGAGGTCGGAGTGAACGTGGGCACCGATACCGACGAGCTTTCCGGCACGCAGGTGTCCACGCGGTGAACATAACCGCTCGATTCTATCGCTTCGGCGGCGCTGTGCCCAAAAGTGTCCGCCACCTCACACCGGCACGCTCGGGCGGGAATGTCAGTCGTAGTACGCGTCGAGTCCGTAGAAGGGGAACACGTTCTTCCGCGTCGACATCACCGAACGGTCGAGGTCGGATTCCGGATCGAACCCCTGTGACCAGGGACGGAACTCCCCGTCGTAGCCGTCGGTCATGATCTCCGGCGCCGGGCGGCCGACGCGGTCGAGCACGTGCCGCTGCCACCGCTCGGGCACGCTCTCCCACGGGCCGATGTCCGCACCCGCGGCGATTGCGACGAGATTCACCCATGCCCGCGGTACGACGTCGACGATGGCGTACCCGCCCCCGCCGGTCGCGAGCCACTTGCCCTCGCAGTGCTGCTCCGCGAGGTCGCGCACCCACATGGTCGCCACCCGCATCGCGTCGACACTGAGGCGCAGGTGGGTGAGCGGGTCCTGGCGGTGCCCGTCGCACCCGTGCTGGGACACGACGACCTGCGGCGCGAACTCCCGGACGACGGCGGGGACGACCGCATCGAGTGCCCGGAGCCAGTCACTGTCGTCCGCGCGCGGTGGCAGGGGGATGTTCACCGCCGAGGCGGCGGCCCGGAGGCCACCGATGTCGTTGGGGAACCCGGTGCCGGGGAAGAGGAAGCGCCCGTTCTCGTGGATCGAGATCGTGAGGACGCGGGGGTCGTCCCAGAAGAGCGACTCGGTGCCGTCGCCGTGGTGGGCGTCGAGGTCGATGTAGAGGACACGCTCGAGGCCGGAGTCGAGGAAGTGGCGGATGGCTCCGGCGGCGTCGTTGTAGACACAGAACCCGCTCGCCTTCCCCGCCATCGCGTGGTGCATCCCGCCGCAGAAGTTCACGGCCCGGTCGTAGCGACCGGAGGAGATCGCCCGTGCCGCCTCGATGCTGCCCTGGAAGATCCGGCCGGACGCCTCGTGGATGTGGTCGAAGCGGGGGACGTCCTCGGTCCCGATCCCGTACGTGGCCGTCGTGATCGCGTCGACCGCCCGCACCCCCTCGGCCGCCTTCACCGCGTCGACGTAGCCGCTCGAGTGCACCTTCCCGAGTTCCGTCTCGTCGGCCGCACCCACGGCCTGGACGTGGATGCGCGGATGATCGAAGAGCCCGAAGTCGATCGCGAGCTTCGCCGTGAGATCGAGGCGCAGGGGGTGCATGGGGTGCGCGGGACCGAAGTCGTACTCGGTGAAGGACTCGTCCCACACGACGTACACCTCGGCCGGCCTCGTCGCCTCTGCTCCGCTCGTCATGGGAACACTGTAACCGCCGTCACGGGGGGCTCCGCGCCCACCGCGACGCGTCCGCGTTCGCCGCAGCGCGGTCGCCGGAACACCGTCCCGCGGTACTTGAATCCGCACCGAGCAATCACTAGGTTCGCTTTAGGCCCTCACAGGCGCGGGCCGCACCCGGTTCCGGCCGTACTCCGGCCCCGGAACCGCCGCACATGTCCCCTCGAACAAAGGCGTTCACGTGACAGTTCCCTCCCGCTCCCTCCCTCTCCTCGTGGCCGCGTCCGCGGCCGGTGCCCTCACCCTCTCCGCCTGTGCCGGCAGCGCCGGCGGCGCCGGGGGTTCCGGTTCCGGTGGCGGCGAGGGCTTCGCGTACGGCGCACCCCAGGAGGAGGTCGATGCAGCCCTCGCCGACCTCGAGCCGGTGACGCTCACCTACCAGCCGTCCGCCGCCTCGCCGACCTCCGTGATGGCGGACTCCGCTCATGCCTACAAGGAGATGGTCGAGGAACGTTCGGGCGGCAAGATCACGATCGAACTCGTGTGGGGGCAGGCGATCGCCGGGTACACCGACGTCCCGGACGCCCTCGCGGACGGGCGCCTCGACCTCTCCTACGCGCTCCCCATCTACATGCCCGGGGAGTTCCCCTCCTTCGACGCCGCGGCGACCTCGATGTCCGGGCTGCCGATCTCCCCGGTCGTCGGGGAGATGGTGAGCAGCGCGGTGTCCGCGGAGATCGGCTGGTCCGCGGAGAACCTCCTCGCCGAGTACGAGGCCGAGGGCGTCGTGCCCTTCTCCCCCGTCGTCGCCTCGGGCGCGTACTACAGCGTGTGCACACAGCCCGGCACGGACGCGGGGTTCCTGCAGGGCAAGCAGGTGCGGGTCGCCTCGACCGCGCACCACGAGGTCGCGAACGCCCTCGGGGCGTCGCCGGTGTCGATGGAGTACGTCGAGGTCTTCGAGGCCCTCCAGCGCGGGACCATCGACTGCACCTTCGCCCAGCTCATCTCCTCCGCCGAGTCCGGCGTCCTCGAGGTCGCCCCGCACGTGGGATACACCTCGGACGCCGACTCGATGTCCTCGCGGGCCGTCGGCGCCGAACTCGCCGGTTCCTCGTACCAGGCGCTCCCCCTCGCCTACCAGCAGATCCTCTTCGACTCCGCCGGCGTCGCTCGCGCCGCCGCGGGTACCACCTCCGTGGTGAACGGCACCGCGATGGCGATCGAACAGGCCAAGGGCGCCGGCGGTGGCGCGGTTCCGTTCGACGAGGACGTGAACGCGACGATCGCCGAGGCGAATGGCGCACTCCGGGAGAAGGTCGTCGCCGAGGGGCTCCTCGGGGACGACATCGGTACCCGTGTCGACGAGGCCGGCGCGAAGTGGGCGGCCAGGGCCGAGGAACTCGGGTACACCGACGGCGGCACCATCGAGGACGTCGACGAGTGGTGGACGCCCGAGGACGTCGACTTCACCCCGTGGGCGGAGGCGCTCTACGAGGAGCTCTACATCCCCCACCGCCCCGCGTGAGGGCCGTTCCGTCCGCCGCCGCACGTCCGCCCCGCCCCGACCTCCCGAACAGGTGACCCATGCGACCGCTCGCCCGCGCCTCGGCGCCCACCCACCGTCCGTCGTCCGCCGCACGCTCGGGGATCCCCGTCGTCTCCGCCGTTCTCGCCTCCGCGCTCCTGCTCACCGCCTGCGCCGGGAGCGCCGGTGGCGGTGGGGGCGGGGGTGCCGCGGGCGAGGGTTTCGCCCATGGGGCGCCCCAGGAGGAGGTCGACGCGCTGCTCGCCGACCTCGATCCCGTGACACTCACGTACCAACCGGCGGCCGCCGGACCGAACTCGATCATGGCACCCGAGGCCCGGGCCTTCGCCGAGGAGATCGAGGAGCGTTCGGGTGGGAGGATCACCCTCGACATCGTGTGGGGGCAGGCGATCGCCGGGTACACGGAGATCCCCAACGCACTCGCGGACGGGCGGCTCGACATCTCCTACGCCCTCCCCATCTACATGCCCGCGGAGTTCCCGTCCTACGACGCCGCGGCCACCGCGCTCAACGGGGTGCGGAATTCCCCGTTCCTCGGAGAGATCGTCTACAACGCGGTGTCCGCGGACATCGGCTGGCAGAACACCGGGCTCCTCGAGGAGTACGCGGCGGAGGGAGCGAGTGCTCTCAATCCGATGATCTCGTCAGGCGGCTACTACATGGTGTGCCGCGACCCCGGCAGCGCGCCCGAGGACTGGGCGGGACGGCAGGTGCGCATCGCCTCGACCGCCCACCACGCCGTCGTCGAGGCACTCGGCGCGTCGCCCGTGTCGATGGAGTACGTCGAGGTGTACGAGGCACTCCAGCGCGGCACCGTCGACTGTTCGCTCGCCGAACTCCTGCCCACTGCGGAATCGAGCCTGCCCGAGGTCGCCCCGTACATCACGTACGTCGATGACGCGACGAGCTTCTCGTCACGGGCGGTCGGGGCGATGCTCGCCGGACCGTCCTTCGACGCCCTCCCCCTGCCCTACCGGCAGATCGTCTTCGACGCGGGGCAGACCCAACTCGCGGGGATGACGGGCATCGTCATGGACGGCACCGCCGCGTCGATGGCCGGGGCGAAGGAACACGGTGGCGCGGTCGAGGCGATGGACCCGGCGTCCGCGGAGATCATCCGGACGACGAACGCGGAGCTCACCGCCGGCGTCGTCTCCGACGGACTGCTCGGCGACGACGTGGAGGCCCGGATCGACGAGTCCGAGGAGCACTGGGCGACCTCCGCCGAGGCACTCGGACTCACGGACACCGGGGCGCCCGAGGACTTCGACACGTGGTACGACCCGGGCGCCGTCGACCTCGACCCGTTCGCCGCGGAGGTGTTCGAGCACGCCTTCCTCGCGCATCGCCCCGAGTGAGGAGCCCGCTCCGCTATACACTGGCCGGGTGATGAAGACGAGCAGGCGGGAGATGTTCGACGAGCGGGTGCTCACCTCCGGCCGTCGGTTCCGCGACTTCCTCGACCGGATCGCGGAGGCCTCCCCCGCCCGCCTCGCCCTGCTGTCGTTCATGGCCGTCATCGCGGTCTTCGTCGCCCTCCTCTGCCTGCCGGCGGCCCACCGTGACCCCGATGCGGACGTGAGTTTCGCGAAGAGCCTCTTCGTGGCCGTGTCCGCCGTCTGCGTCACGGGCCTCACCCCGGTGACCACCGAGGAGTACTGGTCGGACTTCGGGATCGCCGTCATCACCGCCGCGATCCAGGTCGGTGGCCTCGGGATCCTCACCCTCGCCTCGATCCTCGGCATGGCCGTGTCGGGGCGCCTCGGCGTGCGGCAGAAGCTCATCGCTGCCCAGGCGACGAACACCTTCCAGATCGGTCAGGTCGGCACGCTGCTGCGCACCGTGCTCCTCACCGTCGTCATCGCCGAGGCGACCGTCGCCGCCCTCCTGTTCCCCCGCTTCCTCGCCCGCGGGGAGGAACTCGGGGACGCCCTCTGGTACTCGGTGTTCTACGCGGTGTCCTCCTTCAACAACGCCGGGTTCACGATCCACCCCGGCGGCATGGAGTACTTCCACGACGACCACTGGATCCTCTTCGTCATCATGGCCGCGGTGTTCGTCGGGGCGCTCGGCTTCCCGTGCGTGCTCATGATGGCGCTCTTCTGGCGGACCCCGAAGAAATGGGACCTCCACACGAAACTCACTCTCGCGACCTCCGGGATCCTCGTCGCCGTCGGCTTCTTCTTCCTCCTCCTCTTCGAGTCGAGCAATCCGCGCACCCTCGGGGAGGAGGGCGCCTTCCCCACCGCGATGGAGGTGCTCTTCATGGCGGTGATGCCCCGGTCCGGCGGGTTCGCGACGATGGACGTCGCGGACATGAACCAGACGAGCCACCTCCTCTTCGACGTCCTCATGTTCATCGGTGGTGGCTCCTCGTCGACCGCCGGTGGCATCAAGGTGACGACCCTCGCGGTCCTCGTCCTCGCCTCGGTCGCGGAGGCCCGCGGCCTCAAGGACGTCACCGCATTCAAGCGGCGGATCGACCCGGCCGTCATCAAGGTGTCGATCTCCGTCACCCTCGCCGGTTTCGTCATCGTCATCGCCGGCACGCTCACGATGCTGCAGATCACCCGGTTGCCGCTCGACCTCGTCCTCTTCGAGGTGATCTCCGCGTTCGGCACGTGCGGCCTGTCCTCCGGGGTGAGCGCAGAGGCGAGCGATCCGGGGCTCTACGTCCTCAGTCTCCTCATGTTCCTCGGCCGCCTCGGTACGATTACCCTGGCCGCGGCCCTGTCGACGCAGAGCACCCGCCGCCTGTTCAAGTACCCCGAGGAGAGACCGATCATTGGCTAAGCGCACACAGGCACCCGGCTCCGACGACTCGATCCTCGTCATCGGCCTCGGACGGTTCGGCGCGGCCACCGCGGAAGCGCTCACGAAGATCGGTCGCGAGGTCATGGCGGTCGAGAAGAACGCCGAACTCGTCCAGGCGTGGTCGACGAAACTCACGCACGTCGTCGAGGCGGACGCGACGAACCTCGATGCGCTCCGCCAGGTGGGCGCGGCGGACTTCACGACCGCGGTCGTCGGGATCGGCACCTCGATCGAGGCGAGCGTCCTCGCGACCGCGAACCTCGTCGACCTCGGGATCGACCAGGTGTGGGCGAAGGCGATCTCCGTCTCCCACGGCAAGATCCTCCGACGCATCGGTGCCGAGCACGTGCTCTACCCCGAGTCCGAGGCGGGGGCGCGCGTCGCCCGCCTCGTGTCCTCCCGCATGCTCGACTACATCGAGTTCGACGACGGTCACTTCGCCGTGGTGAAGATGCGCCCGCCGAAGGAGATCCAGGGCTTCACCCTCGCGGAGTCGAAGATCCGCGCGACGTACGGAGTCACCGTCGTCGGCGTCAAGAGCCCGGGCCGCGACTTCACGTACGCGGACCCGGAGACGCGCATCAACAGCAACGACATGCTCATCGTCGCCGGGCACGTCGAACTCCTCGGCCGGTTCTCCTCCCGCCCGTAGGTTCTCTCTTCTCTCCCGGGCCCTATCCGGCGTTCCGGCATTCTTCCGGTGTCCCGACGACCGCCGAGGCGCCCGCCTCCGGTGACGTGTGATGCCACCGGAGACGGGCGCCTCGGGAACGAAGTGGCTCCTGCGGAGCC